>JBBSUD010000039.1:0-40462 GCA_038235225.1 Verrucomicrobiales bacterium
GACAACAACGCGCTGGGCTGGACCATCTCGCAGGATGCCACAAATCTGAAAACAAAGGGCGGCATGCTCTTTTTCGAGGCCAAGGCAGGGCTGAACCGCCTCGAATCCCCAACCAACCTGGGACTGCCTTCCAGTGATTATCGCGTCATCGAATTTTCGCTTCGAAACAAGTCCGGTAGCGCCGCCGCCATCCTCCAATTCATCACCAACGAGGACACCACTTGGAATAATGCCAAGTCGATCGTCATTCCGGTGGTTGCGAACGACACCTTCAACCGTCGCTACCAGCTCGACCTCACCACGCTTGCGAACTACACGGTTGAGGGATTCACAAACGGGGCGGGTGGTCCCGTCCAGACGCTCAAGCAATTCCGACTGGAAATCACCACCGGAACTGGCGAGGAGGGGGCCGTTTACCTTGACCGCTTCGACCTCCACCAAGGCGGCGGCCGCCAAACCTGGGACTGGAGCCACGGCAGCGCTGCCTTAGGCTGGACGCTTGGGGGCACCGCCCAAAACCTTGCCATCAAAGGGGGAATCGTTAGCTACAACACGACTGGGAATGATCCTTATTTCGTATCGCCCTCGAATCTAGCCTTCGATTCCCAATCGGTGAACTCACTCATTGTTCGATTTCGCAACGGCTCAAGTGCGACTGGCGCGGCGATCTACTGGTCCCGTGCCGATGCGCCAGGATTTTCCGCGTCGAGGGTCGTCAGTTTTCCCATCAAACCCAATGATCCGGGTTATTCCGAATATGTGGTCGATTTGTCCGCGGCCACGGGGTGGACCGGCACCATCACACAGATCCGCCTCGACCTCCCTAATGGAGGATCGACCGGCTCCACCATTAATCTGGACTGCGCCAGCCTGCAATACACCGGCGAGCTGCCGCGCACCGACGCAAACAACTCCCGCTACTTCCTCACCTTGAATTCGGGCTTCATGTTAGGAAATTACCCTGATTCCCGTTTTGAGGAATTGCTGAACCAGATGGGCACTAACAAGATCTACACCCGCGTCGGATCGGGAGGCATTGTCAATCCCGAGCAGATCAGTTCGATGGCCGGGGGCCTTCCACGATTCCAGAAGTTTGGGATGCGCTTCGTGCCGATCTATACCATTCCGCTCAGTGGAGCGCAACGTGACGCTCTGGAAGCCACCGACCTGCGGGAGTTCCAGTGGCGTCTCAACGGAACCACCTGGTCGAGCATCGCAAATGTCGAAAGCTGGGGTGGCGACAGGAACTACAAACGGGTGACCTATTCGCGGCTCGCGCCGGTGCAAACCGCCTACCGCGAACAACGGGCTACAACTTGGGCACGGGACATGAAAGCACGGATCAATGGCTACGAACAAGTCGTGCCCGTCTTCAACCTTTGCGTGGAAACCGAATTACCCAGCGGAGGAGAAACCGATGATGCGCAACTCGGCGACTACAGCCCGTATGCCATCACCGAGTTTCGAGACTGGCTGCAACACAAAGGAATTTACGATGGCACCGATGGCAGCCATTCAGGGGAAGGCGCTGATGCCGCCATTGTGGGAACCTTCATCAACATCGGCGGTGCGATGCGGAGCCAGTTCTATGACGATCCCACCCCGGCCGACGCCAACGGCACTGGAGTCTCGTTCAATGCGCGCTTCGGCACCAGCTTTTCGACGTGGACACTGCGTTACTGGGACCTCACCGCATTTCCCGCTGCCATCACGGATCCGAATTTCAACGTTAGCCCGGGGAGTGGAACGGGATTCACGGCCGGCGGCTTCGATGCCCCTCGCGTGCGGGTTGCTGCTAACAAGTTCTGGCAGGCTTGGTCGTGGGACACGTTCGACCAAGGCGGCGCTTACAAATGGCCGACGGGAAATCCCGGTCAGCCCGCCTTTGGGTTCCGCCAGCATCTGGTGCGTAACTTCGGCCGCGACACGCTCGCCATCATGGTCGCCGAGGGCCTGCCTGCCGATCACATTTTCCTGCACCAGATCCCCGGAGAATTCATCGCCGCCGGCCGCATCCGATCGGGAGCCACGCCGATCTGGACCGGTTACACCGAGCAGAACGGAATGCTAGGGCTTACGCGCTTCGGCACCGTTCCAAATCTCAGTGCCATGCTGCAATATGTGAACCTTACCGGAAAACGCAATCGCGGCTGGGGGTTCTTCGAGTGGCACCCCAAACCGGCGGACACCGCTGGCACCCTGCGCGACACTCCAAGCTATATCGAGGACGCTTATACCGGGACTTTCAAGGAGTTGGGTAATCTCGTGCCCAACCGCCTCCGCGTGGCGACTCCCGGATGGTGGGATATCAGCGGAAGTGGGTTTAATTGGAACACTTTCCCCACACTTGGCTCGGGGATGGTCGAAGCGATCAAGGCCTATAGCCAACAGTATCCGGACGTCCCTTTCTGGCACCAAGGTCCGGACGAACCGTCCTATCTCCCCCCAACGGTCATCAATCCCATCGCCATCTCGAATGACGATCCAAGCGAACACCACTTCTTGGTAACCGATAGAATCTGGAGCGACCTCGACACCCGCTGGAGCCAGTGGAGCCGCTTCGATCATTTCGAAATCCAAGAACGGACCGATGGCGGAGAATGGAGTGATTCCCAAGTGCTGGCAGCAGCCGGTCCGGTCCAGCTCAGCGAGCGATTGGCCACCTCAAGGTATGAATATCGCCTGCGGGCCGTGACCAGTTCCGGGCAGAATGGAACGTGGTCGTACCCGCTTGACTGGGAAACCGCAGCGGCAGCCGACTTCGATGGTGATGGGATCCCCGACTCCGTGGAAGGTGACGGCGATCCGGATGGCGACGGCAGTCCGAACTACGCGGACCTCGACTCCGATGGCGACTCCCAACCCGATCGGGTGGAGGCCGCCCACAGGCGCGACCCCTATGATGGCATCTTCGACTCCTACTTCGAGACGACCGGCGATTTCGACGGGTGGACGGTTGATCAGGTCGAAGATGCCGCGGTGAGCGGCGGACTACTCACTGGCCGCACACCCACCAATGATCCCAAGCTCCAGCGCTCCGGCCTCAAGATCCCCACCGCCAACATCGCACACTTTGTTGTCAGCATGCGCAAGACCGGCTCGCTCGGGTCCGCCGAACTGTTCTATGCCAATGAGAATGGCAATATCGCGAGCGCCCGGCGAATCGGTTTTCCTACGATCAACGATGGCGGGTTTCACACTTATTTTCTCAACGCCAAGGGAAACTCGCAATGGGACAACACGACCATCACCAGTCTGCGAATCGACCCGAACACCAATCCCGACAACAGCACCTTTGCGGTCAACTACTTCTTCGCCAGCGATGGTGACTATGACAACGACGGTCTCGCCGATTTGGCTGAGGCCCCCGGCGATGCCGACGGCGACGGCCTGGACAATATCGCGGACCGAGACTCCGATAATGATGGTGCGCCGGATGGACTGGAAGCCTCTTTGGGACGTGATCCGTACGCCGCTTTGGAAGGCGATCTCGACGCGGATCATGACGGGCAAAGCGACCTGTTTGAAATGATTGCCGGCACCTCCCCGGACGATCCGGCTTCCCGGTTTGAGAGCACTGTTAGCTCGCCGGATGGCCCCGGAATTACTTTCTCCCGGCAACCCGGGCGACGGTACATTGTCGAGACGAACACCAAGCTCGACCGTCCGTGGACAGTCCTCAAGACTTTCGCTCCGGTCCTCACCGCCACCCCCACCGTCGTTCCTCACCCGGTTCCGCCAGCATTCGCACGTTTCTACCGGATTAGAATCAGCATGGAGTAACCTCACCCTCCGCTATCACCCGACATCGCAGATTGAGACTGAGAATACAGTCGAGGCGGGAACAATTTGTATGTCAGTGATCTCGGGCTGTTCAAGCATCGTATGACCGTGCGTTAGCGGACCCCTGGCAGCGAGGGGTAAGATTCTGGGCGACACGACAGTGATAGGTCCGGCGGGGCTTGGCGGATGCAATCCGCCGCCACGGTATCGCAGCCGCATGCAGCGGCTTGCACGCGCGGGTTCCGGCCGCTAGCCTTGCCTGAATTAGCTCTATTACGTAAATCCAAACTCTTCGGAGAAAATCATGTCACGCATTGCTCTCGCCCTGTCCCTTTGCAGCGCCCTCGCGGTCTTCTCCACGATTTCCCGAGCAGAAGCTCCGAAAACCAAGGCGGTTTATTTCACCGTCATCAACGGGAACAAATACTTTGTGGTGGAATATGAATTGGCGGCGGCCAGCACGCTTTCATACGAGCTTTCCTCCGATCTCCGGACGTGGTCAGCACCCGGGATCGATGGGTATCCCGGAGTGGTGGAAACCGTGTCCCTAATCGACAGCACCGTGCGGATCGCGCGGATCGACCAACCGATCGCGGCCACGACCGGGTATTTCCTTCGGGCGACGGCGGTTTCGACCCGGAAGCCGGTGCTGGATTTCGACGGGGACGGCATTACCGATTTCGCGGTCGTGCGATCGGGCACGGGTAGCGGGAAACCGATGACCTGGTTCATTTCCTACAGCGCGGGCGGATTTGCGGGCGTCACCTTCGGCAGCGCGGAAACAGACATCCCGGTGCCAGGCGACTATGATGGCGATGGGAAATGCGACATCGCCATTTGGCGCGGCGCGACAGGTCAATTCCGAATTCTTGAGAGCACCACGGGCGCCGAGAGAATTATCGTCCTCGGCCAATCCGGAGACAAACCCGTGGTCGCGGATTACGACGGGGACGGCCGGGCCGATCCCGCCGTGCTCCGCCGGATTCAAAACGAGGCCAACCAATACATCTATGTGGGCAGCGATAACAATCCGGATGGAGCGATTACCAGCGTCCGCTGGGGCGGGACTGATGACTCCGCGGTCATCGGTGACTACGACGGCGATGGCAAAGCGGACTTCTGCGTGCAATCCCCGCAGAGCGACGGCACCGCCGTTTTTTTGTTACGAAGATCCTCCGACGGGGGGCAGGAGCGGATCCCGTTCGGCGCGAGCGACAATACGGCGGTGGACGGCGATTTCGACGGCGACCTCAGGTCCGACTTTGCTGTAATCGCTGAAATTTCGAGCAAGCTGGAGTGGACCATATTTCCCCGCAACTCCGGTGCGCCGGGGGCACCCATCGACTTTGGATTGATGGCCACGGATTTACCCGTGCCCGGAGATTACGACGGGGATGGAAAACAGGACATCGCCATATGGAGGAGTTCGTCCGGGACGTTCTACGTGCGGCGATCCAGTGATGGTGGGATAGTCGGCGTCGCATTCGGAGTGAGCGGCGATTATCCTGTGGCCAATTTCCAGGCTCACTGAACTGACTTGCTCGCGGTTTTCGAATCCTGAAACGCGACAATGCGGTACGGAAGTTTTGGGGGGAGGAACGCTGCGGCGGCGATAGTCGCGGGCGACATTCGCCAACCGTGAACCCGATCGCCGCTCCGCCCATTCACGGGCGGAGCGGCTTGCGGCGAAGCCTTTATTTCAAGGACTTGAGCCGGCCGAAGAGCTTCCCTCCGACCGCGTTGGATTTCGGAATGGTGACAACCACCGTGTCGGGCGCTCCGCCGTTTTCCGCAATCGTGACCTGGCCGGCGCTGGCGGCACCCACCGCGATGTCGGTCCACGCGGTGAGATTTGAGCTGTATTCGAACGTCAGCGCGACTTCGGCTTCCGACTCATCCGCACGATTGAACGTGAAGATGAAGCTATTCGCGTCGGTCGTCAGAACCGGAAGTATCGATGGGCTATCGGAGGCCAGCGGATTGCCGCCGAGGACGAATTCCAACTGATTTTCGATTCCATCGAAATCCGGATCGTCGGTGCCGCCGTTATTCGCGGAGGTGAGTCCCTTGGAGGATGCGAAATTGTCGTACGCGGATGCGCCGCCAGGGACCGTCAGGATGAGGGAATTCCCGCTGACCGAGACGGTGCCGGTGACACCGTTGAGATTCACCGTGCCGGGAGTGTAGGTCACCCCAGCGCTGGTGAAGGCCAGCGTATAAACTCCGGGAGAGGGAGGTGTCGCTGCCGTCAGGTCGATGATATTCCCGCTATCCAGCGTCAGGGAACCGACCACCAGCAGGGCGATATGGGAACCCGGAGTGGCGGCGATCTGGCTGGCGAAATGGCCGCCCGAAACGACCTGCACGTTGCCGGTGACCGTGCCGCTGCCTGAAAAGGTGCCGGGGGCGTACACTGTGACCGGTGAGGTGATGCTGCCTGTCAGATCGAGCCGGCCGGCGTCGATGATGGTCTCTCCGGCATAGGCATTCGCGGCACCGAGCCGCATGGTGCCGGCACCGATCTTGTGAATTCCTCCGGCCGCGCCACCGATGGTTCCGGTCGTGCCCAAAATCATCGAGACATCGAGGTCCACAGCCGGACTGCCGGTGGTGTCCTCGACATTGAAATTCTGGACTCCTTGGAGATGGATTCCGCCGCTGCCATTCATGGTGGCCGCACCGGTGCCGGTAACGCTCACGGTGGCGGGACCCGCGGTAGTGTCGGCGAGCAGGGCGTCGTAAGCGTTCAGTGTCCGGTTGGACGTCCAAGTGGATCCATTGTTGAGCGTGATATTACCGAAGCGGGTATCGGTATTTTCGGTCATCAGCAAGGTCGCGGCATTCACCGTAATCACGATGGAATCGTTCAGAGCGAAGCCGTGGCCGGCGACGAAGAGGTTCGTTCCTGCAATCTCCAGCGTTGCGCCGGGGGAAACATTAATCGATGAGGTGCCCCTGAAAGCGGCACCCGTGCCCGGTCCAATGCCTGCGACCAAGGTGCCGTTCAAGACGTTGGTGACCCCCGTGTAGGTGCTGGTTCCGCTCAGGGTCTGCGTGCCAGGGCCGGTCTTGGTGACAGAGCCGGAGCCGCTGATGGAGCCGCCGTAGGTGGCGGTGCCGAAACGATTGTAAACGAGGCTGCCATTGTTGATGATGGTCCCGCTGCTAATCAGTCCGTCGCCAGGTTCGGTGCCATCTCCCACCTGCAAGGTCCCGGCGTCGATGCGGGTGGGGCCGGTATAAAGGCTCGATTTGGTAAGCGTGAGAGTCCCGGTGCCGAATTTGATAAGTCCGCGGGCGCCTCCTCCCTGAGGGTCGTAGATGAAGTCATCGATGGTGAAATTGCCGCCGGCATTGGTGGTATCGAAACCGACCGAGGATCCGGGGATGGTCCCGGTTGTATCCGAGTTGGTGTTATCCAGGTTGGTGAGAAGGGTGGAGATTTCAGTGGCAGTGAACTCACCGGGTCCGCCCACGTTCACGGCGAAGATGGCACCGGCTTTCACGTTGATATTTTCGGGTGTCCAGCTCGCCGGGTTGCCGCCGTAAAGTGACGCGGATTTCGCAAATTTCAGAGTGCCGCCGCTGACCGTGGTGGTGCCCGTGTAGTTGTTCGTGCCGTTGAGAATTAGCGTCCCGGCGCCGGACTTGGCGAAGCCGCGGCTGCCACCGGCGGCACCCGTGGTGTCGTTGAGGGCGGCGGAAAGCGTGATCTCGGAGGTAGCATTCGTGGTGTCGAAGCCGAACACGGAGCCGCCGTTCATGCCACTGGTAGCGGAACTACTGTCGGCCAGATTTGCCAGCAAAGTGGTGATGGTCGAGGTGTCGAATTCACCGGTTCCTCCCAGGTTTACGAACAGTCTCGCGCCACTTTTGACGTTGATATTCGCGGCTGTCCAACTGGCCGGATTTCCATTGTAGAGCGAGGCGACCTTGCCGAAGCGGAGCGTGCCCGCCTCGATGGTGGTCGTGCCGCCGTAGCTATTCGAGCCGGTGAGAATCTGCGTGCCCGCGCCGGACTTGGACACCGAGCCGGTGCCGCTGATATTTCCGCTGTAGGCGCTGGAGCCGAAGCGGTTGTAGGCCAGCACGCCGTTGTTCACGATGCTGGTGCTGTTGGTGACCGAGCCGTCCATGCCGGTGTTGCCGTCACCCAGTTGCAGGGTTCCGCCGGAAATCGTGGTGGTCCCGCTGTAGGTGTTGGCGGCGGTCAGCACGATTTTGCCGGTCCCGGATTTCGTCAGGCCGAGGCCGGCGGAAATTTCGGAAACGACGCCGGAGACGGTGAGCGGATTGGCGCTCGCGATCGACCAAGTTTGGCTGGCGCCGAGCGCGACCTTCGCGGCGATGGTGCTGGCAGGCACACCGGCGTCCATCGTGATCCCGCCGGTGCCGAGCGTCAGCGTCCTGCCGTCGGCATTCAATCCGAGACCGTTTACCGTATCAGAAATGGTTAGGCCCTTGATGCTCATGTTCTGACCGAGGACGGTGCCGACAGGCGGGGAGACGGGTGCCGTGGCGGAGAAAATGACATTCGCGTCCGGGCCGGGAATCAGTCCTTGCGCCGCTCCCCCGGCGTTCTCGGACCAGTTGCTGTTCGAGCCGCTGGAGGCAGACCAGACTCCGTTGGCCAGGTTTCCATTCCAATAGGCGGTGGTCAGCGCGGTCGAGGCCGTGATCATCACTTGGATGTCAGTCGCGGTGCGGGTGAGCGCTCCGACCGTGAAATCGGTGTTGTTGGACACGGTGACCGTCGGGACGGTGGCGGGATTCAAACTGCTGCCCGCGCCGCCGTGGATGAGGGTGACCAAGCCGGTGGCGTGGGGAATCCCGGGCACGCCGTTGACCGCGATGGTGTGCGGGCCATCGGTGATGGTCGCGGTGCCGGCGACGTTGATTTGCGCGCTCGCGGCGGAGCTGCCCACGGAGCCGCCGAGCACCGTATTGGCCGCGCCGGTGACGGTGAGGTTGCCGGGGATTTCAAGAGAGACGTCCGTGGTCGGCTTGTAAAGCAGGCCCGCGCCGGCAGCCACGTTGACACTGCCAGCGCCGAGCGCCGCCGAGCTGCCGGCCACCAAGGTCCCGACGCTCACGGTGGTCCCGCCGGTGAAGGTGCTTGCCCCAGTCAGCGTCTGGGTCAGGCCCGCGCCGTTGATGTTGAGGGCGATCTGGGCGGTTGAAAATCCGGCGGAAGTGTCCTCGATGCGCCCGCCGAAGCTGTGCGCTCCCGTGCCATTTAGTAACAGGGTTTTCAATCCCGTGCCGGCGCTGTTGGTGAATGAGGTGGCGCTGTTGCCGCCGTTCAGCGAGGCGAAACTGGGGGCGGTCCAGCCCGGGGCATCGGTGTCGATGACGATTTTCCCTCCCGCGGATTTCAGCGTGAGGTCCTTCCCGGGCTGCCACCGGATCTGATTATAGAGGGTGCTCGTCAGGTTGTTGTTGGTCAGGGTAATCCCCGCGGCTGCGGAATCCAGGTAAGCGTTGGTATCCGGGGCGCCGCCGGGAACCCGTCCCAGCATGATGGTTCCAGTCACCGAGGGGTCCACCGTGATATTGCCGGTGGTGATCAGGATGCGGCGGTTCGCAGTGCCGCTGGATCCACCCTTGAGGGTGAAATCACCCAACGGGACGCCGGCACCCGAGCCGAATGTGATGGAATTCGCATACTGCTGGCCCGAGGTCGCGATGTTGATCGCGGTGGCCGTGCTGCCGGTCGAGTAATCGATGACCACATCGTCCGCAGCGCCGGGAACCACGCCGCCATCCCAAGTGGTGCCGGCGTTGTAGTTGACGGTCCCGGCCGAGGTGGCGGAAAGCTTGATGGTGGCGGCTTGGACGCTCGATCCGGTGCCGGAAAACGCGAGACAGATCGTGGCCAGCGGGATGAGCCGGGAGGTGTATCGGGACGAGGAAAACCGGAATTTTGATTTCATGGGTTGCTGTGAGGTTTGATGGTCGAATCGCCCGCTGAGGAGGGAATCCCCAGCAAGATTTCTTATACCAAAGGAAAAATCCGGCAGGCGGCAAGGCAAAAATATCCGGTGATATTCGGATATCGGGGGAGGATTCGCCCGACCTGCGATTTCGGCTGCCAGGCCGATTCCTGACTTCAAATCCAGCTCAAATTGACGGCCAACCCACCGATTTCCCGCGATGGAAAATCAACCACGGACCTTGTCGGGATGACGTCGGCCTTCCTCCGGCTCCGGAGATCCCGCCTTATTTCCTAGCCGCCCGCAGGGACGAAGGCATGCCCGGCAACTTGACCCGTTCACCGGTATCTTCAACCTTGCCGTTCCCGACGGAATAAATCCGCAGCTCACGCTCCGGATGGCACTGGACCACCAGATATTTCCCGTCGCCGGTGAAGGCGACACCTTCGGGAATGCGCCCGGTTTCGAGGGTTTGCGCGGGCTCGAACCCGTCCTCCGTGCGCCGATAGATCGAGAGGCCGCCGTGCTGGGTCCGGGCCGGATCGCCGGTGGCAAGATTTGAGCCGTTCATGGTGACGACCGCCAGCAGCTTCCCGTCCGGACTGATTTCAACGCTTTCGGGGGACGAACCCGTCGTGAGATGCTGGATGGTGTGCGCCGGAGCGGCGGCGAGGTCGATGACGCTTACCGCGTCGAGGTCGCCGGGAGAGCCGAATCCAGCGCCCGCCGTGATCGCGAACCTACCGTCCGGCGAAATCACCACCCGATACGGCTGCCCGTACACCCCGAACTGCCGCCCGGTGGCGGCGACCTTCTCTCCCTCGATTTTCAATTCAACCAGAACGCTCGTTTTTTGCACGCTCACCAGCGCCCGCTTCCCATCGGGGGAAATGGCCACGTCCGACGCGCTCGACGCGGGTTCCGCGACCTTGACCTCGCCAAGGTGGCTGACGGATTTCCCGTCGATTCTCAAGACCGAGACGGTGCCGGCCGCCCGGTTGACCGCGAGCGCCAGCTTGCCATCCCCGCTGATGGAAATGCCGCTGGGTTGCTCGCCCGCCCTGACCTTGCCGATCAAGCGGGGCGGACTGGTGGTCAGGTCCAGCAAATGGATTTCGTCGTTCGGGAGATAGCCGGTGGGTGATGCCGGATCGATTTTGACCGAGTCAGCCACGAGCGCGAGTTTGCCGTCCGGCGTGATGGCGATATTCGACGGAGGTCCCAGCACCGTGTTCGAGACGTTCTCGATGTTGCCGATCTTGGGCGGGAAGCTCGAAAAATCGATGATCGACAGCGAATCGGGCCGGGCATCCGGGACGACCGTGGCCGCGCCCGGATCCAGATCGATCTTGTTCTCGTTCCCCGAGATGAGGATCTGGGCGGAGGCAGCGCAGGCGGAGAAGAACAGCAGGATGGCTGTGCCGAGGTGGGCATGGGTCGGTTTCATGGAATGATTGTGGAGTTAAAGCCTTCCGATCGAAGCCGCGTGGCCGCGGGGAGTCAACTTGCAAGGTCGCGGGATGGACGGGTCGTCCGGGCGCGGCGGCAACGCGTGTTCTGCCGCAACCGCGACGGACTGAAATCATGCGAAAATCTCCAGATATACGCGGATCTTTTCCAGTTTGACAACCTGGACCGGGCGTGACGTAGTCCCGCGTCCCTAGCGAAGCCTGCCCTGCCGAAAAACAATCCGGAGGTGATTTGGCCGGCCGGATCCCCCACCCGGCTTCAGTGCCGAAATCCGGTTTCTTCGCATCCTGAAAACCCTCCATCTCCATCACGATGAAATCAAAATCGAGTTCACCTTTCGCCATGATTTGGATGCTGCTGTTCCTGCTCGTTGGCATCGCCGACGCGCGGCGCGTCAGCTTGGAAGGCATCGGCATTAGCATCCGCTACACGGATCAAACCTATCGCTACAAAAGCGATCATTTGGACTCGGATTCCTGGGATCTGGGCCGGATTTTCCCGAAGTCTTCCATCCCTTCCCAAGTCTCGGGAAATAACTGGGAATATGCCACCCACGATTTCAGACCGGCATCGGACGACAGCAGAATCAATGATAGAATCCAGCGGATCAAGGCGGATGCCGCGGGCGACCTGCTGATCGCCATGCCGAGCGCCGCCGCCTCGGGCGACGGCTGGGTGAGGCTCAATCCCGGAGTTAATCCAGACTACTATTTGGACAAGATCGGACGCAATACCGGCGCGTCTCCGGATCTCAATTCACCCTACTGGTTTTATAAGCTCCCATACCCCGCGCCGGGTGTGTGGGTGGCGCTGCCGGTCAATTCCCTATCAACTCCGCGTCCGCCATTCGTCTTCGCACGCAAGCGGGAATTGTATTGGGAAAATCCGCCCCAGTTGATGGCCCATGCCTCGATCATCGCCACCAAGAACGAAGGTGGCGGGAACACCACCGTGGCGAATCCGAATCTCTTGATCAGGCCGAACGGGGACTATCTGGCAAGCATCAGCGGTGCTAGCGGCGCGACGGGAGTCTGGAAATCGACCGACCGGGGAGTGACGTGGACTTACCTCGCCAGTAATCTTTCTGTAAACCGCACCAGCATTTTCGAGCATCAGGGCGCGATCTATCTGATCGGCTGGAATACCAGTGGCGGAGGCACCCGGATCTATAAATCGGCCGACAATGGCATCTCGTGGACAAGCAGTGTTTTTGCCGGCGGCGGAGGAGGTGACGCGCCGTCGCATGTGGACGTGGTGAACGGCCGCATCTGGAAGGCGGCCACAGTGACTAGCCCGTTTGGCACAGCCCCGGGCCTGATGTCCGCGCCAGTCAATGCCGATCTCATGGTGGAATCCAATTGGAGCTATTCCGCGCCGGGTGCGACATGGGGCGCGAAACTCGGCACCTATACTTTGGCCAATGGCCAGAAAGCCACGGTCATCGACGAGCCGGAGGGAACGCTGCTGACGACGAAGGAGGGACGCGTGGTCAATGCGACCAAGAGCGATATCTATCGGCCGGCGGACGGAATCACGGCGAACGGCATTGCCATGATTTCAGCAGACCGGGGTGATGTGAACAAGACGGCGATCGACCCCGACTACGCCGGCCCCCGGCTGCCGGGATCGGGATCGAAATATACCGTCCGTTATGATCCGGTCTCGGATCAATACTGGGCCTTGACGAGCGGCGGCACCAATCGTGGCCAGTTGAATCTCTACAGTGCGGGCGCTGCCGGCGGCCGGATCGGGGATTTCCGCTTCCGCGGCAGGATTCTGGAAGGCCACTCCACGAGCTATCATGGATTCAATTATCCATTCCTGTTGTTCGATGGAGCTGACATCGTGTTCACCCTGCGCACGGGCTGGGATCACAGCAGGGGGACTTCGGATCGCTGGCATGACGCCGATCTTTTCACCTTCCACCGGATTCCGAATTTCCGGAATCTGGGCACGCCAAACTATGTGTGCAATCCGGGTTTTGAAGATGACATGGCCGGTTGGCTGACCAAGTTGGACGGAGATGAGGATGCCGATTTTACGGAGGCCGCCAATCCGGATTCGGGCGCGCGCGATCTCATTCACTCCAAGGCAAGCGCCTACAAGGTGAACACCTATCGGACGGTAGGCCTGCCGAACGGCACCTATTCGGCGAGCGTACGGGTGCGAAGTGGCGGCGGGCAGAAAGAGTGTTATTTCTATGTGAATGGTTATGGAGGACCGGAGAAACGGGCCAACATCCAGGCAGGCTCGACTTATACCAAGATCGAGCTGACGGGCATCGTGGTAACCAACGGCGCGTGCGATCTGGGATTTTATTCCGATGCGAATGCAGGCAATTGGATGACCGCCGATGATGTGGAACTCTTCGATCCGGCAACGGTCGGCTCCTCGTCCGTATGGACGGGACCGGCGGGCGGTTCGTGGGCGGCGGCCGGCAACTGGTTGAACGGCGTCATCGCCTCCGGCCCTGGCGGGACGGCGGATTTCAACACGCTGACGATGGTTTCCAATCTCGGGGTATCTCTGGATGGCGCGCGAACCATCGGCCAAATCATCTTCGGCGATGCGGGCGGAAACCATAACTGGACGCTGAACACCGGTTCCGGCGGGCCGCTGACCCTGGATGGCGCGGCGACTCCGGTGATTACGGTGAACAATGGCGGAAGCAACATGATTGATGCGGTGCTGGCAGGCACTCAGGGAATGATCAAGAACGGACCCGGGTTGGTGGGTTTGACGGCGGTTAATACCTACCTCGGACCGACGGTCGTGGATGGTGGGGTCTTGTTGCTGAATCATGGCAATACCAATCCCAGCACATTGAATTCCAGCGCAAGCCTGACCATCAATGCGGGTGGCACGGTTCAGGTCGGCCTCGATAATTCACTGGCCGGTTCCACCAGCGTCATCGGCACCCTGCCGGTGACGATCAATGCCGGAGGCCTGCTGACAGGCAGCCCGCAGACCTCGCAGCAGGGCACGCCCGGCGCCGGAACCAGCGCGCACATCCGGGGATTGCTCACCCTCAATGGAGGTATATTGAGCAACAGCGGAAACTCCAACCAGCTCAAATGGGGTTCGTGGGATCTGGACAATGGCGTCGCCGTCAACACCGGTCCTAACAACTCGAACTCCTCCACCATCGAGTGCGATTCCGTAATACCCAGCCAAACTGGCGGAACAATTTTCAACATCAATCCGGGCGGGGCTCCCGGCGGCATCGATCTGTTGGTGAGCGGCACATTGATCACCGGCAGCACCGGCGGCCTCGCAGACACGGGTATCGTCAAAACCGGCGCCGGCACGATGGTCCTCGCGGCGGCCAACACCTATCTCCGGCCCACGGTTGTTAGCAACGGGGCCCTGCTGGTGAATGGTTCCACCGCCGGCGGCAGCGTGGTGACCGTGCGGTCCGGCGGCACGCTCGGCGGCACGGGAAGTATCGGGGGAGCTGTGACTTTCGAGGCCGGATCGTCCGCCCGGTTGGCGCCCGGCTCACCGCTGGCCCTTTCCAAATCGCTCACCGTGGCCACGGCGGGCACGCTGCCGGTCGTTAAGGTCGATTTGGCGAATGATACCCCATCAGGAAGTTATCCACTAGCGGTCTACAATTCCGCCGGCAGTTCCGGCACGTTCGACAGCGTGCCCGTGATCGCCAGCGGTTCGCTGGCGTCGGGAACCGCGGGTGCCATCACCACCGGCGGCGGCTGGATCCGCCTGGTGGTCACGCCGTCGCCGATCATGCCGGAATTCGTCAACATCCCGAAAATCGTGGCCGGGGCCTTTCAGTTAGGGCTGTCATTCGGTCGCCCGGTCACCGGGGTCGATCCCTCGGACTTCGCAATCACGAATGCCACCCTCGACACGATCACGGCCGTTGGAGATGACTATGTGTTGGGTTTGACCCCGGTGGCACCCGGCACCGTCGGGGTTCAGCTCACCGCGGGAGGCATCACTGATTCTAACGGGCAAGTCCTGAATGCGAGCGTTTCCGCCAGCACCCGGTTCACCCTTCAGTTGCTCATTCTCGAGGCTGCGGAAGCTTCGTATATTGGTGGAGGAATGGTGCTCACGCCGGACGCCGCAGCGCCTCACGGAGTTTATCTATCACTTCCAGACGGAGCCTATCCGGGAAACTACAATCTCCCGGTGACAACCCCGCACCGGGCGGAATATGTCTTTGTCATTCCCCAGCCCGGCCAGTGGATGCTGCGCGGGCTGATCCGCTCCGCAGACAATTCCAGCGACTCTTTCTGGGTGGAAATCGATGGGAATCAGGCACTCGGCACGGTTTATCAATGGAATACGGGGCCCGTGGGCGCTGACTATCCCTGGGACTTCCTCAGCAATGCGGGCGGACCCGATCCGGTGACCCTCAATTTCACCGCGGGTCTCCACACGGTTACAATCTATGGCCGCGACGATGGCACCCGGCTTGACCGGCTGGAGCTGCTGAGCGTTCGCCCGCTCGTCTCGCTGGCCGGACCCTCAGCCGTGGTGAATGGAGACTACGACGTGACGGCCCGGTTCTCCGAATCCGTCACCGGCCTGTCCCCGGGTGATTTCATCATCACCGGTGGTTCGGTTGTGGCGGTGGACGGCTCGGGAGCCGATTTCATCATTAGCGTGAAGCCAACCGCAGGAACCATAACTCTGGCACTAGCTGGAAACGCCGTGTTCGACGCCGGCGGGGCCGGCAATTACGAATCCAATACGATCCGGGTGACCTATCGGAGTGCCTATGAGCAATGGGCCTTGGATTACGGAGTCGATGGCACGCCCGCCTCGATGAAATCCGACGCCGACCATGATGGTGTCTGCCAGCTTCTCGAATTCGCATTCAATCTGAATCCAAACGTGCCCGATGGAGCGGTTTACGATCCGGCAGTCGATCCTCCATCCGGATTGCCCCGGCTGGTCGTGATTCCAGCCGGTCCGGCGGGCCGGACGATTACGCTGCAATACCTCCGCCGCCAGGGCATCCCCGAGCTCATCTATCATTCGGAGTTCGGTTCGTCCCCGGAGGACTTTGCCGACTCCGGATCGATCGCTGTTGTAGATGACCTGGCCCCGGCTTGGCCCGGTTGGCAGCGAGTGACGGTTTCCGAGGCTATTCCCGCAGGTGACTCCAAGCGATTCGGCCGGGTAAGGGTAACGCTGAATCAGCCATAAGATTTCGCCCGGACTCGAAGACTCCGGCGGCATTTCAGGTTTTCCTTTTGGATGGAGGACGAAAATTGGGCGGCATGCGGAATATAAAGGTTTGTCCGGAAGAGTAAGGAAGGTCAGGGAAGGCGGCGGGATGAAGCGGATTGGAAAAATGGCATGAATGAGTCTCGCGGAATAGATCGGGCCGGCCTCGCCATTCCGAGACACTGGCTTGAGGAGCGGCTGAATCTGGAAGAGGAGCTGGGCGAGCGGATCACGGTGGATGCGCTGACGGGGCCGCACGGATTGGCGGGGCGTGAGGGCTGCTGCGATGACTCGGGGGCGGCGGCGGGGTGGTTGATCGCACAGCGCCGGCGCGGGCACCGGCACTCGGTGGATGATGTGCTGACGGCATGGTATGCCTTGGAAATTTCCCCGCCGGTAACGGAACATCTCGACCTTGGGACGGGGATCGGGACGGTCGGCTTGCTGACGCTTTGGGGCATGGGGCCGGCGGCGCGGCTGACGGCGGTGGAGGCGCAGGAAATCAGCCATCGGTTGTTGCGAACGAACGTGGCGTGCACCGGTTTGGCGGATCGGGTGGATTTCTCGCACGGCGATTTGCGGGAGTTGAATCTGGGCAAAACGTTTCCTCTTGTGACCGGCAGTCCGCCCTATTTCCCGGAAGGCTCCGGCGTGATCCCCCGAGACTCGCAAAAGGCCCACGCGCGCTTCGAGCTGCGGGGCGATGTCTCGGATTATGCCCGAGCGGCGGTGCGGCATTTATCGCCGGACGGCTGGTTTGTGCTGTGCTTCCCGTCGCGCCAGAAGCAACGGGCGCTGGATGCGCTGACGGCCGCCGGACTGCATGTGGCGCGGGCTCGCGATGTGATTCCGCGGGAGACCCTGCCGGCGCTTTTCACGCTGTTCGCCTGCCGGTTTGCCCGTGCGGCCGATGCGACTCTGGACGAGGAAGTGCCGCTGACGGTGCGGGTGGCGGCTGGCCCGCTGACCGCGGAAATGGAGGCGATGCGGGCAAGGTTCGGCTACGACCGCCAGCGATTGGTGACCGGTGGGGCGATGGAACCGATTGCAGAACCGCATTCCGACTTAACTTCCGATTCGCCTGGATCAGGAACCCATTTGTAGTGCGTCCGCAGCGGCGAAGGTGCGCGCGAGATCTACCGCGCCGAAGTTTGCCATGTCCGCGGCGCGGGTGCAGTCTTCCGCCATGCGTGCGCCGAAAAGTCCGTTTCCAGGATTCGATCCGTATGTGGAGCCTTTCTGGCGGGACGTGCATGCCGCGCTCATCGTTTACACACGCGAACGCTTGAATCCCGGCCTGCCAAGCGATCTACGCGCGCGAATCGAAGAGCGGCTCATTGTCGAAAATCCGTTTCAAGATCCGGGCTGGCAGCGCGACGTGGTGCCGGACCTTCATGTGATCGAGCGCGCGGCAGGCGGGTCTTGGCGCGGCGGAGAGGCGGACGATGGCGGCTTGGCCGTGGCGGAACCACTGTCGTTCCGGACGCTGGCGCAGCCGACGCGGGAGACCTTCATTGAGATCATCGCGCCGGGTGCGGGCGGGCGGGTTGTGACGGTGATTGAGTTTCTGAGTCCCACCAACAAAACGCCCGGCGAGGGCATGGAGATGTATTTGGAAAAGCAGAGGGAATACCGCGGCGCGGGCGTGAGCCTTGTCGAAATCGACCTCATCCGAGGCGGCAGGCATGTGCTCGCGCTGCCCAAGGCCTCGGTCCCGGAAGAGATGACCACATGGCCGCGCATCTGCGTCTGCGAGGGATGGAAGAAGACGTGGATGAAATTTTATCCCATCGCTCCGCGCGAACGGATGCCGGTCTTCGCCGTGCCGTTGCGGCAGGAGGACGCACCGGTCACACTCGATTTGCAGGCCGTCTTCGACCGCTGTTTCGAGGTCGGCGAATACGGCTTGGACATCGACTATCGCCAAGACCCGAAGCCGCCGCTTGCTCCCGATGACGCCGCTTGGGCCGACGCGTTGCTTCGTGAAAAGGGCCTGCGCCCCTGACGCGTGGCAAACGACAAGGAGCCGGTGTCGCTCCGCGAGTTCCGCGATGGTTCCACCTCGTGGCGCACACCTCCGCTGGGAAAAATCGCGCGGTCCGATGTTTGGAATGAAACGAGCGGGCTGTTTGTCCTCAGCTTGGATCGCTGGTTTTCACGGAGTTTGTGCTCGGGTTGAGTCGTTCTTCGTTTCGATGGGCAGATTGGGCTGGGCTTGGCGGATGCAATCCGCCGCCACGGGTCCGTGGGATTTGATGTTCCGTCCGATGGCGCTGCGGGGCTTGCCATGAGCGGCATTTTCCCGAAATTCGTTTTGCCATGCGCCTCGCCACCTTGCTTGTTCCCCTGCTCGCCCTCGCCTCCGCACGTGCGGACAACGCCCCGCTGGATGCCTGGCTCACGCGGCAGGCGACGGTCCGGACCCTCGACACGGCTTTCACGCAGGAGCGCAAACTACCGGCCCTCAAGAATCCGACATCCACGCCCGGCCGGCTTTCGTTCAAGCAGCCGGACAAGGTGCGCTGGCAGCTCGGCGAGCCATTCCAGACGCTGGCGGTGTCGGACGGATCGAACTTCGTGCTCATCGATGCGGCGGAGAAATCCGCCCGGCGCACCAGCGTGGATTCGCCGCAGGCCGCGCGATTTTCCATGCTGACGGGGAAGGCTTTCCAATCGGCGGAGGCGTTTCATCAGGAATTCGAGGTGGTCGAATCGCGGGTGGCCAAGGGCATTTACCAATACACGCTCAAGCCGAAGGACCGCCGGATCCGGGCGCAGGTGCCGTGGATTTTCCTCGATATCGACCCGGCGAAGAACGAGCTGCGGGCGATGGAAATGGAGCTGCAGGACAAATCCCGCGTGCGGACGATTTTCCATAATTCGAAGTTCAACACGGAGCTGCCGGACTCGCTGTTCGCGCCGGACTTGAGCGGCTATCGGGTGAAATGACGCGCCGGGCGGGAGGAGCGGAAGCCCTGGATTGGCGAGATCCCGCTTGCCTCCGGCTGGCCGGTCTGGAAGACATCGCGGGCCGCGTGCGGGGCGAGCGCGAACCTACCCGGCCGGGACGTTCCACCTGACCGCGCAACTGTTGTTTTCTCCCTGAAATCGAATGCCGCAATACATCGCATCCAGCTCACAGGACGGGCTCAGAGTCCGCTCCCACGGTCCGAAACCCTCATGGAAAACCGCCATCCGATGAAAAGCCCGCTGCGGAGAAAATGGCGGACGTGGTGCGCGGACCTGCGGGTGAAACTGCGCTACGGGACGGCGACGCCCACGGCGATCCGGCTGCCGGGCTGCGACCATTTGCTGGAAATCGATCCGAACGACCGGCGCGCGCGCCAGATCCTGATCCGCGATGTGGCGCGTGGCAGATCCACCAAAGGCGCGCGGCTGTGGCGGATTTTCAACGAGTCATTCTGCCCGGAAGTGCTGGTGGATGTGGGGCTGAACTATGGCGAGTGCTTGCTGGGCTCGACCTATGCGGACTCCGTGAAGCTGTTCGGATTCGAGGCAAATCCGCGGATTTTCCAGATTGCCGGGCGGTCGCGGCAGAACCATCCGAACCATTCGCAAATCCGCCTCTTCAACGTGCTGGTGGCGGATGAAGCGGCGCCGGAGCGACTGCTCTACGTGGATCCCGACTGGAGCGGGACGGCCACGGCGGTGGCTGGCGCGATCCGCTCGAACGAGAAGCTGGAGGAGCATAAGATCGCCGCCGAAACGCTCGACCGGTTGGTACCGGAAGAGGATGTCGCGGGCAGGAAACTGATGTTCAAGATCGACATCGAAGGCTACGAGCCAAAGGCATTGAAGGGCTTCGCGCACCGGCTGCGGGCGGCGCGTGAGGCCATGGGATTGATCGAGTTCGACACGAAATTCCTCAACTTGGGCGACACGAACCCGGCGGATTTCCTGCGCGGTTTGAACGAGGATTTCCACGTCTTCACCTGCGGCGAGCGCAAGGAAATCGAGTTCGCGGTGGCACGCACGTTGGCCGATCTGCCGCCAGCCAAGGGGGAAAACGGCCGGCAGCACACTGATCTGCTGCTGGTGAAAAAGACCGCAGGCTGGCTGGACGGATTTTCCGAACCGATCGCCGCGAGGCTTAGGAAGGCGAAGTAGCGCGCTGGTCCGCCCGACCGATCATTTTCGCGGGGACGCCGCCGAGGATGACGTTGTCCGGGAAGCTCTTCGTGACGACGGCGCCCGCGGCCACCACGACGTTGTCGCCGAGCGTCACGCCGGGATTGATGACGGCATGACCGCCGATCCAGACGTTGTCGCCGATGGTGACGGGTTTCCCATATTCCACGCCGGAAATCCGCGTGGCGGCGTCGATGGGATGGGTGGCAGTGAAGATGGAGACGCGGGGGGCGATGAGGCAATTTCGGCCGATCGTGACGCGGCAGACGTCGAGAATGGTGAGGTCGAAATTGGCGTAGAAATTCGCGCCCAGATGGATGTTCGAGCCGTAATCGCAGCGGAAATCCGACTCGATGTGGATGTCCGCCGGGCAGGTGCCGAGGATCTGGTGGAGAAAGGCGCGCCGCTCGTCCGGCAGGTCCTCGGAAGTGGCGTTGAACTGCCGGCAAAGCCGCTTGGCGCGGAAGCGTTCGGCGGTGAGCTCGGGGTCCCAGGCTTGGTAGAGCCCGCCGGCGAGCATTTTGGATTTCTCCGATTCCATGGGATCAACCGTGCAGGTCGAGATCGAGATCGCCGCCATCGGCGAAATCCATTTCGCGAACGCGCTTTCGGTCGCGCTGGATTTCGACCTGGCCGCGGAGCTTTTCGCGCAAGCCGACGCCGTCTTTCACGGCGGGACTGATGAGATCGGGGAGCGAACGGTCCGAGGTATCGAGCAGGATGGAAGCGAGGCCGGTCAGGCGCATCCACCACGGGCGGATCATCTGATTGTCCTTCACACGGTAGAGTTCGATTTCGTCAATATGTTGATTGATAACGCCCCAGGTGACGCGGATGCGCTCCGTGGTCAGCTCATACGTGCGGGTGCGGACGAGCAAATAGCGCCAGATGGCATAGCCGGCCGGCAGAACCAGCGCGGCGAAGGCGGGTGGGAAAAAGATGCCGCCAGCCACGATGCCGCCGGCCACGAGGAGACAGATGAGGAAGGGGCCGAGGTTGAGCCATTGCGAGGAGCTGCCTTTCCAGATGGTGGATTCGGTGGAGGTCATTTCGGTGGGTTTCCCGGGGCGAGAATTTTCCAATCGCGGATAACGGAGACGCCGACTTTGCCTTGGGCGCGGGAGATGGGGCCGCCGCGGCTGCCGGATTTGAAGGTGCGGATGGTATCGGCTTCCTCGCGCAGGATGACGGGATAAAGCAGCGAGAGCCAGAATTTCCCGGAACGGATGGTGACCTCCTCGTCCGAGAAGACGCCTTCGAAATCCGCGAAATTCTTGCGGCTGAAATCGCCGGCGACGGTGAAAACGCCGCACGGGTGGCCATTGACCGGCTCGAAGGCGACCAGTTCCATCGCGAGGCTGCCCGAGGCTGCGCCGGAAATCAGCATCGGCAGAGAAGCGCCGGCGACCGTGAGCTTATCGCCGATTTTCATACGCTTCTTCCCGAACCAGAGCGGCCGAGGGGCCAATCCGTAGGAGGCGAGCAGCTCGTCGAAGACCGGTGCGAGGTCGCGAGAGAGCGCGGCTCCGCGAAATCCCTGGTCCGCGGCGATTTGCCATTTGCCGCCGGATTTCAGAAAGAGCCGTGGCTTGGACGGGGGCGCGAGCATCGATTCAACCGGCTTGACGGCCTGATCCGTCCCCGCGACGTCGGGCGCGGCGGTAGTGGATTTCACGAGGGTGTAGCGGACGCGGTCGCCATCGCGCTCGAGGCGGTTGACGTTGGTTTCGATGGCCTTGGTGGTGCCGGATTCACTGCCGAGCGCGGAAGTTTCGGAAGTCCGCACGTCGAGCTCCACGCGGCGGGTGGTGGTGACGTCCAGGTGCTTCGGGAACGCCAGATCTTTGCGGAAAAAGACGCCCTCGCCAGTGCGGTCCACGAGCTTTTCCAAGGCGGAGTCGGGCTTGTCACCGTCATCGACCTTGGCCAGCTCCGCCTCGACGGCGGTGCGCGCCTTGTTCGCTAGGTCGTGGGCTTTCTGGCAGGAAATGGCGGTCGCGGCAAGCAGCGCGGCGAGAATGGGGAGGGGTTTCATGGGCGCTCAGATGTGGCAGCTGCAGTCGATGCTTTGATTCATTTCGCTGGCCGGATTCGCCTCCGGGACGATGCCCACGAGGACCGCGGGCACGCCGGCCACGGTGGTGTGCGGTGCGACGTCGCTCAGGACCACGCTACCGGCGCCGATTTTCGCGCCTGTGCCGATTTCCACCCTGCCAAGAATCTTGGCACCGGCGCCGATGAGCACGCCGGAGCGGACGACCGGGTGGCGGTTTCCGCAGTCCTTGCCAGTGCCGCCGAGCGTGACTTCGTGGAGGATCGATACGTCGTCCTCGATAATTGCGGTTTCCCCCACCACGAAGGAAGTCGCGTGATCAAGCAGGATGCCGCAGCCGATCCTCGCCGCCGGGTGGATATCCACCGCAAAGGCCTCGCTGGCAACGCTTTGGAAATACAGCGCCAGCCACCGCCGGTCCTCCAGCCAGAGCTGGTGCGCTACCCGGTGGATCGTCAGTGCGAGAAATCCCTTGAAGAACAGCAGCGGCTCCAAGGGTGAAAAGCAGGCCGGATCGCGGTCGAAAATCGCCAGCAAATCCCGCGACACCGCGTGGACAATCTGCGCGTTGGCCGAGAATACGCCGACCAAAAGCGGCTCCATCGTCGGGCGCGGCATGTCCTCCCGCGCCAGCCGCCGGGCCAGCCGCGCGCCCAGGGTTTCGGCCAGGGTCGCGCGCGTCAGTAGGATGTCGTTGACCAGCGGGCGCAGCGTCGGCTCGTCGTCATAAACCCGGCGGGCCTCGGCGTGCAGGGTTTCCCAGACCTTGCGCAGGTCGAGGATTTTCCCGGCGCAGAGCTTCGGGGCGTTCTTTCTGGCCGGTGGATTCGCGGCCTGTTGGAGTTCGTTCATGAAGATTTCCCAAAAGTTGGAGTACGCGTGCCGTGCGATGGCCCAGCTTGCCAAACGTCACGACGGGCGGACTCTTACACGGCTTGAGGAAATCGCGCAACGCGAAGCCGTCTCCGCCAACTTTCTCGTCCAAATTCTCAACGACCTCCGCCGCGCCGGCCTCGTCGAGAGCCGCCGCGGCAAGGCCGGCGGCTACCTTCTCGGCCGTCCCGCCGAGCTCGTCACCCTCCGGCAAATCGCCGAGGCAGTGGACCCCGCGCTACTCCACCGGTCCGTCATCCGCGAAGGCGAATCCGGCCCCGCAGTCAGCCACGCGTGGGAGCAGGTCGCCGACACGCTCTCCGCCGCGCTCGACGGCGTCACCCTCGAATCCCTCGCCACCACCCGCGGCGACCCGATGTTCTACATTTGAGCCGGGGTAAAATATCAAGCATCCCGAAATATTTCGCTGGATGCCACCGCGCCATTTCGATACGGAATGGGCTTCACGCCAACCTTTTCCAATCATGGCCGCCACCGCCGAACATACCCACCACATCAAGATCCGCTCCAACCAGATGGAAATGCAGGGCGGCAAGAGCGCCAATGACGACGACTACGATCGCAAGCTCCAGGCCGCTCAGGACGAACTCGACCGCATCCAGCTCCAGCGCGAGGAGCTGGAGCGCCAGAAAACCCAGCTTGAGGAGCTCACCAGCCGCAAGCATTCCTTCATTTCCCAGCAGGTGGAGCTCACGGAAAAGCTCACCAATTCGATCACCCTCATCGACCGCGGCCTCTTTGAAATGCGGCAGGAAACCGAGGATCTCGAACAATGCCGCACCTGCTTCGCCGCGCACCTCGACAAGCTCCAGAAAATCAGTCCCGAGGGCTGGAACCGCGATAATCTCGCCGAAAAACTCGACCGCTCCACCATGGCCGTGGACATCGCCTCGGACGAATACGACCAGGCCGCCGCCCACTTCGAAGGCAGCGCCAGCGGCGCCATCTTCGGCCGCGCCTCCAAGCGCTCCCGCAGCGCCTCGGCCCGCGGCGCCGGCAGCTCGGATTTCATGGTGAATCTCCGCAACGGCTTTGCCTTCAACCTCCCCATCGTCGCCCTCGGCGGTGTCGCCCTCCTCGTTTACCTGCTGAAATAGCGCATCCCCCGCCCCGCCATGCCCCGCCGCAAGCGCACTCCCGAAGATCCCGAACTGAGCAAGCTCCGCGCCGCCGAGCGCGAGCTCCTGCTCCGGCAGAAGGAATTTTCCGAAATCCCCAAAAAGCTCGCCCTCGAGCTGCGCGAGCGAGAATGCACGATGCCGCCCCTCGCCGAGATCGAGGAGCGCAAGCGCCGCCTCCGCCACGAGCAAACGGTCTCGCGGGGCGAAGTCGCCAATATTCTCCGCGACCAGAACCGCAGCCTCCTCCTTCTCGTCCTCCTCCTCGCCGCCGCCGCCGCCCTCGTCTGGTGGGGATTGAAAATCATGCAGGGCTGAGGGGTTTTGGGAGTGCGACCCTTTGGCACTGCATTGCACCACGATTGGTGGGATACTGGCTTGAGCGTTGGCTCCGGCTTGGAATCTTTAGATTGATCTAGCCCCCCAATTCTTCGATCCGCTTGCCGATGAACTCCTTTTCCGCCGGGAGTCGGGCCAGCGCCGCCGCTTTGCGGAAATGGGCTAGGGCGGCGTCGGTATCGCCAGTTGCGGCGGCGAGGGAGCCACGGATGGCGTGGAAAAGATGAAGCGATTCCAATGGTCCTTGGTTGCTGATGGCGGATAGAGCGTCCAGGCCAGCCTGCGGGCCGTCAACGCGGGCAACGGCGACAGCCCGGTTCATTTCCGCAATTGGCGAGGGTGCCAATTCCAACATGCGATCATAGAGAAACAGGATGCGCGGCCAGTCGGTGGAGGCGTCGTCCGCAGCAGTGCTGTGGCATGCGGCTATGCCGGCTTCGAGGTGATAGGTGCTGAGGAAATCCCCGGATGCGGCCAGACCGAGGTGGCGGATGCCGCTTTGAATGAGGCCGGAATCCCAGGCCGCGCGGTTCTGTTCGTGGAGGCGCAGCAGATTGCCGGCATCGTCCGAGCGGGCTGGCAGGCGGGCGGCATTGAACATCATGAGCGCGAGCAAGGCGTGGACGCGCGGCTCGGTGGTGCGAGGATTTCCCGCCAGCAAACGGGTGAGCCGGATGGCCTCGTGGCATAGATCTTCCCGCACCAACCGGTCGCCCGACGAAGCCTTGTAGCCCTCGTTGAATAGCAGATAGAGCGTTCGCAAAACCCCGTCCAGCCGGGCCGGAAGCTCGGCGGGACCGGGCACGGAAAATGGCAGCCCCAGCTCGCGGATCCGCTGGCGGGCGCGGACGAGGCGCTTCTCGATCGCCGCCTCGCTGCTGAGATATGCCATCGCGATTTCCGCCGCGCTGAGCCCGCACAGTGTCCGCAGCGCCAGCGCCGTCTGCGTCTCGGTGGAGAGCTGCGGGTGGAAGCAGACGAACATCATCCGCAGCGTGTCGTCCTCGAAAGTCTCGTGGGTTGTATCGCTGTTAGGGTTGGCCAGCCAGCGGTCGCTTTCCGCGGCGATGCCCGGTTGCTTGTCGTTCCAGTTCCGCTCGCGTCGAATCTGGTCGAGCGCGAAATTCCGCGCTGTCCGGCTGAGCCACGCAGCCGGATTTTCCGGCACGCCACGATACGGCCACGTCTGCAACGCCCGCACGAGCGCCTCCTGCACCGCGTCCTCCGCAAGTTGCAACCGCCGCGTCCCGAAGCGCGCCGTCAGCGCCGCAACGATGCGCGAACCCTCCTGCCGGAAGAGATCGGCGGCGATACCGGCGGGCGTCGGAGAGTTCATTTCGGAAACACCAGTTGTGCTTCATTCACCTCGGCCACCGGACGGCGGAGATCTTTTGTCGATTTGGCATATGCGCCAGCGTTGACCGGCGCGCGCTCCGCCCCCGCGACGATTTTCCCTTCTACCATAACGGGCTGCGCGCCGTGTATGGGGAGCCGGTGCCCGCCGGAGGATGTTGTGGGATTCATGGAAAGTTATGGTAAGTGAATCGCTGGCTGACCCGAAACGGCATTTCAGGAATCCAACGAACGGTCGTCCTGCGCGAGGACAGAGGGAAATCGTTTTCGCACATCGCGCGGCGCAGCGCCCGTCAGGCCGATTCCGCCGCTTCATCCGCCAAGGCATCGCTGCGCATGACTTCGTCGAGGCTGCGGTGGGCTTCCTGCGCGGCGCTTAGATATTCCTTCGAGAACTGCCGGTGCCGCGCCATGTCCACCACCATGATTTCGTCCCGCTCCCGATAGAGCCGCGTCGCGCGATCGGCGGAAATGTCGGATTCTCCCAGAAACCGCAGCACGTCCCCCCCCAGCCGGATGGAGGAATCCAGCGTGTCCCGATAGATGAGCTCTTCCCCGGCATGGAGGAATTCATAGGCATCCGTCCTGCCGTACGCGCGGGCATAAATCCGCAGGTGGGGAAAATCGCGCCGGGCATGGGCGGCGATTTTCAACGCGGTTGCGGAATCCTTCAACGCGATGACCAAGACCTTGGCATGTGCCGCCCCGGCGATGCCCAGCATCTCGGGCCGGCTGGCATCTCCATAGAAAATCGGCACGCCGAGGCGGCGGAGAAGATCGATCTGGTCGCTATCGTGATCCAGCACGGTGCAGCCGAATCCGCGCGAGCGCAGCAGGCGGCCGACCGCGTGGCCGAAGCGCCCGAAGCCTCATACGATCACCGGATTTCCCTCATCCGCGACGTCCGGTTCGCGATCGGAGACGGGCGGACGATTTCTCGCAACGAACTTCTGTGCCGCAAGAATGAGCAGCGGCGTGGTGGCCATGGACAGCGCGACAATGGCAACCATCGCCCGCCCCGTCTGTGCGTCGAACACTCCGGACGTTTGAGAAAGCGCGATCAATACAAAGGCGAATTCCCCGCCGGTGGCGAGCGAGGCGGAAAATACCAATGCGGTGTCCACCCGGCGGTCCTTCAGCATGGATAGTCCAAACAATAACAACCCCTTCACCACGATCAGCGCCAGCGCGCCGCCGATGACCAATGCGGGGCGGTTCGCGACATAGCCGAAGTCGATTCCCGCGCCGACGCCGAGGAAAAACAGGCCCAGCAGGATTCCCTTGAATGGCTCCAAATCGCTCTCCAGTTCGTGCCGGTATTCGCTGCTCGCCAGCACCACGCCCGCGACGAACGCGCCGAGCGCCGGGGACAGCCCGACCTTGGTCATCAGCAGCGCCACCCCGATTACCAACAGCAGCGCAGCGCCGGTGAAAGCCTCGCGCTGCCGGGTCCGCGCGATCGCTTGGAAGACGTGCCGCATCGCGATTCTGCCAATGGCGACAATCAAAGCGACCGCCGCGATGGTGGCCAGCGGCCGCACCCACCCGGGCCAATGCGCCATCCATGCGCTCGAAGCGCCGTGCGTGTCCGCCACCACCGCGCCGGTTCCTAACAAGGGCAGCAGCGCGATAATGGGAATGACCGCGATGTCCTGGAACAGCAGCACCGCGAACGAATTCTGCCCCGCGATGGTGTGCAGCAGGCCCTTTTCCGCCAGAGTTTGCAGGACGATCGCCGTGCTGGACATGGCCAGAATCAGGCCGGCGGCCAGCGCCGGCCGGGCTTGCAGGCCAAACGCCATCGCCAGCCCCGTGAGTGCCAGCGCGCAAATGAGCACCTGCAAGGCGCCCAGCCCAAGCAACTGGTGGCGCATTTTCCAAAGCATCGCGGGGCGCAGCTCCAGGCCGATGAGGAACAGCATGACCACCACCCCGAACTCCGCAAAATGGGCGATTTTTCCCCCGTCGTTCCCGCTCAGGCGGAATCCCCAAGGACCGATCGCCGCGCCGACAATCAGATAGCCAAGCACCGCGCCCAGCCCCAGCCGCTTCCCCAACAACACTGCCGCCACCGCGGCCGCCAGCCAGATGAACGCCTGCTGGAACGCTTGCTCGTATGCCATGGACGCAACGGATACGGAGCGGGCCCGCCCGTATCAAGCCCGGTCGAGCCGCATGCCCGCCCCCGATGCGGGCGGCGCATTCCAACGGGGGAAATGGCGGCTATGGCAATCCGCTGCGTTCCCGCAAGGGATTCGCAGCTCCGCGTGCTGGCGGTGGAGGAAATTCTTTTACTGCCCTGCGGGTTCCGGATCGCCTTCCAATCCAGACGCGCCGTCACCCGCCTTCGCCGGGGCTTCCTCAACCTTCGCCGGAGCTTCCTCAACCTTCGCCGGGGCTTCCTCTACTTTCGCCGGGGCTTCCTCTACCTTCGCCGGGGCTTCCTCTACCTTCGCCGGGGCTTCCTCTACCTGCGCCGGGGCCTCCTCTACCTTCGCCGGAGCTTCCTCAACCTTCGCCGGGGCCTCCTCTACCTTCGCCGGAGCTTCTTCAACTTTCGCCGGGGCTTCTTCAACTTTCGCCGGGGCTTCCTCAACCTTCGCCGGAGCTTCCTCAATCGTTGGCGGCGTCTCTTCAAGATTTGTCGGAAGCGGCTCGATTTCCAACGGAGCCTCCACCTCCTTGGTCGGCGCGGCTTCTTCGTTGGCTGCGGGGACTTGAATCGGCGGGGTTACGGCCTCGATAGGGGGAGTCGTCGCAGTAACCGGGGGACGGGCGATCATGCCGCCTGGCATTGGTTGGACGGACCCCATGGCGGCCGCGTCGGGCGCGGGCGGCTTCGCCTTGGTCACGAGATCCTGCCGTTTTTCGAGCAGCGGTTGGACTTGGCTCTTGCCGATTTCAAAGGTTCGCCCGGCGAATGCTTTTTCGCGTTCCAGCTTCTCCGTCAGCGTTTTTAGACGCTCCGTGAAGGCCTTGTCCTTGGCCGCGGCGTCCTCGGGCTTTTCGCCGTCCTCCTTCTTGCGCTCCTTCGGCAGGGTGGCGCTGACGGCTACGGTCATGAGAAATTTATCGTCCGACTGGGCCTCGCCCTGAACGATAGGTGGAGTGGTTTTCTCCGCGGATTTCTCAGGCGCCAGCGTGATTTCGTAGGTGAATCCTTCGAAGGTGACGATGGTCGCGGTGCGCTGGCGATCGGTGTCGATTTTCTCCGCCACCTTGTCCGCCGGGACCACGTCGTCGAAGCGGGCGTATGAGAAGAGCGATTTGAATGCGGCGGTTTTGGAATTGTCAGCGACCTCGCCGGCGGTGGTGCCGGCGAGCTTGAATTCCGCCTCCTCGCCCTCGCGGGTGAGCTTCCAAGCGATGTCTCCGCCGCCGGGCTGGCTCACGGCGACCGTTTCGATTTTCTCCGGGCTGATGAATCCTTCGCTCAACCAGCGGGCGGGTTCCGCGGCGACGGATGGGAACATTTCCCCAACCGCGTAAAATCCGGAATCGTCGCCATAGTTCCGCACGTAGCGGCCGACCGAACCGCCGCCCATCATCGGGTTCGGCGAGGCACCGCTCTCGATGTTCTTGCCGAGGCCGACCTTGGCGATTTCCTTGCCGGCTTCGTCCTGAAACGTCGCGATCAGTCCGTGCTCCGCCGGCAGCGTGGCGGATTCATCCATGCCGAAGCGCGGCGCGAACGAGGCCCCGGCCTGCATGCCTTGGGTGACTTTCAAGTCGCCGAGCGTGCGCAGCAGGTTGTTCACATAGTCGGCATTCGCCGGGAAATCCCCGCGATCGGAGACGACCCATTTGCCGTCCTTCTTGGCGAGATTCACAGAATCCTCCGGGCCGGAAATCCGGATGGCGGCGACCTCGCTGGCGGGGAATTTCTCGAAAAGCGTGTCCCCCGGCGCGCGGCGGGTGGCGCTGTGGACAGTCTTGTCCTGCCCGAGTTTTACGGCGGCCACGGCCGCGCCCAAGGCGATGGCGATGACCCAAAGTATGATTACCTGGCGTTTGTTCATTGCGGGAAATTTGCGGTTGTAGTGGGGAAATGGCGAAAATTCAGCGCGCGCGGGTGGTGGCGCGGCGTATGCCGAAAAGCAGCAGGCCGAGGATGATGACGAGCGTCGGCATGGCGGCCACGTTGATGAGAGTGATTTTCCCTGCCAGCTTGTCCTTCTGGCGGCGGAGATCCTTCTCCTGCTCGCGGATCAGCTTGGAGTACTCGACCTGCTCGGCGCGCAGCTTGCGGATCTCCGCTTCCTGATCGGGCGAAAGATAGGGGCCGGATCCCTTGTCGCGCAGGGTTTGCAGCTCGGTGAGTCGGGCGCGCGCGGCGTCCTCCTTCTGTTGGAATTCCTCGATTTTCTTGCCCACGGATTTGTTAAACTCGTCCTCCATTTTCTGCACTACCGTGAAGGGCCGGCGCAGGGCGGAGCGGGAGCGCGAGCCGATCAGGTATTTCGAGCCGGTCGCCTGGTCGAGCAGGTTGAGCAGCAAGGTCGAGTTGCCGTTCGCAGGCGTCGCCATCTGCTGGCCGCCGAAATTCTGCACATTGTAGGCGAAGCGATCGTATAAAGCGTCCACGTCAGCGATCAGGAACACATTGCCATCGGAGGCGGCCTCCTTGAGCTGCTCCTTGCCATCGTTGGCATTTTTCTGCCCTTCGACCTCACCCTTCATCGGCTCGGAACCCGGCTTGCCGTCAGGGAATGCGGTTTTGAATTTCCCGTGCAGATGCGTCACGAGGTCGTAGGCCATGCCGTTGGATTTCATGGTCCGGGCAAGCGTGGGATCGAGCTGGGAAGCTCGCATCGGGTCCACGAATCCGGCGGAATCGGTCGAGCGGACAAGCGAATCCGCCGTCACGCCGACGCCGCCTTTTATCGTGAAAGCGCCAGGCAGCAGGAACATGACCGAGCCAAGGTCCTTGGTGATCAGGTCGTCCTTACTCGGCATGTTCCCCGCACCTACGGTGACGATGGAAAGCCCGCTGCGCCCGCCGGCCATTTGGGTGGCGAGCACCGGATCGCCGAGGACTTGGTTGGATTCGAAGGAAATCCCCCAAGCTGGCAGCAGCGTCGGCAGCGTCGAGGTGGTCGGCGTGCCTTGCTGGCCCATCATCGGATTGCCGCCGCCGGTCATCTGCGCGGCCACGGAGTAGGCGTCGAGGCAGGCGACGACGGTACCGCCGTTCAGCAAATACTGGTCCACCGTATATTCCGCCGCGGGCGTAATCCCGGCCGGGTGGAAGAGCAGCAGCACCTTGATTTGCTTCGCGTCGATGCTGGCGGCCTCCATGGCGATGTCCACCACGTCGAAATTCTGCTTGAGCTGCTGGTAAATAACCCAGCCCGGCTGCGGCGGCTGCCCGGGCATCATCGCGGGCGTGCCGGCCAGATCGAAGGCGGACATGATGCCGATTTTCGGCTTCGTCGGCGTGGTCACTTCGGCGATGGCGCGAGAAAGCTGGTATTCCAGCATCGTCTCCTCGCGCGGGTCAATGAAGGGAATCACGCTGGTCTTGTCCAGGCACGAGACGGCGAGGCCGAAATAAAGGTTCTGGTCATCCATGCGCTGGCCGTTGATGCCATCGAGATTCGCCGAATCCTCCGCATCGGTATCGGGCTGCGGGTCGAGGTTTTCGACGCGCAGTTTGCCGCCGGCGATGGAGCTGTATTCCTTAAGCAAATCGTCCACGCGGCGCATGTGGAGCTTCAGCTCTTCCGGCAGATAGCTGGTATTGCGGGAGGCATAGTAGCGGATGACGACGGGCGTATCGAGATGCTTCAGGATTTCCCGGGTGCCTTCCGAAACGGTGTGGACCTTGTTCTCGGTGAAATCGACGCCGCGGTTGCCGAGCGGCGTGAGCGCGATGAGCCAGTTGGCCAGCAGGGCGATGGCGACAAGCGCCGCGACTCCGAAGGCGGCCCGGGCGACCGGGTGGGTGGTTTTGGCGGAATTGTTTTCCATAATGATTCGTGAGTTATGGGTTGCGGTTCGGATCAGGCGCGCTTCGAGGAAAGGATGGCGCTCGTGCCCAGCAGGCACACGAAGATGATGGAGCCGAACCAGATGAAATCTTTAAGCCGGAACAAGCCGCTGTTGATGGAGCTGAAATGGTCCCACACACCGAAGGATACGATGCCTTGAAGTACCGCCGGAGAAACGATGTTCGCGAGCTGTCGCGTCACCGGATCGTAGCCACAGAGCAGGATCAGCACGCATGCCGACACCGATACAATCAGGCAGACCACCTGGTCGCGGGTGCAGGCGGATACCAACATGGTGATGGCGAGAAAGGTGCAGCAAACGAGGAAACTTCCGAGGTAGCCGGATAGAATCGCGCCGTTGTCCGGCTTTCCCAAATAGTTCACCGTCATCACGATGGGGAATGTTAGCAACAGCGCGATCAGCCAGACGGTGGCGGCCGCGAGGAATTTCCCGATGATGGCGCTCCATGTGGAAACCGGAAACGTCCCCAGCAGTTCGATGGTGCCGGTGCGCTGCTCGTCGGACCACAATTTCATGCCGACGGCGGGCGCCAGAAGCATATAAACCCACGGGTGCCAGAACAGGAATGTCCATTGCAGGGACGAGTCCCCCACCCTCATGAAATCTCCGAAGGTGAAGGTGAGTCCCAGCGAGAACAGCAGGAAAATGACAATGATGGCGTAGGCCGTCGGCTGCGAAAAGTAACTCGAAAGCTCGCGCTTGTAGATGGTGGCGGATGACATGGCTTGGGAAGTTGGTGATGATGATTTGGATCGGCCGGCCCGCGGAGTCGCGCGCCGTGCCCAACCCGGATTTCGCCTCAGGCGGCGGCCTCGGTATCGCGGGTGGTAACCTTGCGGAACAGGTCCGTCAGCGAGCCGGTGCCCGACTGCGCGAGCAGCTCCGCCGGCGTGCCGTCGGCCACGATTTTCCCCCGGTCCACGATGACCGCGCGGGTGCAGGCAGCTTCCACTTCCTCAAGGATGTGGGTGGAAAACAAAATCGCCTTGGTCTTGCCAAGGCGGCGGATGAGCTGGCGAACTTCGAACTTCTGGTTCGGATCCAAGCCATCGGTCGGCTCGTCGAGAATGAGTACTTCCGGGTCGTGCAGCAGCGCTTGCGCGAGACAGGTGCGGTGGCGGTAGCCCTTGGAAAGCGTATCGATCGACTGCCTGGCCACGCTGCCGAGGAAGCAGGTTTCAATCGCCCGCTCGACCGCATCTTTTTTGGCCCCGCCGGAAAGCCCGCGGATGGAGGCGCAGAATTTCAGAAATCCGGTGACCGTCATGTCGTTGTAAAGCGGCGCGGATTCCGGCAGATAGCCGATCTTCGTTTTGGCCTCCGCCGGTTGGTCCACCACGGAAATCCCGCAGACCTTGGCATCGCCCGAAGTGGGCGGCATGAATCCGGTGATCATGCGCATGGTGGTCGATTTCCCGGCGCCATTCGGCCCGAGAAACCCGAGCACCTCGCCCTTTTTTACCGTGAACGTGAGGTGGTCCACCGCGCGTTTGCTTCCGAACTGTTTCGTCAGGGTTTCGACTTCGATCATGGGATAAATGGGAAATGAATATCGGCGATTCCCGCGAGGAGCGCCGCAACGCCGGAGTCTTGTTTGGAAAAATCCGGGCAATTCAAGCCAATACCGGCACCTCGCGCCGAAGATGGTCATCCCATCGGAGCGGGAGCGTGAAAATGCCGTTTCGCAGGGAAACAGAACCCGTTTCCGGCCATCCGGCAGGCTGGAAAGTCAAATGGCTCCGGCGGTTGGGATCGAACCAACGACCTAGTGATTAACAGTCACCCGCTCTGCCGCTGAGCTACACCGGAGTTGCACTCCCTTGCGGGGGCGGGCGGACCTTGGGATTCCGGCCGGGTTGGTGGCAAGGGAAAAATGGCCGGAAAAATGCCGCCTCCGGAAATCCCGCCGGTCCACCGGATTCTGATAGCGCACGGCCGCCCGCGCAGCGATTTCTCGCACGGATCCGGCTTAACAAACCCTAACCGGCCCAGGGCAGGCGAGCGTTAGAAGAACCGCGAGACCAGCCGGAATGCTGCCATGGCGAGCAGCGCCGCGGTGATCGCGATCAACCAGCCCAGCCCCAAAAAAGCCATCGGAGTGATGCCATAGCGGATCGGTGGCTTAGCGGGATCGTTTTGTTTCACGGCCGGGAAGTTCGCGCGGATTTCCCGTGGACGCGATGAGGAAATGGCGGGCATGGCGACGGACATCGGCCGTCATCAACGCATTTTCGGGTTGCGAGCGGACCGGTTGGCGGTCACGGCTGGGTGACGATGTGGCGTTTCTTGTTGATGATTTCCCTGCTGCCGCTGGTGGCGGCGCTGGTGGCGCGGTGGTGGTTCGGCCTGCGGGTGCTGGCGGTGGAGGGCGGCCGGGCGTGCCGCTGCGAGCGGGACCGGTGGCTGCCGCTGGCAAGCGGGGAAAGTGTCATCGCGGAAACTGTCACAGCCACGGCGGCGGAGCTTGGCGCGCAGCTCCGGCGGATGGCGCTGGACGAGTGGCGGACGCGCGACCCGAAGGCGGCGGGATCCCGCGAGGGCGGGCGGCGCTTCGGCATGGCGGTGCCGCCGCTGGCTGCCATGGTTGCGGTAATGGCCGTGATCGTGGCAAAAATCCCGGCATTGGGCGGCATCGCGGCGGTGCTGGCGGCGACGGCGATCGCATGCGTGCTGGGACTGCTATCCCTACCGCCGGAACTGCGGGCGATCATGATTACCTCCAAGCGGATCCGCGACAGCCGGAGCTTCACCAAGCGGGACGAGGAAGACGCCGTGATTTCCTGCGCGATGGCGCTGGCCTGGAAGGAATCGCTGCCGCCGGTGCTCGGCCTGATCCAGCGCTAAAGGGGATTTTCCCCAGATGACCGCGGACGCCAGATCCCAATTCCGACGCCCGCGGTGCCCTTTGGGGGGCTGCCTCTTGCGAGGCGGTATGCTATCCCTTACGGAGCTGAGATTGCCGGAAATCGGCCAGTTTCCCATACCGCGATCGCGTGCTTTCCCGTCGAATTTTGCACGGCCCAGCCGCTCGATTTCGGAAAATCGCACCGGTGCTTCGGGCATAAAAAAAGCCGCGGACATCAGATCCCATTCCGATGTCCGCGGCGCCCTTTGGGGGGCTGCCTCTTGCGAGGCGTTTGTGCTATCCCTTACGGCGTTGAGAATGCCAGAAACCGGCCGCGATTCCATGCCGTGATCGCGTGTTTTCATACGATTTAACCGACGACAAGCGGCTGATGGTCAGGCAGTCATGGCACAAAAAAAGCCGCGGACACCAGATCCCATTCCGATGTCCGCGGCGCCCTTTGGGGGGCTGCCTCTTGCGAGGCGTTTGTGCTATCCCTTACGGCGCTTAGAATGCCAGAAATCGGCCATATCTCCATGCCGTGATCGCGTGTTCCACACCGATTTCTCAAAGCCGGCCGGCGGCCTTGATATCGAGATAGCGGTTGGCCAGGGAAATCGCGAATTCCTGCGCGGTGGAATCCATGGTGAGCACGCCGAGCGCGCCGAGCGTGGCCAGGATTTCGCGGCGCTCGCGCATGTAGCGGTCCGCGGCGAGGTAGCGCAGCGCGGCGGGAAACGTGCCGACTTCGCCGGAAATCGCGTCCTCCACCGAGCGCTCGCGCATGCTGGCGAGCAGGACGAGGTGGCGGGATTTCAGCACCTGGAGGGCGGGCACGAGTTCCTTGCCGTCCTCGCCGCGCAGATTGGTGAGCAGAATGACGAGCGAGCGTCGGCGCTGGCGGGCGAGCAACTGGCCGACGGCGCCGCTGAAATCGCTGGGTGCGGCGGTCGTGCGATAATCATACAAGTGGTTGAGCAGCACCGGCATGGCATGGCTGCCCTTGATCGGCGGCAGCCAGCGGTCGCTGCCGCCGAAGGATTTCACCGAGACCTGATCGCCCTGCCGCAGCGCGACGTGGGCGACCAGCAGGACGGCGTTGAGGACGTGGTCGAATTGCGGCAATCCGCCATCCAGCGCACGCATCCGGCGGCCGGTATCGAGCAGGAAGACGATAGATTGATTGCGCTGTTCCTGGAAATCCCGGCTGATCAGGGTCTGCCGCCGGGACGAGGCTTTCCAGTCGATTTGCGCCAAGGGATCGCCATCCCGGTAGTCGCGGAGCTGGTGGAAATCCCGGCTGCTGCCCGCCCGCGGCCGACGGACGATTCCTAACGGATTTTCCCGGTGCTGCATGGCCAGCAAGGCAAATCGGACGACCGGCTCGTAATTCGGATAGACCCGCACGGTCTCGCTCTCGAGGTGATAGGTGCGCCGCGCCCACAGCCCCAGCGGGGAAATCCGCCGGACATGCACGGGCCCGAAGGTCGCCTCGCCGCGCTCGGAAATCGTCACCGGATGGAAAACGCGCACTTCGCGACCGGCCGGCACCGCGCCGCGCCACGGCATCGCCGGAGCCGCCGCCGCCTGCGGGATGCCGTCGAAAATCTCCAGCGCCGCCGCGCGATTGCCAGGATTTCGCAAAATCAGCCGCACTTCCGCCGCCTCGCCCAGCGCGAATCTGCCCGGCAGCCGCCGCTCGATTTCCATCCGCCGCAAGCAGCGCACCGCCACGCCGTCGGCCAGAAATCCCAGTAGCAGCAAAGCTCCCAGCGCCAGCCACCAGAAAATCGTCGCGGGCAGCGCCGCCGCCACGCAGGCCAGCGCCAGCCATGCGCCAGCCACCGCCAAGGCTCGGGAAGTCGGACTCATGCGGGAAAATTCACGGCCCGCCGATCCTCTCCGCCGCGCCTCACCCGTCAAAGCCGGAAATCAGGCAACGCGGCGGTAGATTCCGGCCGCCAAGCCCCGCCATCATTCACCAATCTCACGCATATGCCGGCTCCCGCAGCGCCTCATCCTGGACCACTATCCAGTCTGCCGGGGAGGTCCGCAGCAGTTCCTCTTCGTAGGTCTCCTCGTGCGCCTCGCGAATCCAGTCCTCGCGTTCGTCAAGCCGATCGCCCACCCAGCTCAGGTTGCGATCGATCTTCCAATCCAAGTATTTGTAGTTTCGGATCATAACGGGTGTCGGTTAGATCCTCCGGGGGCAGCCAACACCGTTGGCGCGGAGATCGGAATCCTCAAGGGATTTTCACAAGCGTTCCCTATTTCGGAAATCGCTCCGCCAGCCGCCGCCGGATTCGGCCAAGCACCTCCGCCGTCCGCGGCATTTCCACCCCGGCCGCGCGCGCCCGACGCAGCGGTTCCTCCCATATCGGGCCGATTTCCACGTCATGGCCGCCCACGAAATCGATCATGCTCGAAGTCCGATACGCACCCATCGGCCGCGTCTGGCTGACGTTCCGATCGATGATTTCCCCGTCCAAATGAAAGCCCCGCGCCGCCGCCGCTGCCACGACCTCGGCCATTAGCGCGCGGATTTCCGGCTCGGATTCTGCCAGCAGCACGTCGGTGGTCACGCCGCCCTCCGCTACCGAGAGGCCGTTGAACGGGATGTTCCAAACGAGCTTTTCCCACTGGGCTTTTTCCAAATCCGCCACGGCAACGGCACGGATTTCCGCCTCGCGGAACCTCCGCTCCAGCTCCGCCGCCCGGCCCGGCACGCCCGGACGCCACTCGCCCAGCGCCACCCGGCCGCCGCCGGAATGCCGGATCGTGCCGGGCGAAATCCGGTTGATGCATACAAAGCACAGCCCGCCGAGCACCCGTTCCGGCCCGGCGATTTCCCCCAATGCCTCGCAATTCCCCAGCCCGTTTTGCAGCGTCAGCACCTGCGTTCCGGCGTGCAGCAGCGGCGGCAGGATTTCCGCCAGCCGATCGTTCGCCGTCGCCTTCCACGCCACGATGACCAGATCGACCGGGCCGATTTCCCGGCTGCTGCGAAATCCCGCCACCGTCGGCAGCCGGAAATCGCCGTGGACGCTTTCCGCGGTCAGGCCGTTCGCGGAAATCGCCTCGAACTCCGAGCGCAGGAGAAACCGCACGTCGCCGCCCGCCTTCGCCAGCCGGCCGCCGTAATAAAGGCCGATTGCCCCCGAGCCGACGACCGCCACGCTGCCGAACGTCCAGCCCACCCCGTCAGTCCTCCTTGAAAGCCTCCGCCCGCCGCAGGCCGATGCACTGCGAGAGCCATTCCACCAACATTTGCGCCTCCTCGGACTCGTTGCGCATCGCACTCAGCGAGGCCCAGTCGAGGTGCGGCCGCGAGCGCGCCGTAGCCAGTCGGTTGATGTCCAGCTTGGCCATGATCGCCTCCGTTTCCCGCGGATGGGCATTGAGAATGTTCGCCGGGCGCGGCAGGTCGTCGAGCGCCTCCGCCGTCAGCCCGAAGGATGTCACGCCCACGCCGAAGTTCGCGCTCAGCCGCCGCAGTCCGTCCGCAAGCGCCTCATCCTCAACCGGCGCAGCATAGAACAACTCCCCGCCCTGCGCCCACATCGAGACTGCCAGCGTTTGGAAGAAATCCTCGCGAAATGTCTGCAGCGACGGCTGGATCCGCAGCCGCGCCGAGTGCAGCGTGAATGGCGCGATGCCCAGGCGTTGCTTGAAATCCAGCATCGCCCCGTCCAGCGCCATTTCCTCGTCCGGCGAGCCGCCCGTCTCCCAATCGACCAGCACCAGCTCGGGAAATTTCCACAAATTTCCCAGCGGCGCGTCTTTGGCGAAGGCCTTGCGAAAAGCGAAGGGAAACCGCCCGTTGATCTCGAAATAGCGCGTCACCACCGCCCGGAACTTGCGAATCCGCATCATCGCCCCGTCCACCGCCTGCGGGTCCGCATTGCTCAGATCGTCCAGCCGGCCCTGCGTCAGCGCCAGCAGTTCCTGCGCGCCGGAAAGCGCCGGCAGCGCGGCGCTCCTCCGGTAATACCCCTGCCCTTTTTCCACCTTGGCGATCGGCGAGGCCGGATCGCACGACATGATCGAGAAATGGTAGCGCAGCGAGGCGTCCGAATAGTTCCCGCTCAATTCGCGCCGGGTCAGCCGGATCAGCTCCGTGCCCTTGATCGAGTCACCCGGATTTCCCGGCAGCAGGCCGGGCAAAATGTCGGTGAGTTGGTTGCGGAGACTCATGGAAGGCGGATTCTCAGGACGGCAGCCATCCAATTCCGCTGTCCCTACCCCGGCAAGCGCCAATCGGCGGGCGGGTCGAAATCCGCATCTCCCGGTCCGGATTTTTTGAAGGAATGCCCGCCGGCGCTTGTCCGAGGCCCGAATCGCGCCAACCTCAACTCATGATTTTCAAACCGCTCGCCCTCGCCGCCGTCCTCGCCGCCGCAATTTCCAGCCCCGCCCGCGCCCAGGATGCCGGCCGGATTCTCGAAGGAGCCCGCATCGCCGCCACCCTCACCGAACTCGACCAGGGCCTGACGGGAAATCTCCGCTCCGGCCGGAAAAATGTCCCCATCGTCCTTTTCCTTAAAAAGGAAAACATCCAGTTCCAGTTCAAAGAAGGGGGCGCAGATTGGAAAATCTTCCACATGCGCATCGACGATGAGAACTTCGACCTATTTCAAATCACCAACGGCAAGACCACCCAATTTCCCCGCGAGCAAATCGTCCAGCCCATCGCCGGCACGGATCTGACCTACGAAGACCTCGCCCTGCGCTTCTTCTACTGGCCGAACCCCAAGCTCGAAGGCGAGGAGGATGTCGGCGGTCAGGCCTGTTATAAAATCCGCGTGGATAAGCCGAAATCCTCCGCCGGGAGATATGCCGTCGTCTATGTATGGGTTCACAAGAAGTTCGGCGCGTTCATGCAGATCCGCGGCTATGACAACAACGGCGGATTGCTGAAAGAATTCAAAGTCGAGGATGTCATGAAAGTCACCGAAAAGGTCTGGACGCTCCGCAAAATGCAAGTCGCCACCTGCGACCCGAAATCCGGCCGCCGCCTGTCCATCACCGACGTTACCTTCGACCCCCCGAAGAAATCCGGCCCCCGCGGCATCCGCTGATTTCTTTGAATCGCATCGTTAATTGGAGTTCAACCTTCAGGTTGCTCTTTTGCGTAGTCCCCGCATGAGAAGGGCAGCCCGGAGTTCAACCTTCAGGTCAATGCCGTTAAGGATTCGCGAATCGAAAGATTCGTGCAATTTGCACTTGTACGTTAGAACGGCTCGTCCAAGCTGCCGGAATGTCCGCCACCACCGTTCTCTTCACCGACTTTGCCGCATCGTTTCAGGGACTCTTCAGC
>JBBSUD010000040.1:0-39978 GCA_038235225.1 Verrucomicrobiales bacterium
CGACGGAGGCGCTCTGCGGATCGATGAGGACACGGGTCGGCGGGGCGGCGGAAACGGTGCGGGAGGAGGATCCGGCGGCGATGTCGCCCTTGGTGGACCAGATGGTGACGTCGCCGCCCTTGAGGGTGAAAATCCGGCCGATGCCGATATCGACGCTGTCGCGGGCGAAGATGGCGATATTTCCGCCGGACTCGGTGACGATGCCGGGCGGGGTGAGCGGATTGCCGATCGCGGTATCCGAGAGGGCGATGCCGCCGCCGGGCAGGAAGATGGAAATGCCGCCGCCGCTGCGGGTGCGGATGTCCCGGCCGCGGGCGAAGATGGAGCCGTTCCAATCCACGGATTTCGGGAAAAGCGTGCTGATGGCGGCCATGCCGAGGTCGTATTTCCCGAAGTCGGGGCTTTTCGGGTCGTTGTGGTTCCTGCCGGTGTCGCGGAGGATGCGGTGGAAGACTTCGAGCGCGAGGCGGTCCTGTTCCTCGGGGGAGGCGCTTTCGAAATCGATGCCTGGAGCGGCCTCGGCGAGGAGGCGGCGACCGCTTTTCGTGAGCACGAATTTCTCGATGAACGTCTTAAAATCGAGATCCGAGCGGGACAGCCCGCCGGCGGGACCGATGCCGGCGGCCGTGACGACGTCGGCGCCTTGGAAGACGAGCGACGGGTTGCGGCCGTTGCCGACGCTGGCAATGCCGGTGCCGGTGCCGTTCGGCAGCGACGCGCCGGTGCCGAGGTCGAGATTTCTCCCGGCCAGCACTTCGAGCGTGCCGAGTCCGCCGATGCGGATGTCTCCGGCGAGCGGCTGGAGGACGATGAGCGGGTTGGCGGAAACGTCGGCATTTGCGGCGACGCGCGAGACGGTTGCGGCATTGTAGGGGACGATGTCGCGCCCGGCGCTGACGAGGCTGACGTCGGAGCGGGTGAGATTTTGCAAATAGAGCGCCACGTCGCCGATGTCGGTGCCGGCGATGATTCGGGCGGCCTTTGGCGCGTAGAGCGTGATGCCCTCGATATTTCCTTCCACGGCATAGACGCGGAGCGGTTCGGAATCGCCGCGATGGAGGCCGCCGGCGGCGTGGAGCCGCTGCTCGTCCTGGAGCACGCCCTCGGTGGAGCCGGTTTCCGCGAAGGTGGCGTCGAGCGTGTCGAGAAATCCCGCGCCATCGCCGCTGCCGGTGGTGCGCTGGGCGGAAGCGGCGCGGCCGACGAGCTGGAAGTAGGAATACGGCCGGGTAGCGGCGGGGATGGAGGCGGGATCGGCGTCGGAGACGTTGAGGGTGGCGGCGACGTAGCGGGAAACTCCGGTGCTGTTGCTCACGCCGGTGGAATTCAGGCCGGTGACGGAGGTCCGGGCGAGGATTTCAAGCTGGCCGGTCGCGGACGGGAAAAGCGTGACGCCGCCGGTGAGGGCGATGCCGCCAGCGAGGGCGTTGAGGCCGAGCCGCGGCGCCATGATCCCGGCAAGCGTCTGAAATGGAGCGATTTCCGTTTCCGCCAAGCGCAGCCACGGCTGGAAGCTGGCGGGGCTGTTCGAGAGGGAAAGCGAATCCTGCGAGAGCAGCCAAGCGGAAAGGATCGGCTGGTCGGCGGTCTGGAATGGCAGGGTGGCGGCGGTCCGCAGGGTGACATTTCCGCCGAGCGAGGTGGCGTTCAGGTAGCTGTCCGCGGCGAAGGTGTTGAAATAGGTTTTGTACCAGAACTTGTTGTTGATGCCTTGCGGCAGCAGGAACGGATTGGCGGTCGGGCCGAGCAGGAGGTCGCCGGCGGCCTGGACATCGAAGCCGCCCTTGCCGACGAAAAAGGTGGTCGGCAGCCAGGTTTCGCGGCCGAAGACGCTCGGATTCGAGAACGACTCGATGATGCCGCGGGACGGCGAGCGGGTGGCGTTGGTGAGGATTTCATTGCCCGCACGAAGGATGCCGGAGCCGCGCTCAACGTAGTAAACGCCGCCGTCGATGTTGCGGCCGGCGCGGACCGTCACGTCGCCGCCGCCGAGCTCGATGGAGCGGGCGGCGGAGGGAATTCCGCTGGCGAAGCGGGCGTTGGTGGGGGCGAGGGCGTCCACATTGCGGACATCGTTGCCGGCGCGGAGGCTGACATTTCCACCGCCGAGGGTGGCGACGCCTTCGAAGAAATTGCTGAAATCCACCCACCACGTCGTCGAGGCGGAGGGGTCGGAAATGTCGATGGAGCCTTCATCCGTGCCGGCCGCGCCGAACTTGCCGGTGGCGGGATCGATGTAGCCGCGGCGGTAGAGCCAGTTATTCGGGAGCTGGCGGCTGGAATCGTCGATGAGCTCGCCGCCGTTCGCGGAGTTCGAGTTCCGCGTCATCCGGGCAATGTCGCCGGTGGCGGAAATCGTGACGTTTCCACCGGCCAAACTGTATTGGGCGGGGTAGCGCTGCTGGACCGCGCCGAGCGCGCCCTGGTTTGGGTGGCGGCCGCTGGGATCGATGAGGACGGGCAGGACGAAATCGCCCGGAGCGGTGACCGAGGTGGGATCGGCGACCAGCGTCCCTGCGGTGTAAATGCTGGCGAACTGGTTGAGGATGAGCGCGTCCTTGGCAGCGCTGATTTCAATATCGCCGGAGCCGGTGCGGATGACCTGGTAGCGCCCGGCGATGGAGCGGGCAGTCGTTTGGTTCGCGCCGGAGCCGTAAGTGGCGGCGTTGCCGTAGTTTTTCCCGAGGAGGAATGAACCTTTGTCTGCCGCAAGTTCCGGGCCAGTCAGGACGGCTCGGAAATCCGCGGAGGAAAGGTCGGCACCGGCGGTGAGGCGGTAGGACCAGCTCTGGGAATTCGCCGGGAGCAGGGCGTTCGCGGCCATCAGCGGGGCGAGCCAGAGGGCGGAGTTCGCATTGGCGGAGTTCGCGGGGACGCCGGCGAATCCGTCGCTGAGGGCGTTGAAGAACTTGAGATCGCCAGCGGCGCGGAGGGTCAGCACGCCGGGGGCGGAAAGCGGGCCGAAGCGGAATTTCTCCAAATTCCAATCGCTGCTGGCGGCGGAATTCGAGCTACCGAGCACCAGATCGCCGTGCGGATTCACGATTTCCGCGCCGGGCGCGAGGATGAGATCGAGGCCCTTTTGGAGCGCGGTGAGGCGCGTCAGCATGGCGGTGTAGCCGGCGGTGGTGGTGCCGGCCGCGCCGAGGAAGGCGGTGGCGTCGTTGCGGACGTTGTTCTGGTCGGAGGTGGAAATCGTGCCGCTGCCGCTGATTTGGTAAACTTTCACGCCCTCCACAAGAATGGACGAAGCACCGCGAATGTTGGAGCCGATGGCCGCGATTTGGACGTCCTGGCCGGCCGCGTCGCGCGGGGCGCGGAGGTGGAGCGTGCCGGAAAATTGGCCGCGGGCGGCGCTGTCCTTGTTGGCCGCGGCGACGGCCAAGTCGATTTCCGAGCCGGTGCGAAGGTCGAGCCGGGTGCCGCTTTCAAGCGTGATCGAGCCCCCCTTGCCGGCGAAATCGAACTTGGCGCCCGAGGCATCGAGTCGCGATTTATCATGGAGGACGAGGTTGCCACCGGCGGCCAGGGAAATCGCGCCGCCGGTCTTGCCCGAGGCGTTGATCGAGCCGGTGACGATCAGATTTCCCCGGTCGGCGGAGACGCGGTAGTTCCGCGAAATGGCGTCGCCGTCGAGCCGGACATCGCCGGTGCGGATGCGGTAGTCGCGGGATTCGGTGAAATCGCCGGCATTCAGGACGGCGGCGAGGCCGGACAGGCTGCCGCCGGCGACCGAAGCGGTATCGAGGGTGAAGCTGCCTTTCGCGCCATTTTTCGCGCCGCCGTCGATGGTTCCGAGCAATTTGAAATCGCCGCGCGGCGTGGAAACCGCGATGCCGCCAGCGTCGCCCCCGCCGTCGGGAGCGGCGACGGAAATGAGCGTGTTTTCGCCCACCGTGACGGAGCCGGACGTGGAGCCGAGCGTAACGGTGCCGCCGCCGGTGTATTGCGTGGCATCGCCGAAGGAAACGGCCGCGCCTTGCAGGGCGAGGACGGTTCTCGCGTCGCCGCCGAGGACGAGATCGCCGGTGGTGGCGAGGATGTCGAGGCTGCCGCTGGCCAGGGAAATCGCGCCGTCCACGGTGACGGCGGTGCCGCGCAGGGTGAGCCGCGCGCCGAGTCCGGCGGATTCGGTGGCGGATTTCGGGGAGGAATTCGCGATGCGGAGCGCGCCGTCGGAAGCGATGGCGTAGCGGGACGCGCTTTGCCCGGTGATGACCGCGGAATCCAGCGAAAGTCCGCCCGCCGTGCCGAGGCTGCCGGTGCCGGAAGAGACGATCGGGCCGGTGGCGTATAGCTCCGCGCTGGCGAATCCGGCGAGGCGGGTAGCGCCCGCGCCCAGCTCGATGCGACCGGCATTGAACTGGATTTTCCCGGCCAACGCGGCGGAATCCGCGGCGGGCGCGGGGGCGGCGAGGTCGTTGGAAATGGCGATGGTCCGGGCGGCGAATTGGACATTTCCCGAGCCGCGGATAGCGCCGGCGTGGAGGGAGATTTTCTCGAAATCCGGGTTGCCGATCGTGCCGCTGCCGTAGGTGTCGATCGTGGAATACGACGACAGCGACAGCCGCTTGGCGGACGCCTGGAGGCTGGCGAACGCCTTGCCGGAGAGCAGCAAACCGGCGTTCGCGACCGGCGAACCGCCGCCGCTCAGGCGCAGGCGGATCCTGCCGGCGGCTAGGGAAACGTCGTCCGCGGCGAGCGCCGCGGTGGTCGCCAAGCTGGCCGCGCCGGTGGAATTCACGACGATGGAGCCGCCGGAAATCCGGACGTTGGAGGCGATTTCCAGATTCGCCGCGCCGCCGGTGCCGATCGCGCTGCGGACGATGCCGGCGCTGGCATTTCCACTCACGCGAACGAGCGCGCCGTCGCCGACGAGCAAAGTGTCGTAGGCGGTCGCGGTGTCCGGCAGGTTCTTGATTTTCGAGCCGGAAGCCAGCGTCAGGTCGCCATTGGAAATGAGGATCACGTCGTCGCCACGGAGCGCCACGCCGTCGTTGTCGAGGGTGAGGCTGGACGCGCTGGCGGTGACCGCACCGCCGCTGCGGATGCCGCCGATGAGCAGGCTGCCCGCGCCAAAAGCATTGAGCTGGGAATTCCGCAGGACGAGCTGGCCGGCCGCGCCGCCGTCGCCAGTGCGGTTCACCAGAATGGCGGACGAGCTGTCGATATCGATGATCGAGCCGCGGCCGGATTGATCGGGCGCGGACTCGACGCTGCCGAGCAGCGACATGCTGCCGCTGGCGGTGAAGGACAGGTAGCCGGCATCCGGCGCGAGGCGCGGGACGACGGGGAGATTGTTGTCCAGCGCGGCCTGGCGGAAGGTCGCCGCGCCCAGCAGCGTGCGGTAGTCCGCGCGCTGGAGGACGACCTTGCCGGAGGAAATTTCGAAGCGGGAGATCGTGGTCGGGCCGTTGCGGGACGGGTCGAGATCGTTCGAGAGATAGCCGGAAACGAGGCGGGTGCCTTCCGCCGTTTTCGTGGAGGAGAGCGCGGGTCCGGCCGTCGGGGTGACGAGAAACGCGCCCTCCAGCAAGGCGTAGCGGGCGGGCAGCAGCGTGTAGGTCCCGGCGGGAAATCCCGGCCCGGCGGCGAGCGTGATTTTGTCCCCGGCGGCGAGGTTCGGGTTCGTGTAGCCCGGCTGGCCGTTGAGTTTCGTGGCGGACGGGTCGCTGTTGAACGGGGCGAACGGGCCGTAGTCGAAGCCGTAGCCGGGCAGGATCGCGAAGCTGCCATTGGCCGCCAGAATGTCCCGCGTGCCGCCATTTCCTGCCACGAAGCGGTAGGCCAGGAAATCGCCGCCGCCGCGCAGATCGACCTCGGATCCCGCCTCGGTGACGAGGCCGCTGCCGGCGAGTTGGATGCGCTTTTCCGGCGGGCCGATGGTCGTGATGTCGTTGCCCGCGGGGTCGATCCACGTCGTGCCGTCGAAGGAAATACCATACGGAATCTTCACGCCGAGGCCGGTGATCGGGTCGATGGCGGAGACGGAAGTGACGCCGCCCGAGCGCAAGGTGAGGAACTCCGTGACGGGAGTCGGCGCGGTATTTCCCGCAATGGGATTGACCGGCGCGGTGCCGGAACCGTCCCAACCGAGGCGGATTTGCCCGAGCGGGACGCGGAGCACGCCGCCCTGGTCGATGACCGAGGCGGCCACGGTGAGCGAACCGCCAGCGGAAAGCGGAAGCGGCCGCGAGCCGCCGCGGCGGAAGGTCGCGGTGCCGGAAACGGTCGCGCCGCTCTCGGCGTGATCGTAAACGAAGACGTTGAAGGCGCGCTGCGTCGGCGTGTAAACCTGCCCGGCGCGGACGGTAAGATCGCCGGCCATTTGGAAGGTGCCGTTGCCGCGCACATCCCCTCCCCGCGCGTCGATGCCGGTGGTGCCGATGCCGTCCAGCGAGAGATCGCCGATGTCCACGAGTCCGCCGCGGACTTGCAGATTTCCCGTCCCGAAGGTCGGGGCGAAGCGGTAATTCGAGACGCCGAGGCTGCCGGAAATGCCGGAAGTGAAAAGCTGGATGTCATTCTGGAGCGTCGGGCTGCGGAATTTCTGCCCCAGCACGACCTGTCCGGCGGTGAGCTTCACCGAGCCATCGGCGGAGAGCACGCCGCCGTCCGCGATGCCGAGCCGGCCGGGCATCGCGATCGTGATGTCGCCGGCGAGGGTTACATTTCCGCCGAGATCGAGCGAATCGAAGCCGCCGTCCCGCATGCTGGAAATCGCGAAATATCCCTGCTGCGGGGCGGGCTGGCCGTCGTCGCCTAGCACCGCATTTCCGACGCCGGGCGAGGGATTTCCTCCAGGCAGGGTGAGGCCGTTCCGGGTGACGAGGAGGTTGGATTCCGCGGTATTAAACGCTTGGCCGACGGGCACGAAGCGGCCCGAGCGGACGCTGAGCGAACCGCCGGTGGCGGATTTCCCACCCGCCCCGCCGAGGAGCGTGGCGTCGGTGAACAGCAGGTTCGAGCCTTCCAGCGAGATCGCGCCGCCGTCCGTTTCGATGACGACCGGGACGAAATTCTTCCCCGCCAGCCCGCCGAGCGAGGCGTCGGCCAGCGATTGGGAGGCGGCGGGCAGATCGAGGATCCCGCGCGCGCCGGAAACGTCGAGGATCGCGCCGCGCTCGGCCACGATATTTCCCGAGACGGAAATCGCCCCGCCGGCGAAAACCCGGCCCGACCGGCGGCCGAAAGGATCGTCCGTGAGCACCCGCTCGCCGGCGGCGGAAAGCGAGGCGGTGGACGCGATGTGGACGGTCGGCAATGCCGCCAATTCCGTCTCGCCGCTAGGAAATGACGTGCTGCCTGCGATGGAAATCGACCCGCCCGGCGTGACGATGCTTCCGCGCAAGGTCACGGCCTGGGCCTGAATCGCGACGGAACCGCCGGCATCCGTGGCGATCGACGAACCGGCCTCGGCGACGACCTGGCCGACGACGAGCGGGACGCCATTGTAGCTGGCGCCGGCGGAGGAAAGCGTCAGCCGGACCGGCGTGCGCAGCGTTTCCTGGCGCAGAATCCGACGGGTGCCGAAGATGCCATCGTCGCCGATTTTCCCGAGCAAACCGGCGACCACTGGATGAATTTCCGCATCCGCCGCGACGAGAACGCCGGGAGCGCCGCCCGGGATGCCGATGCCGCCGAGCGAAATCGTGCCGAAGCCACTGGCGGCGAATTTCTCCGGATTCACTTTGGTAACCAACGGATTCGCGACATCCCCGCCGATCTGGAGCGCCGCGGCGGAGATCGAAAGCGAGCCGGCTTTGGCACCGGAATAGCCATAAAGATCCGCGCCCAGCGACAGCGTGCCGCCCAGCGTCGAGGAGAATCCCGGCTCGCGGCCGGTCGTGACGCTGAGGCTGCCGCCATTTCCGTAGGTGATCGCGCCAGTCCCGGAAATCCGCGCGCCGCCGGACACGTCGATGATGCCGCCACCCGCGAGAGCCGCGGAATAACCGAGAATCGTGACCGTCCCGCCGCCGAGCGCGACGGGCAACTCGGTCGCTCCGCCGCTTACCTCGCGATCGTCCACCAACAAGCCCGAAGCGTCGATTCGGCCGGTCGCACCGAGCCGGAAAATCCCCCGCCCTTCCGCCACCCACGGAGGCGTCGCGCCCGGCGGCAGGAACTGGATTTCATTCGCCTCCGCATAGGAAATGCCCGGCGTGGTCAGGGAAATCGTGCCCGCCCGCGCCGTCACCGCGCCGTCGATCGTGATGTTCGAGGCCCGCAGCGTGATTGATCCGCCGGTCGGCGCGGCCAGCGCAACGCCTTCCGGCACCGAGATCGTGCCGTCGTGGTTATCGATGGAAAGCGTGCCGAAACCGCCGCTGGCCAACAGATCAGGCGAGAGGACGACGAGTTTCCGCCGCGATTCGGCGAGGCCGACCGGGTCGCCATTTTCGTCCAGCGCGAACTCCGCAGGCGTTTCCTGCCGCGCCGCAGTGCCGAAGCGGATCGCCGGCGGAAACGGGGAATTGACCGGAAGATTCGGGTAAGTCGTGTCCTGCGCCTGGAACGCGAGCGAGAGCGAACCGGCCGGCGGCGGGTTCGTGCGCTGAGTTTCGCCCGTCGTCGTCCGGCCGAGCAAGCGCCCGTCGAGCGCCATCGAGGAGGCGGAAATCGCGAGCTTCCCGCCCGCCGCACCCTGCGTGGACCCGGCCTCAAAGCGGTTTCCGTCCGGCGCGATCGCACCGTGGTAGGTCCGGGAAATCCCGAATTTCGCGTTCTCCACGGTGAACGAGCCGTCGTAAACGCCTTGATAAACAACGTCCGGCGTCGCTTGGGAAATATCGACCAAGCGCCCGTCCGCGGTGATGAGGCGGCTCGTGTTGACCATGCCGCCGAGGAATTTCGTCGAGCCGCTAGAGACGTCGATTTTCGAGCCGTCCCGCATCACCACCGCGCCGCCGGAGGAAATGTCCACGCTGCCGCCCGCGACCGTGAGCTGGCCGACCGAGCGCTGGATGAGATTGGCGAAGCCGGCGACATTCGCCAGCGGTGTGCCGACCCATTGCCGGCCCTCGTAAATGCCGGTGTCTCGGATGTCTACGCGCACCGTTTTCCCGCGCAGGGCGCCCAAGCGCTGGAGCGGCGAGTCCGCCAGCTCCGCGCCGCGCAGGTCCACTTCCACGATGTTTTGCGAGACCGGCGCCTCAATTCCCGACGAGCCGGAAACGTCGATCACGGCCCCATTTTCGAAATACACCTGCCCGCCGGATTTCACGAATGTGGACACCGGCGAGGTCACCGACGGCAGGAAATACCACGAGCCGCTGGCGATCCCGACGGTCGCATTCGGTGCGGAAATCACGGAATCGAGGCCCAGCCGAATGGTTTTTCCGGTCAGATTCACCTGCGAACGCAGCGCCAGCACCGAGCCGATCGTGGTCTCCTTGCTGTCGTATTCCGGCAAAATCCCGATGGCGCTGCCCGCCCCGAGCTCGATCGAGCCGTTGCTGCGGAACAGGAACGGATCGCCAGTGGAGGCGGATGTGGCGCGGTTCGAAATGGCGTCGTAATTCGCCTGCAAGTCGATCCGGCCGTTGAAGGAAACCGAGGTCGTGCTGTAAAGAACGCCGCTCTGGAGGATCGAGCGCCCGGCGATGGTGATGCTCCCCCGCTCCGCTTCCACGACGCCGCTTTGCACCGTTTTTCCCGCGTAATCCCCGGCAATCGGGTCCGCCACCGCGCCGACGAAAACGTCCAGTCCGCGCAGGCTCGGATCGGACCCGGCATGCCCCGCGAAGCCGACTTGCAGGCCCGCGGCGAGGATCGTCTGGCCGTCGGGAGTGGAAATCGTGCCGTTGTTCGTCACGTTCGCCCCGACCAGCGTGACGCGCCCGCCGGTTTTGGCGGAGTTCGTCGGGCTGCGGAGAATCGCGCCTTTTTCGACGATCACGTCGCCATATTTCCCATCCGCGGAAAGCGCGGCCTGCGGCGTGAACGCGGGTGTGCCATTCGCGCCCGCCGGGATGGCGAGGCCGGAAAAAAGGAACTGCGCGTCCGGGTTGTTCAGGATGCCGCGGTCGATCAGGTTGTCATTGATCGGCAGCGAGGAAGCGGTCAGTCCACGGGCGTTCACCTGGCTGCTGCCGCCGAAAATGATGCCATTCGCATTGATCAGATAGACCTGCCCCTGCGCCGTGATGTTACCGAGGATCTGCGTGGGATTTCCCGATGGGTCGGTGATTTTGTTGAAAGCAATCCACTTGCCCACGTCCGCGCCGCCCGCGCTCTGGTCGAAGGAAACGGTGGTTTTCTTGCCGACATTGAAGGTCTCCCACTCGAGCAGCGCCTGCTGCGCGGTTTGGCGGATTTCCACCTTGGTCCGGCCTTTCACGATCTTCTGCACCGGCAGTTCCGCGCCCTTCCACTTCGACGGATCGAGCGCCGCCGCGGCGGAAATCCGCAGTCCGCCGACGCCGAGGCCGTTAGGAACGTCCGGCAGCCCCGGTGTGGGATTCGCGCCGCGGATCACCGCCCGCCGTGCCGCGGCCTGCATTTTCCGCGCCGCCGCCAGCGCGCGGGTCGTTTGCGCGAGCGTGTCGCGGACACTCGCCCGCGCCGCGTCTGTGGCGGCGGGAGTGGCCGCGCCGGAGCCGGCTCCCGGCCTGTTAGCGCCACCGCCGTTCGATCCTCCCCCGCCGCCGCGAAGGATATCTCCCGCCTCGGCATTCAAGCCGCAAACCATCACTGCAAATCCGAAAAACACCGGCGCGCCATAGCGCAGCGGCGTTCCGAACAAGGACGTGCTTCTGAAAGATCGGCGGCGCGGTTTCATATAACTCAGTTTCCGGCGTTCTCGTTGGAAATCGGGAGTTTCGATAACTCGATCTCGTTGATCGCCACCGGATTTTCACGCGTCAGTTTTTCGAGGAAATCGCGGCGGTTCAGCTTCTGCCGCTCCTCCCGCAGCCGGTTGGCGAGTTCGCCGCGGACTTGGTCGAGCGTCGGCGTGTGCGCCTCGCGGATGTCGAGCACTTTGAGGATGTGCCAGCCGTCCCTGAGTTCTATCGGCTTGGAAATCGCGCCGAGTTTCAGTGTGGAAATCTTCTCCCGCAATTCCGGCTGGATCTGCTCTTCCGTCAGCCAGCCGATCTCTCCGCCGCGCGCCGCGCTGGTGGATTCCTCACTCGACGCACTGGCGATTTCCGCGAAGTCAGCGGCCTTTGCATCGAGCTTTTTTGAAACGCCATCGAGTTTCGCTTTATCCTTCGAGATATAGATCTGCGCCAGCCGCAGCGACCGCGGAACCTCAAGCTGAGGCTTTGCGATATCATAGGCCGAGGCTATCTCGCCATCCGAGGGATACGATGCATCCACCGCGCTCGCATCCGCTAGATAACTCTCCGCCAATGCCGCATCCCGCGCCCGCGCCAGCTCGGCGATGACAGCCGGCTTCTTGTCCCAGCTTTCTGCCGCCGCGCGTTTCAAAACGACCCGCTGCACAAGAATGGCGCGGACATATTGCGCCAGCGCCGCCGGATCTTTCTGCAAAGCCGCGCGCTGCTCCGTAGTCAGCGGAGAAACCGCCTCGCGGATGTCCGCTGCCGTTAGCGACACCTCGCCGCTCTGCGCGACGGGCGGAGTTGCAGCATGCGCGGCGACGATCGTTAGTGAGAAAAGCAGAACGAAGTGTTTCATGGTTTGTCGGCGTGGATGCGGTTGTCGATGATCTTGTCGGTATAGCCTTGGACGAGGTTCTCGACCTTCACCCGGGCGGTGCCGATGAATGGCTCCCGCGCTCCCAGCGCCTTGCCCAGCGAGTAATTCTTATAGCGATCCAGAATCTCGATTGAGATATTGAAAAGAGCGAGATTCTTGCGCTTCAGGTCGGCGATGGTCCGCTTGTTGGCGATCGTCTCATCCGCCAGCGCCGAGCGCGCGGATTCCTTTTCGTCGATCACCACAACAGCCTTGTTATAGCCGTCTTTCCACTTCTCCAGAGCTTCCTGAAATTCCACCAACCGCTTTTCGCGAGCGGCCGCCGTCACCTCCAGAGCGGCGATGGATTTCTTCGAAGCAGCTTTTGCTGTATCCGCCTCCTGCTTCAGTTCCGAGTTACGGGTTTCGAGGGTTTTCACGTTTTTGCCGACCTCCTCGATCTTCGCCTCTGCCGCTGTCTGCGCGACCTTCGCATTGGCCGCCTCCGTCTGCGCCGTGCGGAGCTGGAGCAGCACGCTCCGCAGTTGCCCGCGGAGCTGCTCGCTAGGATCCGCCTCCGACGCGGCGTGGAGCGAGGCGGCATGACCGAGAGAAAGCATCAATGCGGCGCAACCCGCCAGCCGTGATATAGGTAAGGAAAGATTCATATCAGAATTTTGCATTAAGATCGACCTGCAATATATCGGAACTAAGCGGTGGGCCGACGATTTCGTTCGCGCTCATCCAGCGGATTCCGAAGCGAACTGAAGGCGACAGCGCCATCACGCCGCCCAGAGTGAAACCTTGGAGATTGGTGCCGCCACCGCCGAAGTCCGAGTCGGTGAAACCATCCACCACGGCATCGGACTCCACGTAGCGATAGCCAAAAGCCGCCTGCCAGTCGCCGAAGCGTTCGAGAGCCGGCCGGCCGATCTGGAAGGTCCCGTTCCATGCCATATCTCCACCTTCGAACGCACCGATGCCGGTGGACGACGAACCACGGTTGTTAACTGCGCGACCGGATATGCCCGAATTGTCGAAGGCGAGGTTCTTGGTGAATTCACCCAGCAGCGACACCCGGACCGGGTCGAAATGATCGTAGTCGACCCGGCCGGTGACAGTCAGATTCCGGAACTTGGAGGCCAATCCATAGTATTGATATTGGAATTTGTTTCCAAAATCGTTTGCGGCAGTTGAGTTGTCGATATTGCGCAGAGCCATGTAAGTGTTTCCCCGCTGGGCAAATCCCGGCCGCGTCGTATCCGTATCTCCCGCATCGCTGGAAGTCAGCGGAATGAAAGGCGATGACAGCTCGCCCTCGATGGCATTGAAATCGTAGTAAGCGACGCCGAACTTTCCATTCAGCTCGTCGGAGATCTTCCAGTTCACGCCAAGCTGCGCACCGGTCAGCCATTTGTCGGTGCTTTGGTATTTCGAGGGTTGGTTCGATGCGAAATTGAAGTCCGTATTGTAAACGGGGAAATATCCGGCAGTGAAAAACGTGTCCACGCAGTCATTCACATGCACTTTCCCGCGGACCGCCAAACCGTCGAAGCCGAGGTCATCGTCCCACTGCACCTCGGTGGAGAAGAACGGGTTATCGAAGCGCCCGAGCAGGAAAACCAGCTCCTCACCGTCGCCCGGACCGGCGTCGTAGCTAAGGAATGCGCGGTCCAGCCAGATCTGGTATTTCGAAAAGTTCCCGCCAGATCCACCGAGGGTTTGATTCGGTGAAGTGGGCGAATTGCTATCGCCAGTAGCCAAGCGGATGCCGCCGTTGAAGCCATCGCCCAACATGATCTCGGTGCCGATGCGGGCGCGCAGCCGGGCGCGGTTGCGGTCTTGGTCCACATCGTATTGTGGTGAAAACTGTGTCCCCGAGGTATCGAAAGGCGACCCGTTATTGATGGAGTTAAAATTGGGAAACGCGCCGCTGTTATCATTTCCATCCGGGAAAGAGTAACTCTCGAACCGCCCGCGGATATCTCCGAACGGGCGGAATTTCGAAGTCCAATCCGGAGCGCTGCTCTGGCTCCATTTCTCCTCGCGGGCCTTGGCCATGAGTTCCTGCTGGATCTCGTCGCGCATCTGATTTTTCACCACCTCCGGGATATAGGTCACCCGCAGGTCATCGGCGCTTGGCGCGGGTGGCAGCGCGGCGATTTCCGCATTGGCGGCCGCATTCCGGGCGGTCTCGGCGTCGGCCAGCGCCTGCTGTATCATCTCGCCGGCTTCCGCTTGGGTAAGTATTCCTTTCTGAACGAGACGGTTGATCAGATTGATAGTAACATTGGAAGACGGCGCGGGTTCCACCGGCACATCCGATACCGGCGGAAGATCCACCGCGGGGTCCGTCGGTTCCTGTGCGTGAAGCGGACCGACAAGACCGATGGCGGCAACTACGATGCGATTGAACTTGGAAGTCATGTATGGAAATGAAATCAGGATTTCCGCGCGGAGATCCGCATGGTGATGGGCATGGGCATCCCGGCCGGAGGTGGCCCCGGAAGCGTGAGGCCGGATAGAACGTCGCTGCGGATGGCGTCATCCACGGCAGGATTTCCCGACGAGCCCACAAGCTGGGCACGGGTGATGCGCCCGCTGGAGTCTGCCCAGACGCGGACTTTCATGGAAAATGTGGCGCTGCGGGTGCTGGAATTCTGCCTCAGAGCGTTGGCAATCTCGGTCTGGATACTTGAAGTGTAGTAGCCCCATTTGCTGCCGCCACCCTTGCGTCCGGTGCCGCCGATGCGGCCGTTTCCGCCACCTTTTCCACTGAGACCCATGTCCGGGCCATTTCCCGCGATGCCGGTGCTCAGGTCGGATGGCGGCACATCGGGCGGCGCATCGGGCGGCGGCGGCTCGTCATCGGGGACCGGGTCCTGCATCACCATTTCCTCCTCTGGCGGCGGCGTCTCCTCCGGCGGCGGCGGCGGCGGTAAAACCGGCGGCGGCGGCGGTGGCGGCAAAGTGATGGTAACGATCTGCGGATCCCGCGGTGCGGCCGGTTCCCCTTTCGGACCCGACATCATAAATGAGCCGATGCCTCCGATCACCACGAGGGCGAGCATCAGACCAATAACAAACCGGCCTTTGTTAGGCTTGGAGGAATTCATGGGGATAACCGTTAGTTGGAAGGCTGGGTGGCGAGCCCGATCTGATTCAGCCCGACCCGGCCGAGCACATCGAGCACGTCCATGATGGCTTGGTATTGGCTGGTGCGGTCACCGCGGACCACGACCGGCACGTCCGGCGAGGCGGCTTTGATTTCGCGGAGTTTGCTCTCCAGATCGGACAGGCTGACGGAAAACGTGTTCAGTTTGATATTTCCCTGGCCATCGATGGTGATGGCCTGGGTCTTGGGTGCATCCAACTTGGGGGAGGATTGTTTGCTCGCGCTCGGCAGATTCACTTTCACACCCTGCACGCCGGCCGTGGTCATAATGATGAAGATAAGCAAAAGCACGAGGTAGAGATCCACCATCGGCGTGACGTTGATGTCGTCGTAGTTCTCGGATGCCATGGGGTCGGTTATTTAAAATGATCGTCGGAGGTCGATTCACTTGCTCTCCATCTGGTCACGCTCGCCACCGCTGGCCGGCCTGTAAAACTCCGCCATCTTCGCGACAAATTCGTCGATGAAGACCTGCATCAGTCCGAGCGAGTTCTTGATGCGCCCGTTCAGGTAGCTGTAAATGAAGAGCGCCGGGATCGCGACCACCAGTCCCACCACCGTGGCTAGCAGAGCGGAGGCGATGCCGGGTGCGATGGAGTTGACATTCACCTCTCCGGAGCGGGCGATGATCGCGAAGGTGATCATGACGCCGACCACCGTTCCTAAAAGTCCCACATAAGGTCCGCCCGCGATGCTGATGGTAAGATAGACGAGGCCGTCCGAGAGGCGGTGGCTTTCGTGGACGAGACCGGCGTCGAGGCTTGCGCGGATCGCTTGGATGGATCGTCCGGAAAGCCCTTGCACGCGATTGTTGTCCTTGTCCAGACGGTGACGGATTTCCTCCGAACCAATCTGGTAGATATGGTAAAGCGGGGATTTCTCGATCAATCCGCGGTCTTTTTCCACCACGGTGCCGCCGAGGCTGGTGACACTCGAATTATCGTCCGGGTCAAGAGCGGTGAGATCGGTGGCAAGCGATTTCCACTGGGTTAGGAAGACGCGGGTGCCCTTTTCGATGGAGTTCAGATAGAGAAACTTGCGGATGGCGACTGACCAGCCGACAAGGATCATGATGGCACAAATGCCAATGGCAATCCAGCCATCGAACATCATGTTCCCGGCGATGTCTTTAAAGAGCGAGAGATGCTCCATGAACTTGCTTTGCTCTTCCACAGCGTCGCCCTCGACCTGACCCAGCGAAATCGCCCGCTGGCTTGCGTCGCTGCCGCCCTGCGATAGTGCAACGAGCTTCACCCAAGCGGCGGAGCGCGCGGTATTGGAAATCGTCAATTCATCGATCTCGCCAAGATATGCGTTCGTGCCGGCGGCGGGAGTTTCGTCGCTTCCAAGAGTGATGGCAGTGTCCATGGCGGGCACGGCACCCGGTGTTTCGGTATAAGAATCGCCATTGGCAAAAAGGCGTAGCGACTGCCCATCCATCACCGCCGAGATATGGCTCCAAACCGCCGGAGCGAGCGGAGTTCCGGCGACGGTGCGGACGGCGCCTGCCTGAATGACAGGCACGCCATTGTCCAACAGCAGGCGGAACGCGCCATTTCCCCGGCTCAGCAGAACGGCGTTTTCCTGCAGCGAATCCGGCTTCACCCATAGTGAAATCGTCAGCGGCTGGCCGGCCTTCCACGCGAGGCTGCCGCTATTCGGAATCGAAACGGGAGCGGCGGGAAGCGGACGCAGCCCGCCACCGACGATAGCGCCGAGCACGGCCGCGCCGGGAGTCGATGCGTTGTTCTTGTTGCCCGTGGCATCGGCGGGAGGGCCGCCGGTTTCCGAGAAATGATAGACCAGAGCGGTATCGGCATCGAAAGCGTCACCGGCGGCGGCGGGCGCTGCCGAATTCCCATAGTATAGATAGAATTGTTCCTTAGCTTCCGGTTTCGCTTGAGGCAGCTTCACCCAGACGAAGCCCTCGCCGAGACCGCTGTCGTAACTCCCCACCTGGTGCGGAAGTATGGTTTTGCCATCCGCGGCGACGAACCGAATGTCGCCGCCATCCTGCCGTGCGGACTGAAACTGGAAAGTACCATAAGGCAGCCGCACGAGGATCGTCGGATCGGTGAGCGCATCGGAAATTTCCGCGGCTCCGGCGCCGGTATCGAGAGTGACGGACTGGCGTTGCGTCCAGTCTTTGTTCCACCAGGCGTCTTCGGCGCGCAGCGATCCGGCGAGCGCGGACACCACGGAGATATAGCAAATGAATTTCATTTTAAGGTCGATAAAATATCAGAAATCCGCCCAGCCACGAAACGTGACACGGATGTCACCGGAGCCGGCATCGGTCTGGCTGATGATGGGAACGGCAATATCCAGCGAACCGTTGTAGTGGTCGCGGTACTTGATGCGGCTGCCGGCACCGATGCTGGCGAGACCGTAGCGCTTCTGCTGGGACGGGAGAGCATCGTAAATGCCGACGATGCCGGTATCGGTGAAGCCATAGAATCGCCATTCGTCGGATCGCGCGCCGCTTTTCGCGGGCTTGCCTATCAGCGAGGGACTGCGGAATTCCACGGTGCCGAAGAGGCCATTGTCGCCCAGTGTGGTAGCTTCGAGATAGCCGCGGACGGTGCCGAGGCCACCGCCGGCGATCTGCTCGCCATTGATCAGCGGCTGACTGGCGAGCTGGCCCTGCACCTTGCCAAAGATTTGCGATCCGCCATTCAGATCGTGCGTATGGGCGGCATCGGCGCGCAGGAAGACATAACTTCCATCGGCATTGAAGCGCTTGTTCGCATAGTCCGTCTGGCCGCTGCCAAGGCCGCGGAGGTGAAAATTGAGGGATGCGTTGAACTCCGTGAAATAATTCTCCGCCACCCACGCTCCCCCATAGTTCACGCTGAGCGGGTAGTATTCGATGGGTGAGGAAATCGTATTTTTCCCAATGACGATGTCCTCTTCGAAGTTCTTGTAATCGATACCGAGAGACAGGTTCTGGTAGAAACTGGCGGTGCCCGGAAGATCGAACAATGCCCGCAATCCGACGATTTCCCCGCGGCCGCCTACCGCCGCGCCGCCGAGGGTGGAGATATCGCTGTTCTGCTTCGTGCCTTGGATCATCAGGCTCACCCCGCCGGATACGCGAGTTAAGTAGTAAGCGGAGTAAACCTGCGCATCGTCGGTATTTTCCGGCGCGATCTGAAAGCTGAGACCGAGCGTGTGGCCGCGCTGAAAGAGATTTCCATAACTTAGCGATCCGTTGAGACGGAGTGGAGTGGTATTGGTGCTATAGCGATTGTTCAGTTCCAGCGAGCCGTGCAGCGGCAGGTTGTCCTCGACATTCAAATCGATATCCACCGTGCCGGGACGGACTCCAGCCCGCAACTCCGGCGTGACCCGGCGGTCGGCGAGGCGGTTGAGCGCGACGATTTCCTTGGTCGCGCGGTCCATGTCCGGGACGCTTCCCTGCGCCAGCGACGGGACCTCGCTTTTGATGCGGCTGGGCAGGAAATAGCGGGCGCCATTTACCCTCAGTCGGCCGACCGTGCCCTCCACGACTTCCAGCCGGATAATCCCATAGCGCGGGTCTTGTTGCGGAATCGTCACAGAAACCGTTTGAAATCCCTTGTCATGGTATGTTTTTTCCAGCGCCTGCCGCGCCATATCCACATCTTCCGCGCCGCGGTCCGGACCCATGAAGGGATAGACCGCCCGCTCGATTTCCAAGTTACTCAGGCGTTTGCCGCCTTCCACGCGGTATTCCCGGATATAGAAACGGTCCGCCACGGCGGCGCGCGACGACTGTGACAGAACCAACAGATAGAGGCACACCAAGACCGTCCGCACGGCGAATTCCCGCCACGCTGTGGTTGTGATCGTGAGAGATATGCCCATGAAGAAACGCCCGAATCCGGGAACGGGCGGAGCATTCTCCCGAAGCTCGCACCGTCTCAAGGGCGTGAATGTGACCATCCTGTCACATAGGGAACTCGCATCGCAGCGGCCTCAGCTCCGGCTGAAGAACGCGGTCTCCCGCAGATATTCCACCACCTGCGCCAGCGCCCTGGCGCGGTGGCTGAGAGTGTTCTTCGTCTCCTCGCCGAGCTCCGCGAAGGTGAGCTCGTAACCTTCCGGAACGAAAAGCGGATCGTAGCCAAAGCCCTCCGTGCCACGGGCTTCCGCCAGCAGCCGGCCCTCTACAACACCCGTGAAGTGGACGATTTCCCTGCCATCCCGGGCGAGAACCATGGTGCAGCGGAAGCGGGCCGCGCGGTCGGATTTCCCCGCCATTTCCTCAAGAAGCCGGGCGTTGTTGCGCGCGTGGTTGCCCTCCTCACCGCCGTAGCTGGAGGACCAGACGCCGGGCGCGCCGCCCAAAGCGTCCGCTTCGAGACCCGAATCGTCCGACAAAATCCAGCCGGCGACCCGGCGGCTGATGCCCACGGCCTTGAGACGGGCGTTCTCGAGGAAGGTCGTGCCGGTCTCCTCGATTTCCGGCAAATCCGGCATCGTGGTGGAATCGAGCACCTCGAACGAACTGCCGAGCATGGCGCGAATTTCGGCGGATTTGTGGGGATTCCGGGTTGCGATAAACAATCGCGACTGCACTTTCATGACCATCCGCTAACCCGCCGTCGCGCCGGTTTGCGAATTTTTTCGAAATAAAACCGGGCGCGGGAGCGCCTACAATCATGATGAAAGCAATTACCTGGCTCGCCTCCGTCACTCTTAGTGTCGCCGCCCTCTCTTCCACCGCATTCGCGAAAACGCCCGAGGGATGGTCCACGGATTTGGAAAAAGCGTTCAAGCAGGCGAAAACCGAAAAGAAGTCCGTGCTCGTCGAGTTCACCGGTTCGGACTGGTGCCCACCCTGCATCGCCATGCGGAAGAATGTGTTTTCGAAAAAGGAATTCGTCGAGAAGGCTTCCAAGAACTACATCCTCGTCGAACTGGATTTCCCGAATGGCGAGCCGGACGTGAAGGAAAAGAACATGCCTTACGCGGAAAAGTATAAGATCGAAGGATTTCCGACGGTGATTCTGTTCAACTCCAAAGGGAAGGAATTCAACCGTTTCTTCGCTTCAGAATATCCGAAGACGGACCTGTTCATCGCACACTTGGATGAAGCGCTTGCGAAGAAGGATCTGGACTGATTTTGAGGCACCGGAAGCGCAGGTCGGGATCGGTCCACGCGGCTTGGGCGACGATTTGCTGAATCGCGAAGGATTCGAGCAAATGGCTCATCCGGTCGCGCCGGCCAAGCCAGTCGCCGGAGGAAAGGTTGGAAAGCGTGGCGGCCAAGCCGCTCCCGGCCGGCGATCCTGGTACACCGCCCGTTTGCTCGCTGTGAGCAGGGCCGGCACCCGCTGAACTTCGTCCAAAATGACCCGGTCCGGCAGCCGGGCCACGAAGCCGTCGGCGTCCTCGGAGGCGGTGTTGAAATGGCGGTTCTCCCCCAGCGAGAGGTCGCCGCGCTCCGCTCCCAAGGCCAGCGCCAGTGTGGTTTTCCCACACTGCCGCGGCCCGAGAAGACAGACGACCGGAGTGTCTGCCAGCGCCTCCCGCAAGGTTGCGGCAAGCGGGCGGGGTAACGCGGTGGCAGCGTCCATCTGCCGGTCAGGCAAACGTCCGAATGTACCCTTAAATTCCCCGGCTCAGTCGCGCAGCAGATTCCAAGCGGTCACCAGCGCCTTCAGGCCGGCCATTTCAATGGACGGATCCACCCCAGCGCCCCAAAGCAACCGGCTGTCCTCGTGCTGGATCTGCACGTAGGCCGCGGCGCTGGCGTCCGAGCCGCCGCGCACGGCGTGGGAACGGTAGTCCTTGACGCTGAAATCCTTGAGTCCGATTCCGGCAAGCGCGTGGACAAAAGCGTTGATCGGCCCGTTGCCCAGGCCATCGATGGATTTCTCCTCGCCATCAAGCATGACCGTCGCCTTGCATCGCACTTGGCCGCGCTCGCCGGTCTGGTGGAAAAGCTCGTAGTCGATGACGTCCAGCGGGTCGGAAAGATTGACGAACTCGGCGAAAAACGCGTCGCGGATTTCATCAGCGGAAAGCTCGCGGCCCTGCTGATCGGCGAGGTCGTAAATGCGTTTGCCGACCTGCGGGTGCATCGTTTTCGGCAGCTCGAAACCGTGCTCCCGGTCGAGCACGTAGGCCACGCCGCCTTTGCCGGACTGCGAGTTGATCCGGATAATCGCCTCATACGACCGGCCGATATCCTGGGGGTCGATCGTCAGATAGGGCACGCCCCACGGCTCGCCGGGGTCTGCTTTCGCACGCAGATCGAGGCCTTTTTTAATCGCGTCCTGATGCGATCCAGAGAATGCGGTGAACACCAACTCGCCCGCATATGGCTGGCGTTCCGGCACATTCAGGCGCGTGACGCGCTCATAAACCGTTCGGATCGACTGCAGGTCGGAGAAATCGAGGCCGGTTTCGATGCCGTGGCTGTTGAAATTCAGCGCGACGGTCACGATATCCAGATTTCCCGTCCGCTCGCCATTTCCGAAAAGCGTCCCCTCGACGCGGTCCGCCCCGGCCATCAGCGCCAGCTCGGTGGCGGCGACGCCGGTGCCGCGGTCGTTGTGGGTGTGCAGCGAGAGCACCACGGAATCCCGCCGGTCGAGGTGCCGGCCCATCCACTCGATCATGTCTGCGTGGACGTTCGGCGTCGCCCACTGGACGGTGTCCGGCAGATTCACAATCATTTTCCGCTCCGGAGTCGGCTGCCAAATGCCGATGACGGCGTTGCAGCACTCCAATGAGAAATCCAGTTCGGTATCGGAAAACGACTCCGGCGAGTATTGCAAAACGACCTCGGTTCGCGGAATCGTCGGCGCGAGTTCCTTCACCAAGCGCGCGCCGTCTTCCGCGATCTGTCGGATCGACTCACGGCTGGCATTTCCGAAAGTCACCCGCCGCTGCAATGGTGAGGTCGAGTTATAGATGTGGACGATCGCCCGTTTTGCGCCGTCGATTGCCTCGAAAGTCCGCCGGATCAACGGCTCGCGCGTCTGCACCAGCACTTGGACCGTCACATCCTCCGGGATGCGGTTCTCGTCGATGAGGCGGCGCAGGAAATTGAATTCCGTATCCGCCGCGGACGGGAAACCGACCTCGATCTGCTTGAAGCCGACGCGCACCAGCAGGTCGAAAAACTCGAGCTTTTCCTCGATCGACATGGGCTGCGGCAGCGCTTGATTTCCATCGCGGAGATCGACCGAGCACCACTGCGGCGCGCGGGTCAGCGACTGGTCCGGCCAAGTGCGGTCGGGCAGGGAAACCGCCGGAAAAGGGCGGTATTTTGAGAGGGAATTCGGATGCATTTTTAAAAGTAGGAGAATACGGGAAAAGATGACGCCGCCGCGGAAAAATCGGGCGCGCCGGTGAACGGAAGTGAGGAGAGGAATGGGTCAACGGGTGGCCAACCCTAGGAGAAGGGGGCGCGGCAGGGTTCCGTTGGAGAAAGCGTTCACGGAGGGAACCTAGAAGCCCCGCCGCCCACGGGTCAACCGCGAAGACCGCGGTTTTCCCCCGACCCATTTGGAGCGCCACCCCGCTTTGGATTGAACGACTGCGCCGGGACGGATTGAAAGCGTGTCCCGGCGTTGCGCCGCCGCCCCGCCATCAGAAATCATGAATGCGGTTTATTGAGAACTACCGTGGAGAATCAGTTCGATGAGAAGCTGCGGTCTTCAAGGGGATGCATGCCAGAGTCACCTCCAATTTCACACCTTGAAGATCTACTATCGATAGAGGCATCTTCCTTCGATTGCGTACCGTCAATCCCTCTCCTTTTCGAGCCGTTATCGACGAAATGAGCTATCCGGTCGTTTCAAATCCGACTCCTATCTAACCCGATCATCCGGAGACGTGAAACTTCTGCGAGGCGTGGCCGATTGTTGATAAAAGTTCGCTGGAAATCGCTACAAGGCGGGACGTCCAAACCAGGGGCGTTGAAAAAAATTCAGCCCCCCGTGTCCGTTGTTTTCGCGGGACTCGCGGCGGCCGGAGATCGCCGCTACGATGCGCGCCATGCGGATCGATATTGTGACCTTGTTTCCGGAAATCGCGCTGGGGCCGTTGAGCGATTCGCTCGTGCAACGGGCGCGGGCGGCGGGATTGGTGGAAGTGGCGGGTCACCAGCTCCGGGATTGGTCGGAGGACAAACACCGGCGGGTGGACGATTCGCCGTGCGGCGGCGGCGCGGGGATGTTGCTCCAGCCGGGGCCGGTTTTCGCGGCGGTGGAGGCGCTGCGGCGGCCGGAGACGCGGGTGATTCTCATGACGCCGCAAGGTCGGCCATTCAAGCAGGCGGTGGCGCGGGAGCTAGCCGGGGAGGCGCATTTGCTGATCCTGTGCGGCCACTACGAAGGGATGGATCATCGGGTGATCGAGGCGCTGGTGGACGATGAAATCTCGATCGGCGACTACGTGCTGACCAACGGGGCGCTGGCGGCGGCGGTGGTGTGCGATGCAGTGATCCGCTTGCTGCCGGGGGCGCTGGGCGACGAGCGTTCGCCGGTGGATGAGTCCTTTACGGACCCCAACCGGCTGGAGGCGCCGGCTTATACGCGGCCGATCGATTTCCGCGGGATGGTGGTGCCGGACGTGCTGATTTCCGGGCACCACGGGAAAATCCTGGCGTGGAAAGACGAGCAGGCGCTGGCGCGGACGCGGCGGAACCGGCCGGATCTGGCGGATTCGTGAGGCGGCGGGAAATTTCCCGTTTTCCTGCGACGGAATCGTGGCAAACTCGCGGGCGTGAGCATGGCGGACGGGCAAATCGAGGCGGAAATCCTGGCGGACGCGCCGCGTGTGGAGACGGCGACGCTGGAGGATCTGCCGGAGCTGGCGGAGCTGGTGTTCGGGCTGCTCTCGAACTCCGGCGATTTCCTGCCGGACCGCGCGCTGCAGGAACGGGGGCTGGAGCTGATTCTGGAACAACCGAACCGGGGCCGGATTTTCGTGGTGCGGAATGCGAACCAGATCTTCGGAATGGTGAATCTGCTGTTCACGATTTCCACAGCGCGGGGCGGGTTCGTGATCCTGATGGAGGACGTGATCATGCACCCGGATCACCGCGGGCAGGGCTACGGGACGATGCTGATCGACCACGCGGTGGATTTTGCAAAACGGAAGCATTTCAAGCGGATCACGCTGCTGACGGACCGGATCAGCGCGGAATCGCAGGAGTTTTTCCGCAAGCGCGGATTCGAGTATTCGAACATGATTCCAATGCGGCGGATCATCGATTGAAGCTGGGCGGGGACTTGCAAGATGGCGGGTGCTTTGGAGGTAACCCGGGGCCGTTTTCCGGGCGGTTTTCGCCTGTAAATCCCTTTGCCTCTCATGATTCATCGATTTTTCTCCGTGCTCGCCCTGTCGCTGGTCTGCGTCATTTCCGCAGTCGCCCATAAAGGACCGCAGCCGCGCCGGCTGGAGGTTTTGTTCCTCGGCGACGATCGCGGGCACCAGCCGATAGAGCGCTACCGCGTGCTCAAACAGGCGCTCGGGACGAAGGGATTCAACCTGACGTATGTGGAGGATTTGGGGAAAATCACCCGGCAAAATCTGGATCTCCACGACGCTCTGCTCGTCTATGCGAACCACGAGGAGGACGCGATGCCGACGGCGATTCCGCAGTGGGTGCGGGACGGCGGCGGGCTGGTCGCGCTGCATTCGGCCTGCGGGTGCTTCCATCCCTCGCCGGAGTGGACGGCGCTGGTGGGCGGGAAATTTCTCTCGCACGAGGGGCACGATTTCAGCCCGAAGACGGTGGATAAGACGAGCCCGATCACCAAGGATTTGCCGGAGCTGACATGCTGGGACGAGACCTACGTCCACACCGATTTGACGGCTGACCGCCATGTCTTGCAGGTGCGCGAGCCGATGAATGCGGGCGAAACGAAACCCGAGCCGTGGACGTGGACGCGCGACGAGGGCAAGGGCCGGGTGTTCTACACGGCCAGCGGGCACGACCTGCGCTGCTGGGATTCACCGGCCTATCAGGAGCTGGTGCGGCGGGGGATTTTGTGGGCCGTGGGCGACAGCAAGGCCCGGATGTTCGCGGGGCTGAAGCTGGCGCCGCTCGTTCTGGAAACGCCGAAGGTGACGAACCGCGCCCACCCGGAAATTCCGATGATGCCGCTGCAGAAGCCGCTGACGGCGGAGGAAAGCGCTGCCCACACGCAGGTGCCGGCCGGGATGCGGCTGGAGCTTTTCGCGAAGGAGCCGGCGGTGAAAAACCCGATCGCGATCAATTGGGACGAGCGCGGCCGGGCGTGGGTGGTCGAGAGCTTCGGCTACCCGAACGATGTGCCGGACAAGCCGGGCAGCGGCGAGGACAACATCAAGATTCTCGAAGACGCGAACGGCGACGGGAAAGCAGATAAGATGACGGTTTTCGCCGAAGGTCTGCGGCACTGCACCACGATGACCTTCGTGAAGGACGGCGTGGTCGCCACCGACGGCCGCGACATCGTCTATCTGAAGGATGCCAACGGCGACGGCCGCTCGGACAGCCGCACCGTTCTCGCCACCGGCCTGAATATCAACGACACGCACGCCGCCACCTCGCATTTCCTCTACGGCATCGACAACTGGATCTACGCCACCGTCGGCTACAGCGGCGTGGAAATGGAGCTGGGTGGCAAGCCGCATAAATTCGGCTCCGCGGTGTTTCGCTTCCGGCCGGACCTGTCCGAGCTGGAGCACCTGCAAAACACGACGAACAACACCTGGGGCCTCGGCTTCACGGAGGAGGGCGACGTCATCGGCTCAACCGCGAACAACAACCCTTCCTGGATTTTATCGATTCCGGAAGCGGCCTATCGGGACAGCGGAATCGAGCAGCCGGTGACGCCGCGGATCGACACGTCCACGTTCATTTACCCGAACACCTTCGACATCACGCAGGTGGACCAGATCAACCGTTTCACCGCGGGGGCCGGGCACCAATTTTACAATGACACGGTGTTCGGCACGGCGCTGGGCGGGGAAAACGCGTTCGTTTGCGAGCCGACCGGCCATGTCGTCGCCGAGGGCGTCGTCACCGCCCGCGGCTCGCTGAAAAAGACCGATTTCCGCGGCAACAACCTGCTATCCAGCGCCGACGCTTGGGTCTCCCCCGTCGCCGCGCGGACGGGGCCGGACGGCGCGGTCTGGGTGGCGGATTGGTACAATCCAATCATTCAGCACAACGTCGTTTTCCGGTTCTGGAATCCGGCCCGCGGCTACGACGAGCCGCATAGTCCCTACCAGACGGGCGATCCGGGACCGGGGAAAGGCAACGCCTACGTGACGCCCTTGCGCGATCGCGATCACGGGCGGATTTGGCGGATCGTCCCGGAGCAGGGTGCGGTGCGGAAATCCAGCGGGCTGGATCCCGCAAAACCGGCGTCGCTGGTGATCGGGCTGACCTCGCCGTCGCAATTCATCCGTTTGGAAGCGCAGCGGCTGCTCGTCGAGCGCGGCGGAAATGACGCGGTAAAATCGCTGGTGATGCTGATCACGCAAAACGCCGCGCCAGAAGGAATCGACAAGCCGCTGGCGGCGATTCACGCGATTTGGACGCTCGCCGGACTCGGCTTGGAGCCGGGCGGCGAGGCTTATCGCGTGGTGGCCGCGGCGTTGAAAAACAACGATTCGCTGGTCCGCCGTCACGCTATGCTGGCGCTCGGCGCGAACGACGCCGCGGTGATTGCCTCGCTGCCGGAGTTGATTTCCTCCGCGCCGACGGACCGCGAAAAGCTGTTCGTCTTCACCACCGTCGCCCAAAGCGCGCCGAATCAGCCGGTCGCCGACGCGCTCTGGAAGGAAGTTTCCAAGAATGCGGAAATGGACGACGCCCTCCGCGATTCCGCCCGCTTGGCGATGCGGAAACAAGGCCTGGGGCTGCTTTCCGGCGGATTGGCCGGATTTTCCGCGGATTCGTGGTCCGGGAAGGAAATTCTGGCGGTGATCGACCGTGTGGCGGCCGGTCCGAGCCGGCCGGCGTTGGCCGCGCTGGCAGCGTCCGCGCCGGAAGCGCTGCGGGCGCCGATCCAGGCGGCATTGGCGAAATCTCCCGAGGTGGCGGCGCCGGCTGTGGAGCTGCCCGAGCACTTGGTCGCGGGGCGGGACTTGTATTTAAAAACCTGCATCGAGTGCCACCAAGCGAACGGCCAGGGCGTGCCCGACACCTTCCCGCCGCTCGTCGATTCCGAATGGGTCACCGGCGATCCGCGGACAATGCTTCGGATCTTGCTCGGCGGCTTGGTCGGCCCGGTGGAGGTCAAGGGCTTGAAATTCAACAGCGTCATGCCCGGCCACAGCCACTTGGGCGACTCGGATCTAGCCGCGATCGCCAGCTACGTGCGCCACGATTTCGGCAAGCTGAGCGAAAAACCCTTCCCGCCCGAGGAGGTGAAAAAGCTTCGGCCGGACGTGGAGAAGCGGAAGTTCGTGCCTTGGAGCGTCGAAGAACTGCGCGCGGCCGCGAAGAATTGAAGCGGCCGGAAATCCGCTTGCCTTGGCGGAAACGACCCACCAACCTCCCGCCGCACCAAGGGCGGCTTGGCGGAATTGGTAGACGCGCTCGACTCAAAATCGAGTTCTAACGAGTGAGGGTTCGAGTCCCTCAGCCGCTACTTCCCCCGCTTCCGCGCATGCTCACCGTCCGCGAACTCCGCGCCATCGCCAGCGCCCGGCTGCGTGATTCGGAAGCGCTTTTTGAAGCGGGTCGATACGATGGCGCGGCCTACCTTTGCGGTTACGTGGTCGAGCTGGCGCTGAAAGCCCGGATTTGCAAGACGCTGAAGTGGCGGGGCTACCCTCAGACCGGAGCCGAGTTTCAGGGGTTGGCCTCGTTCAAGGTGCATAATCTACGAATCCTGCTGAAGCTTTCCGGACGCGAGGAACTGGTGGAAACCCGGCATGACACGGATTGGTTTCAAGTGGTGGACTGGAATCCGGAAGACCGCTACAGTCGCATCGGCACGGCGGCGGAGGCCAAAGTCCGGGAGATGTTGCGATCAGCCGCCTTTCTCCTCGAAAAGATATGAAAACATTGATCAAGAAGCTCAGGGAAATGGAGAGGGAGATTGAGGCTGAAAAGGGTCCGTTCCGACTGCTGGCGCTATTCCTTGACGACTCGTTCGCGAATTCCTGGGATCTGGCCGCCAGCGCCCGCTGGTTGGAGGAGGACTATGAGAACGCCTACCGGTATCTCAGCGAGAAGCTGAAAAAGCATCTGACAAAGGCGGAGCGCCGGCTGTTCACCCGCATCGCGGTGGTGGAAAAGAGCAGTCCGTTCCTGGAGGCCGTTCAGGACGATTACGAGGTCGAAAACGGCTGTGCGGACGTGATTCATCAATATCTCGGCAACGCCCTGATCGAGCGCGGCTACATCATCACCTCGCGGCGCGAGGCGGTGGCGGCTTGAGGAGATTGCTCGGCAGATCATGGCTAATCCACGGACCATCGGCATCATCGCGGGAAGCGGTGTCTATCCGGCGACATTCATTGCGGAGGCGCGGCGGAAATCGCCCGGCGTGAAGCTGGCTGTGGCCGCATTTACCAACGAGACCGACCCGGCGTTGGAAAAAATGGCGGACGCGACCGAGTGGGTGCGCGTCGGCCAGCTCTCGAAGCTGATCAAATTTTTCCGCCGCGAGGGCGCGGACGAGGCGGTCATGATGGGCCAGATTTCCCCGAAAAACCTATTCGACCTGCGGCCGGACCTGCGGGTGCTGATGGTGCTGGCGCGGGTGAAGGAGCGCAATGCGGAGTCGCTGTTCGGCGCGATCGGCGAGGAGCTGGCGAAGGATGGCATCACGCTGCTGCCGGCGACGACGTTTTTGGAGGATCATCTGCCGCTGGCCGGGCATGTCTGCGGGCCGCCATTTCGGAAACGGCAGCTTGAGGACGCCGGGTTCGGATTTCGCATCGCGAAAACCACGAGTGCCTTGGACATCGGCCAGACGGTGGTTGTGCGGCATGGAACTGTGCTCGCGGTGGAGGCGTTCGAAGGCACGAATGCCTGTATCAAGCGCGGCGGCGAACTCGGCCGGGGCAAGGATGTGATGCTGGTGAAGGTGTCGAAACCCAATCAGGATTTCCGCTTCGATGTGCCGGTCATCGGTCCCCAAACGCTGGAGCATTGCGCGGCCGCTGGGATTGGCGGACTCGCTGTGGAGGCGGGGAGAACTTTGCTGTTGGAGAAGGACCGGGTGGTGGAGTTGTGCGAGAAGCACAAAATCGGGATTCGGGCGATGTAGTGGCGGTCGCCTGTCGCCGCGAGCGAAAGCCGTTTGGGAAACGAGGGCTTGGCGGATGCAATCCGCCGCCACGGTTATGGCAGCAAATCGATGTAAGTCCCCGGATCACTGCCGGGGATTTCGATGGCGCCGCACGTTTTCGCGTAGAAATTCCGCGGGCCGACACCGCCAATGATCGCGTAGGCGAAGCCAATTTCGCGCAGCGCCTCGAGCGATTTCATGAGCAGCGCCTTGCCCAGCCCGAGGCCGCGCGCGTCTTCTGAAACGCCGGTCGGGCCGAAAAACCCGCGTTGCGTCGTATCGAAACAGGCAAAACCCAGAATCGCCTTGTCCCGCGTGGCAATGAAGCACGCAACCGGCTGGCGGGTCATCGCCACCTCGACCTCGCTGACCCATTTCTCCGAGAAATGCGCCTTGGCGAAGGCCGCGACGGTGTGCTTCTCGAAGGCTCTCGCGCGCCGCAGCGTGACGCCTTTCGCCGCGGTTTCCCGATAGAGTTCCGCGGAATCCGGCAGGTCATAAAGGCGGACGAGCATGTCGATCATGGCTGGAGTAAACCGGCCGCCCGCGCGGGCGGAAAGGGCGGAATCTCCTCATATGGGGTGCTAGACCCCTCCCCGCCCGCCCGTATGGCCCCGCCCATGTTTCGTTATCTCGCCTGCCTCGCCGTCGCCGCCCCGGTGGCATCCGCCGCCCAGTGGTATGAAGAAATGCAAGTCGGCCCCGCCCGCTCGGATACGTTTGAAGACCAATTCCACGGAGAAACCCGGGTCGGCGCGCTCAAGGGCATTCTCGTAAATCTCGGCGATGGCTACAAGGTCCTCTTCGACACCGAAACGTTGCGGGTTGCCACCGCCTACAAGGGCGAATTCAAGTGGGGCGGCACGCCGTGGACTGGCGAGCACGGCCCGCTGCTGAGCCTCAAGGACGAGGGCGCGATTTTCCAAACCGCCGCCACTCCGGGCTGGCAGAATCCGGCGGGAAATTTCGACGATATCCGAGAAATCCCGGGCTTCGGGAACCTCGATTACGCCCATTACCTTGGCTACTACCGCCACGGCAACGTCATCACCTTCCACTATGAAGTCCGCGGCGCGGATGTCCTGGAAACCTTCAGCCGGGACGGCTCGACCATCGTACTGTCCTATCAAATCGGGAACCGCGACAACGAACTCGTCCTCGCCGTGGCCGACGAAAAAGGCGACTTCACCGTGGGCGGCGACATGGCTTCCGCCAAATCCGCGGACGGCTTGGCTGTGACCGCCACCGGCGGCGTAAAGCTTGCCGCGGACGCCGGCCGCCTGCTGGCGGAAATCCCGAAAGGCGGCGATACCCTGAATTTCCAGATCGCCCTCAACCGCGGCGGCGATGCCAAACCGACCGCCGCGCCCGATTTCAAGGAACTCACCTCGGGCGGCGACGCCATATGGCCGAAAATCATCGAGACCAAGGGCACCGTTTCCGGCGGCTCCGACGCGCCCTACGTGACCGACGTCGCGACCCTGCCGGAGGACAATCCGTGGAAGGCGAACCTGCGTTTCGGCGGCTTCGATTTCATCGATGAGGACTCCGCCGCGCTTTCCTCTTGGAATGGCGACGTGTGGGTCGTCCGCGGCCTCAAGGGGACGGAATGGAGTCATTTGAAATGGCAGCGCATCGCCGCCGGCCTGTTCCAGACGCTCGGCGTGAAAGTCGTGAAGGGGAAAATCTACGTCCACGGCCGCGACCAGATCACCGAGCTGATCGACCTGAACGGCGACGGCGAGATCGACTACTTCAAGTGCTTCAACCGGGACACCATCATCACCGCCGGTTTCCACGAGTTCGCCTTCGACCTCCAGACCGACGACGCGGGGAATTTCTACATCTCCAAAGCCGCGCCGGTTCGCAGCGGCGGTCGCGGGTTCGATCAAATCCAGCCCCACCACGGCATCGTCGCGAAGATATCGGCGGATGGAAAAAAGTTCGAAATCCTCGCCACCGGCCTGCGCGCGCCGGGCGGGCTTGGCATCGGCCCGGACGGTCTCATCACCACCGGAGAAAACGAGGGGACGTGGCAGATGGCGTGCAAGATCAACTACTTCCACCAGCAAGACGGCCCCGTCTTCCTCGGCACCGAGCCGTCCCGTGGCGCGCTGACCGACGCTCCGTATCACGAGCCGCTGTGCTACCTCCCGATGGATGTGGACAACTCCGGTGGCTCGCAAGTCTGGGTGCCGAAGGACGCGGATTTCGGCGTGCCGGCAGGATCCATGCTCCACCTTTCCTACGGCCAATCGAGCATCTTCGAGGTGCTGCCCGTTCCGCGGAAAAATGGCGGCGTCCAAGGTGGCGTCGTGAAACTGCCGATTTCCCTGCAATCCTCGGCGATGCGCGGCCGCTTCCACCCGGACGGCTCGCTCTTCGTGCTCGGCTTTCGCGGCTGGCAGACGAATGCCGCCACCGAGTGCGCCTTCCAACGCGTCCGCCACAATCCGGACGTCACCGTGCTGGTTCCGGACAAAGTCGCTTACAGCGAGAAGGGAATTTTGCTCACGTTCCCGGTGAAGTTGGACCAGGAACTTGCCGAAGATCCCGCCAGCTACGGCGCCGAGCGGTGGAATTACGTCCGCGGCCCGCAGTATGGATCCGGCGAATTCTCCGTGGATCACCCGGATGTCGAGGCGGAGAAAATGGCGCTGCAAAAGGAATCCAAGGACCATCACGTCCACGACACCGCGGAAATCGAGAGCGCCAAGCTGTCCGCCGATGGCAAAACGGTGGAAATCGGCATCGTCGGCATGAAAGCGTCCCACACGCTCAAGGTCACTTATGACCTCGAAGACACCGACGGCGCTGTCATCAAGGGCGAATTCGACGGCACGGTATATAAAGACTGATTCTCCGCCATGATCCGCCCGCTGCTTGCCCTGCTACTCGTCCCGGCCGTGGTCCGGGCGGATTTGGTGGCCACTTTCACCCGTGAGGGTGCCACCGACACCCGCACCGATCGCATTCCGGCGATCAGCCTTGCCGCCGGCGAACCCGCCACGCCATTCCTTGGCGCGGGCGCGTTCGAGGTCGTGTGGAAAGGGGAAATCACCCTGCCGCGCCGCCAGCGCCTGACGTTTTCCTTCGAAGGCGAGGGCGCGGCGGATTTGCAGATCGACGGGAAGCCGGTGCTCGCCGCCGAGGGCGAAATCGGGGCCAAAGCCTCCAAAAGCACGCGCCTCAATCCCGGCGCGCACGAAATCGCGATTTCCTACAAAAGCCAGCCGGACGGCAGCGCGTCGTTCCGGCTGTTTTGGGAAGAGGCTTCGTTCCCGCGCCAGACGATTCCGCCATCCGCTTTCACTGCGGATGTGGACGAGGCCTCCGCGCTCGCCCAACTCCAGCGGCGCGGGCGGCTCGTGTTCGCGATGCAAAATTGCGCGAAATGCCACACCTCCGCGACTGGCTTCGGCGCCGCGCCAATGCCGGAAATGGTGCAGATCGCGCCCCTGCTTTTCGGCAGCGGCGAGCGCACCAGCGAGGAATGGCTGCGCCGCTGGATCGCCGATCCCAAGGCGCTCAAGCCCGGCACGGAAATGCCGACGCTCGTGGATGCGAGCACCGAGGAAGGCCGCCAGCAGGCCGGCGATCTTGCCGCATACGTTGCGAGTCTGAAATCCGGCACGCCCGCAGCCCCCGCGCCGGATCCGGCGCTTGCCCGGCAGGGTGGCGTCCATTTTCGCGAGCTCGGTTGCGTCGGTTGTCACAATCTGCCGGACAAAGGCCTCGCCGATCCTGATCGCCTGCAGCTCAACAACGTCGCCTCCAAATTCCTGCCCGGAGCGCTGACTGCCTTTCTCAAGAAGCCGGACACTTACCATCCGTTCATCCGCATGCCGGATTTTCACCTCTCCGATGACGAGGCCGCCGCGCTCGCCGCCTATCTCGGCACCACTTCCGCCGGGCACGAAACGAAGCTGGCGCAGGAAATCCCCGCCGGAAATGCCGCACGCGGCGCAGCGCTCGCCGCCTCCCTTCAGTGCGGCGTCTGCCACGCCGGGATGCCGCTTTCCCCTGCGACCATGCCGGATTCGCTTGAGAAAATCTTCGGCAAGGACTGGGCCGCCGGCGGATGCGCCGCGCCTGCCGACAGGCGCGGCAAAGCGCCGCACCTGAATCTGACCGATGCCGACCGGACCGCTTTGGTGGCATTTTCCAAGACCGGCGCGGCCTCGCTTTCCCGTCACACGCCGGCGGAATACACGGCGCGGAATATCGGCGCGCTGCGCTGCACCGCCTGCCATAACATGGACGGCGAGGCATCCGTCCTGTCCAAGGTCCAGCTCGAAACCGCGCCGCTCGTCGCCCATTTGCCGAAGATCGACGAGCGCCTCGACCAGTCCCGACCGCAGCTCACCTACATCGGGGAAATGCTCCACACCACGGCCATCCAAGCCATGATCGCTGGCACCGAAGCGCAACGCCCGCGGCCGTGGCTCGCGATGCGCATGCCGGCTTTCACCTCCCGCGCCGCGCAGCTTGCCAACGGATTTTCCCGCCTCCACGGCCTCGCGCCGAACGAGCCCGGGAAGGTCGATGTGGACCCCGCCAGGGCGGAAATCGGCGCGAAATTGGTCAGCTCGGAGAGTGGCTTCGGCTGCACCACCTGCCACGGCATCGGCGCGAAAGAACCCACCGCCGCCTTCGAGGTGCAGGGCATCAATTTCGAACTGATCCCCTCCCGCCTCCGCCTCGACTATTTCCACCGCTGGATGGCCGATCCGAAATCCATCACGCCGACGACGAAAATGCCCAGCTATTCCAAGGACGGGAAATCCCAGCGCACCGACATCCTCGGCGGCGATGCGAAGGCACAGTTCGACGCCATCTGGCAATACCTCCACCAGTAGCGGCCGGATTTCCGCCAAGGCCGGGGATGGACAGCGCCGGGGTCACGGGGGAGTCTCGGCCGCCGTGTCCGACGATTCCCAGCGCACCTCCACCGCCCAGATTCCCCAGACCGGCACGGCGGATGTGCGCCGGCAGCCGGTCGGAAACGTCGGCTGGATGGAGGCGTTTTCCGCATTCCAGCACCGGAACTACCGGATCTTCTTCGGCGGCCAGGTCATTTCCTTGATCGGCACGTGGCTGCAAAGCACCGCCGAGGGCTGGCTGGTCTATCAGCTCAGCGGCTCGTCGGTGGCGCTTGGCCTGATCCGATTCGCCAACATGCTTCCCTTCGCGCTGCTGGCATTATGGGGCGGAATCATCGCCGACCGCCGCTCGAAGCGCGGCATCCTTCTCGTCACCCAGGCCGCCTCGATGGCGCTTGCGCTGGTCTTGGCAGCGCTCGTCTATTTCAAACTGATTCACGTCTGGCACGTCGCCGCGATCGGATTCCTGCTCGGCACCGTGAACGCCTTCGACGTCCCGGCGCGCCAATCCTTCGTCGTCGATCTCGTGGGCAAGGAGGATCTCATCAACGGCATCGCGCTGAATTCCTCGATGTTCAATCTCGCCCGCGTCATCGGCCCGGCCGTGGCGGGACTGCTTATCGGAATCGTGGGGATGGCCGGCTGCTTCCTGCTGAACGGGATTTCCTACATCGCCGTCATCGTCGGCTACGGAATGCTGCGTTTGCCGAAATTCGAGCGCCGCAACGACCACCCGCCATTCGCCGAGGCCATCCGCGAGGCCTCGTCCTACATCATGGGAAATGGTCCGCTGCGCGCCATCATGATCCTGGTTTCCACCTTCAGCCTGTTCGGCCTGAGCTTCGCGGTGCTGATGCCGGTTTTCGCGAAAGACGTGCTGCACGGCGATGCCAAGGCATTCGGAATCCTGATGTCCTGCAATGGCGGCGGCGCGCTTGCCGGCGGCATCGCGCTGGCATCCTTCGGGAAGCGCTTCCCGCGCCGGACCTTGATTTACTTCGGCCTTTTCGGCTGCTGCGCCTTCCTCATCGGTTTCGCCCTGTCGCGGAATTTCACGCTCTCCTGCGCGATGCTGCTCTGCGCGGGATTTTTCATGATCATCTTCCTAGCCACCGCGAACACGGCCACCCAGCTCCGCTCGCCAGACGCGCTGCGCGGCCGGATCATGGGTTTTTACTCGCTCTGCTTTCTGGGTACCAGCTCGATCGGCAGCCTCAGTACCGGTTTCCTGGCGAAGCTCATCGGGGCGCCTGCCGCGGTCATTTGCGGCGTGATCGTCTGCGCCATCGTCGGTCTGCTGGTGAGCCGGCGCATCATCCCGATTCCCGCCGAAACCGAGCCGGTGCCGTGAGGAAATCCGCCCGGAGTTCAACATGAATTCAGGATTCCCCATGGCCCGGCGGTTGATCCTACCTATTCTGGCGCGTGAAAATCCTCGTCACCGGAGCCAATGGCTACATCGGTCTGCGGCTGGTTCGCGCGCTATTGGAGCGCGGGCATTCCATTGTCGCGGTGGTCCGGGATCCCGCGCGCTTTCCCGCGGAGAATTTCGCGGCGGACGCCGGCCGGGTGGAAATCGTTCGAGCGGATTTTTTGGAGAAATCCTCAATGACGGACCTGCCCGAGGACATCGATGCCGCCTATTACCTGATCCACTCCATGGGCGCAGGCGGCGATTTCGCGGAGCGGGAAAAACGCTGCGCCGGGAATTTCGCCGATGCCGCCAAAGCCCGCCGCTGGGGGCGAATCGTCTATCTGGGCGGGCTGGTGGATGAGGAATCCGAGCTTTCCGAGCACCTCGCGTCACGCCGCCGGGTCGAGCGGATTTTGCAGGCAAGCGGCGCGCCGGTGACCGTGCTGCGAGCGTCGATCATCGTCGGCTCGGGGTCGGCATCATTCGAAATCGTCCGGGATTTGTGCGAAAAACTACCCGTCCTCATCACGCCGCGCTGGGTCCTCACGCGCTGCCAGCCGATCGCCATCCGCAACGTGCTCGGCTACCTGACCGGCGTCGTCGAACACGCGGAAACGCTCGGCAAAACATACGACATCGGCGGCCCGGAGCCGATGAGCTACCTCAAGGTGCTGGAGGAATATTGCGAGGTCCGCGGGCTGCGGCGCTGGTTCATTTCCACGCGCTTGCTCACGCCGCGACTCTCGTCCGGCTGGCTGTTCCTGATGACCTCGACCTCATTCCCGCTGGCCAGCGCGCTGGTCGATTCCCTGACGATGGAAACCGTCTGCCGGGACCATGCCATCCGGGAAATCGTGCCGCAGGACCTGCTCGATTTCCGCAGCGCCGTAGAACTGGCGCTATCCCGGATTGCCCAAAACCACGTCCCGTCAAGTTGGATGGACGCGCTCGCCGCGGGCACGCTCGCACCCCGGCTGTTCCAAGGTGTGAAAGTCCCCGAGCACGGCGTCTGCCGGGACACCCGCACCGTCCCGCTCGCCGCGCCTGAGCCGGATGTGATCGCGGCGGTGTGGTCGATCGGCGGGAAATCCGGTTGGCCGTCCATGAACTGGGCGTGGAAATTGCGCGGCATCATGGACAAGGCGATCGGCGGGATCGGCATCCGCCGCGGCCGCCGCCACCCGACGGATTTGCGCGCCGGCGACGCGCTGGATTTCTGGCGCGTGCTGCTGGCGGATCGCGCCGGCGGCCGGCTCATTCTCTACGCGGAAATGAAGCTGCCGGGCGAAGCTTGGCTGGAATTCGCCATCGAGCACGGAGATTCCGGCCAGCCCCGGCTGCGCCAGACAGCGACCTTCCGCCCGCATGGCCTGCTCGGCCGGATCTATTGGTATTCCGTGCTGCCCTTCCATTTCCTGCTCTTCCCGCGGATGGTCCACCGCCTCGCCGCCGCGGATTTCGGCTGATAGGGAAATCCGTCGGGATGCTTGCGCTACCGCGGAAATCCCGCTGGATTTCCAGCCTCATGCTCCAGCACCAGTTCAACCCGCGCATCCATCGGATTCAAATCATGCTCCTGATCGGCGCGATTCTGTCCGGCCTGCTGCCGTGGGTGAAATCGCAGCAAATTTCGATGTTGAATGATATCGAAGCGCTCTGGACGCCCGGCTACGAGCTCACCCAATTCCGCGTTCTGGCGCTGCTGCTCGTCGTGAGTTTCGGGATTTCCTTATTGGAACGGGCTGCCCAAACCCCGGCACGATTTTTCCACGGCGCACTGTTCCTGATCAGCTTGTTAGGCATGGCGAATCTCTCCATTCCCTGGATGGTGAACGCCGTTTCAATCGGCATCGGCTTCCACGCGTTTCTTGTGCTGAGCTGCCTGCACTACGCCGCCGCAGCCGTGACGTTCCGGCCGGTGGAAATCCACGCGGCCTGAACTTCCGGCCTCAGGCGAAAAGCGCGGTGACCGGCGTCCCCTTGTCCGCGATTTTGAAGGGCCGCTTGGTGGGCGACATGATGACGGTGTCGTAGGGCAGGTTGAGCGCCATGGCGATGGTGGCATTGAAATCCTGCACGGAGACGACGCCTTCTTTGACCTTGTCACCCGAGGCATCGGTGAGGCCGTGCTTGACGCCGCCTCGGATTCCACCACCGGCCAGCAGGCAGGAAAATGCCGTCGGATGGTGGTCCCGGCCGCCCTGGTGCTCGGTTTTGATTTCCGGCGTCCGGCCGAACTCGGTGGAGACGACGACCAAGGTATCCTTGAGAATTCCGCGCTTATCCAAATCCTCGATCAGCGCGGCATAGGCTTGGTCGAACTCTTTGCAACGGCCGGCCACGCCCGTGAAATTGTCGAAATGGGTGTCCCATCCGCCGAGTTCCACCTCCACGAATCGCACGCCATTTTCTACCAACCGCCGCGCCAGCAAGCAGCCTTGAGCAAAGCGGCTTGAGCCGTAAAGAGTTCGCGTGCCTTGCGATTCCTGATTCAGGTCGAAGGCTTTCAAATCTTTGGAATTCATCAGCGCGATGGCGTCTCGATAGAGTTCCTCGTAGGCCTTCACATCCGCATTCGCATAACGGCCGTGGAACTGGCGGTTCATCTTGTCCGCCAGCGACAGGCGGCGGTCGAAATCCTCATGGCTGACGTTGCTGGCGAGGTGGGAATCCTGCAATCCCTGCTCCGGGCTGCCGATCGGCGCCGCAGCGAATTTCGCTCCGAAGAAACCGCCACCGGTGTGCTCGGGCGAGCTGTTCACCGCCACGAAACCGGGCAGTTCGGGATGAATCCGGCCGCCCAATTTCAACACCCACGAGCCGAGGGAAGGATGCTTCACCGTGCCGCGCAGATTGTAGCTGGTGTGCATGACGTAGGAACCCTGCTCGTGCGCGCCCTGGGTGGAATTCATGGAATTCACCACGCAGACCTTGTTCATGACCGCCGCGGTTTTCTTCAGATAATGGCCGAGCATCACGCCGTCCGCTTTGGTGGGAATCGCCTCGGTCTTGCCCATGACCTCCGGCTTTTTCGGCTTCGGATCGAAGGTGTCCACGTGGCTCATCCCGCCGGACATGAACAAATAGATCACGTTCTTGGCCGTGCCGCCCTTGCCAGCGGCGGCGGCGGGCGCGGCGGCGCTGGCGATCGAGCTGCCGAACATTGGGAAGAGCTGCACGCCGAGGTAGGCGCGGGCGGCGTTCGAGACGAACTGGCGGCGGGTGAGTTCGTCGGCTTTGGGAAATGGATTCATAGGGACGGGTTCTTGGGGTTTTACTGGAGGAAAAGGAATTCGGAGGACATCACCAGCGCGGAAACGACGTTCCGGTAGCCGGATTCACCGCCATCTTTCACCTCGTCGAGCATCCATCCCATTTCCTCATCCGTCGGCGGGCGACTGAGAATGGCGACGTAGAGCCGGCGGATTTTCTCCCGCGGCGAGCTGGCTCCATCGAGGGTTTTGTAGAGGTGGGCTGAGGTGTTGTTCACCAGCTCGCTCTGGACGAAGCCGTTCATCAAGGAAAGCACTTGGCTTACGTTCGGCTCGCGGCTGGAGGCATTCACGACCTCCCGGTCGGACGAGCCGAAGAGGTAGAGGAAGTGATCGCGCGGCGCGGGCGAGGGCAGCTCGGAGGCACGGACTTTGGCGTTCTTGTCATACGTTTGCACTGCCTTCATCCCCATCATTGAGTCGCCACCCCCTTTGTCCGCGCTGCTGCCGCTGCGGATTTGCTTCATAAAATCGGCGAAATAGCCGCGCACCGCGTCATCGGAACTCAGCGCGAGCACCTCCTTGGAGAGCTGCGTCATGGTTTTCTTGCCGACCAACACCGGCCGGCCGCCCAGATAGATCCGGTCATCCAGCGTGCGCGCCGCTTTCTTGTCCGGATCGCCATCGGCCAGCGTGATGAGTGAATCCCAGATCTGCTCCGCGGACAGCCGCTCGATTTTCCGGCCGTGGAAATCGTCGCCGCCCTCGACGGTGGAGGGATTCGGATTCGTCGCGAATTGGAACGTGGTCGTCAGCATGAGCACGTGCTGGAAGGCGCGCAGATCGTAGTCGAGGCTGGCCATGAGGCGGCCGGTGAAGCCGACCAAGTCCGGGTAATTGGTTTTGTTGGCGGGCACGTATTCATCCACCGGCTCATACATCCCCTTCCCCATGATGTGCTTCCACATGCGGTTGGCGATGACGGTGGAGAATTGGTCGTTGGTCTTGGTGACGACCCATTCGGCGAATTTCTCCCTGCCGTCGCTCGACTCGCGGCGGTCCGACATGCGAACCGGTTTGCCGAATGGCGTGTGCCCGCCGACCAAGTCGCCGGGTTTGCCGTCGCGATATTGATAGTCGCTGGGCAGCTCGATCCGGCCTTCGCCGCCGCCGCCGAGGGACATTCCGTAAACCCGGTCCCAAAGGACCTGCGCCGCGCGGTATTCCTCGCGCTTGTCGTCCTGCTCGTCGCGCAGCTCGTTCCAGAGCGGCTGCATGTTTTTCTGGCCGATCGTGTCCTGCCCGTGGGTAAAGGCGGCGAGTTCGTAGAAATCGTGGCGTTCGGTGGTGCCGAAGGGATCGTCGTGACACTGCGCGCACTCCATCCGCGCGGCGAGGAAGACGCGCATCG
>JBBSUD010000041.1:0-39596 GCA_038235225.1 Verrucomicrobiales bacterium
GCTTTTTTACGGCGGCTTGGTGAGGGGGCGGAACGTGCTTTCCGTGATGGCGCAGTGCGCGGGCATCGGCTGCATGGCTTCGCTGCTGTGGGTGGCGTGCCTGTACAGTCTCGCTTTCAAGGGCGCGGGCGGCTGGATCGGAAATCTGGACGCCGTATTTCTGAAAGGCGTGACCGTGAATTCAACGATGCCGGGAACGGGGCTGCCGGAAACGCTGTTCCTGATGTTTCAAATGACCTTCGCCATCATCACGCCGGGCCTCTACGTCGGCGCGGTCGTGGAGCGGATGAAATTCGGCGCGGTGCTGGCGTTTTCCGCCATTTGGCTGGTGTTGGTTTACGCGCCGGTGACGCACTGGGTGTGGGGCGGCGGCTGGCTGCAGCAAATGGGCGTCCGGGATTTGGCGGGCGGCATCGTCGTCCATGCCACCGCCGGCGTTTCCGCGCTGGTGCTGGCGGTGGTGCTGGGACGGCGGAAAGGATTTCCGGAGCATCCGCACCCGCCGCATCATCCGGGGATGGTGTTCATCGGCGCGGCGATGTTATGGGTCGGCTGGTTCGGATTCAATGCCGGCAGCCAGCTCGCCGCGGGCGCTCCGGCGGCGATGACGATGCTGGTGACGCACCTTTCCGCGTGCTCCGCCGCCCTTGTCTGGTGCCTGCTGGAGCGGGTTCGCAATGGCAAGGCCGGCCTCATCGGCATGGTCACCGGCCTGGTCGCGGGGCTGGCTACCATCACACCGGGCGCCGGCGATGTCGGCCCGATGGGCGCGATTCTCACCGGCGCGATCGCCGCGGCGGTCTGCTACGTGGCGGTGAATCTGGTGCGGGAGAAGTGGCACATCGACGATTCGCTGGACGTCTTCGCGGTGCATGGCATCGGCGGGATACTCGGCACGCTGCTGCTGGCGCTTTTCGGGCAGAAATCGTGGGGCGGACTGGGCTTGGTGAAGCCGCCGCTGGAGCAGCTCGGCATCCAGGCGACCGGACTTGGAGTGACGATTTTGTGGTCCGCGGTGGCGACGGCGGCCATCGCGTACGCGCTGCGGGCGACAATCGGTCTGAGGGTGACTCCGGAGCAGGAAAACGAAGGCATGGACCGCGCCGAGCATGGTGAGAACGCCTACCCGATGGAGCCCTGAAATCGGTCGGCGGCGGGTTCGCTCCGCCTCCACGGCGATGCGATGGGATCGGCCCGGCTCGCCGGGAGTTAGAGGAGCGTCCGCCTGTAGGGTGATGCGGGTGCGGTTGAATGCGGAGTTCGTTTCCCAAGATTCAAGTTTGGCGCTTTCCTGGATGCCGTAATTCCGGCCGGTCAAAACCGTCCCTATCATGCGGACCACAGCCGTAGGCGGCGAGGCGAGCGAAGATGCGGAACGCGAATTGGCATCAGCCGGATACCTCCCAAATGCGATTTCCATCCGGGTAGGAATAACCCTCGCCATCGTGATCTTCAGTTGGCGGGCCCCGCGGACTCAGGACAATGACGCGATTTTCAAAGACAATACGGAAATCATCACGCCCGCCGAACCATTTTCCGCGGCGCCATCCCTTTTTCGACACCGCCACTGCGATCATTGCCGATGAGTCCGCCGCTCAAAGCGGAGACCTATAACTACGACTAATTTACAAGTCTGACCGCCCCGACCGACTTCATCCCGGACTCCCCGCTAACAATCGTGGCAATCCCGTCGAAGCCATCACCGGCGAAGCACCGGTCGCCCAAACGAAGCTCCTCGTCCGCATCAGCGCGGATTGATGCGCGATCGTTTGGTTGCCCTAGGAGCGGTGGTTCATTTTGCCGCGACTTTGCTGTCACAGAGTGCCGGCTGATCGCCGTCCTCGTCACCAAACATGGTTGAAGTTTACTGGTTGTGAAAACCCACCGGGGCTCGCGCCTCGCGATTCGAGCGATCCGCGGCGATTGTCTCGCTGCTCCCCCGCATTTCCCGAAACATCGCAACTCCCAAACTCCCAAATTATGAAACACAATCCATTCAGCTATTTCGCCGCCGCCCTCGCGGCATCCGCCCTGCTCTCCTCCGCCCGCGCCGGCGTGGTTTCGACCCTGTATTGGGATGACGGCGCGGTCGTCGCGAACGGCGTCTCCGCTGGCGGCAGCGGTGCTTGGACCATCGGCGCGCCAGGCTGGGAAGATGGCGTCACCGCGCAAAATTGGGCCGATGGCAGCGCCGCAAATCTCGGCGGCACCGCCGGCACCCTCACCCTCGGCGGCCCGATTTCCGCCGCGGGCGTAACCGTGAACACCACCGGCTACACCCTCGCACTCGCGAACAACACCCTCGCCACCGCCAGTCTGAATTACGGCGGCCCGGCCGCCGGCACCCTCACCGTCACCGGCGGAAATGGCACCACCAGCGCGCAGAACACCCTCACCGTGAGCGGCTCCGGCACCGGCTGGACACCCGGGACCTCCGTCAATCTCACCGGCAGCGGCAACCCCGCGGTCGGCTCCACCCAGAACGGCCCGCTCCTCAAGCTGGTTCTCGGAAACCCCGCTGCCCTCGGCTCGGCCGAGCTCAAGGTGCGGCACGCGATGATCCAGACCGGCTCCGCGGGCATGACCGTCACCAATGACATCACCAACGCCGGTGCATCGCTGTATTTCGGCGGCGAATTCGATTTCACCGTCTCCGGCTTGATCAGAGGCGACGTCAACAACAACCGGACCATCGGCGTCTGGTCCGGATCCAACGGCAGCCGCACGATCACGCTGGGCAATCTGGACACCGTGGGCACGGGCACCCTCAATTTCGAGGCCCGCGGCGGCGCGGTGCCGAACCCGGGCGGCGGCTTCATCGTCAATGGCGTGATCTCCGGCGCGGGCGGCGTTTCCACCGTGGGTACTGGCCAGTTCGCCGGGAACATCCTCACTCTCAACGGCGCCAACACCTACACCGGCGCCACCACGATGCTCAGCGGCCGCTTGCAGCTTAATGGCTCGCTCACGTCCCCCGTATCCGTTTCCAGCCCCGCGTCGATTTCCGGACCCGGCAGCACGACGGGTCTCCTTACCTTCAACGCCGGCTCCAAGCTCGCGCTCGCAGGAGGCGCCACCACCACCAGCCTGACCTCCGCCGGTGTAAATTTCGCAGGCGCTCCCAACGTGGTTTTCGACGCTCCGCCGGTGCCCTCCACCGTCTATGACGTGCTGACTTACGGCTCCGGTCCGGTTACGAATCCCGGCAATCTGAAAGTCGGTTTCCGCGGAACTCTCACGGATACCGGTACGAAATTCACTTTCACCGCCGGCCAGCCGGGACAGACCCGCACCTGGAACGTCACCGACGGCATCTGGGACATCGGCACTTCTCCCAATTGGCTGGAAGGCGACAACCTTTTCTTCAATGGCGACAATGTGATCTTCGGAAATCCCGCCGCTGACAGCGTTGTCACTCTCACCGGCGCGCTTGCTCCCGCCTCCGTTACCGTGGCCAACGTCAATTCCTATACCTTCGGCGGCACCGGCTCCATCGTCGGCTCCAGCGGTCTCGCAAAAAGCGGATCCGGCGTCCTCGCCATCGCCAGCCAACAGTCCTACACCGGCGGCACGACGGTGGACGGAGGCGTTCTCAATCTCACCGGCGGCGGCGGTGCCAACGGCGTGATCCGCGGTGCGGTCACCATCACCAATGGCGGTCTCCTCAGGCTGAGCACCGGCGACGCGACCGGCTTCGGCGGCGGCCCTTCCAGCCTGAATGTCATCAACATCGTCGGCAGCACGCTCGACGTGAACACCATCGCCAATCAGACCCTCGGCAGCGCGACCCTCAATCTCACCGGCGGCAACGTCACCGGTATCGCCGGCAGCAACCTGGATTTCTTCGGCAACGGCTCGGCTCTCAACACCTTAGCCTCCGCCGCCTCCTCCACCATCAGCCTGCCTACCTTCAACCTCCGGCAGAACGACACAATCTTCAACATCGCCGATGGCGCGGCGGAATACGATTTGATGGTCAGCTCCACCATCGGCAACGGCTCGGCTGGCAATCACGCCCTCTTCAAAACCGGCGCGGGAACACTACAGCTTACGGGCATCAGCACCTTCACGGGAAATGTGACAATCACCGCCGGCGTTGTCGATATCACCACTCCCGGTGCCAAGCTTTACAATGCCGGATTTAACAATACCAATATTGTCACGATCGCAGCCGGAGGCACGCTTAGGCTCGAGAAATTCACGTACGATGTATCCCTCGGCAAACTGGCCGATTACGCCGCGCGCCGCGTGATTGACGGAGGCACCATCGAGGTAGTCGGAAACACCCATGTGTCCGGCAATAACTTCACCGTCAGCGCGAATGGAGGCACGTTCCGATACGCTCCCGCGGTGGGGACCGACACTCTCACCCTCGCCGGGAATAACAATTCCAACACCACCCTCGATGGAACCCTCACCTTCCGCACCGATGGCAATGTCACCAGCGAAGGCATCATCCAGGGAACGGGCGGAATTATTAAAACCGGCTCCAGAACGCTCACGCTCGCCAATGCCAATACCTATACCGGCGCCACCATGGTAAGCGAGGGCTCCCTCCAGCTTGCGGGCGGCAGCGAGACCTCCGCGATCACCGTGGGAAATGGCGCGGCACTCGGCTTCGTTGCCGGTTCTCCGGTCACCTCCACCGCGGCGGTCACGCTCTCGTCCGGTTCCACGGTATTTGTTTCCGGCACCCCCGCCGCCGATACCGTGCTGCTCACCGCCGCATCCATCTCCGGCACGCCGGTTCTCAGTCCTGGAATCGCCGGTTATACCCTGGAAATCCAAGGAGGTAATACATTGGTTCTGAAATCTACCGGAGCCGACGACTACGGTAACTACATCGGCGGCTATACTTTCGCCCCCGGCGCGGACACCTCCCGAACCGGAGATCCCGATGGCGATGGCCTGACCAATTTCCAGGAATATGCCTTCGGTCTCGCGCCGAACAGCGGCTCCTCGGTAAATCCCATCACGCAGACATTATCGAAGTCCACCGGGCTGTTTACTTATACCCGCCGCCTCACCTCGTTCACCGGGATCGTCTACACGTACGAGTATTCCACCGACCTCGCGACATGGACCACCTTCACCCCGGACACCACCACCTCCGATAGTGGAAATCCGGTTGAAGCCGTCACCGTCGATGTGCCGGACGCCCTGCTGGCCAATCCCAAGCTCTTCGTCCGCGTCTCCGCGAAATAATCCGTCATCCGTTTGATTCCTCAAGGCGCGGCAGCTCACCCTGCCGCGCCTTCTTCGTTTGGATGCGCCGCTCCTCCCGTCATTTTCCATCATCATCTTCGCCCATCATTCCCTATGAAAATCCTCCCCGTCCTACTCACCACCGCCACTTTCCTCACCGCCGCGGATGCCATGCCTCCGGAAGGCTGGAAAATGGTTTGGAAGGACGAGTTCGATGGAGCAAATCGCATCGATACCAAAAAATGGACCCCGTGCGAACGCGGCGCCGCGGATTGGAATGATACCATGACCAATGACCCGCGCTGCTACTCCGTTAGCGGCGGCCGTCTCCAGCTCCGCGGCATCGTCGATCGCAAATCCCGCGCCAAAGAACCCGTTTATCTCACCGGTGGCCTCACCACCAAAGGCAAGTTCCAAATTCAGCACGGGCGCGTGGAAATCCGCTGCCGCCTCCGGAACGCCCGCGGCGCTTGGCCCGCCCTCTGGCTCCTCGGCGTCGATGGCGGCTGGCCCCGGAACGGGGAAATCGACATCATGGAACACCTCAATTCGGATGCATTCATTTACCAAACCGTGCATTCCCAATACACCGGCAAGATCGATAAAACCAACACCCCGCCCAAAAGCTCCACCGCCAGGGCCGACCCGCAGGAATTCAACATCTACGGCGTCCGGTGGGATAAGGAAAAGGTGGAATTCCTCCTCAACGGCAAAACCACCTTCACCTACCCGCGCGTCCCGGAAAAAGGCGCCGACCAATGGCCCTTCGACCAGCCCTTCTATCTCATCATGTCCATGCAGATCGGCGGCACCTGGGTAGGCAAACCCGATCCCCAAGACTACCCATCCGGCATGGAAATCGACTGGGTCCGCATCTATACCAAAGCACCGTAACCATAGGGAACGGACCACGGGAGTCGATTCTGACAAGCGGTCGCCGGTTCACTCACGGCAAATCATGATTTCCGACGACCTTTCAGGCCGCGTTTTTTCGTTGCCGGAGCCCTGGGGCTGAAGCCCCAGGCTATGTTCCATCGGGCTTTCAGCCGGCATATTCAGCCCTGAAAGGGCTAAAGAACAAAGCCCAGTCCTTCAGAGCCGGGTGCCTTCTGGGCCCTGAAATTCGGCCTGAAAGGTCGTCGAAAATCCTGGCGATAAAAAGTGCGGCAATCTCATTTCGAACCGGTCTTTATGGGAATCCGCACCGTTCGCCGCCAACAACAATGTCCCAAGTAGTCTTGTGTCGTTCCCAACTATGGCAGAACAAAGCCCACGGGACAAATCCCGCCGCTTCCCCCGCGCCAACGGAGCTAAACCCACCAGCCCAGGGCAGCGCCCCGGGACCCGGAATCTCTTAAAATCCCAAGCCCCGACTGGGCGAAACATCTTAAGTCTTCCGCCTTCAAGATTCGCGTCCATTCGCGGTCGTCTGAAAAACCTAAGAAGAGAAAACGGGATCGGATTTAAACAAGAAATCGACCGCTGATTCCACTGATCACCCAGAAATGAAAACAGTCAGGATCGTCAGAATCCTATCTTCAAAATCAGTGTATTCAGTGCAATCAGTGGTTCAAATCTTCATTCTTGCCCTATGTTATTTCACCCGAATCTCATCCACAATCAGCCAGTTCTTCTGCGCCGCCGTGACCCGGATCCTTAGCTCGCTAGCACCGGCTGCCACCGATCCCGAAGCTTTCCCATCCTCGAAATCCGCGACCTTCGTCCATGTCTTCCCGTCCGCGGAGCTTTCGACAACTCCATGTTCTAGCCGGTCGCCATTCCGGCTCGCCCGGCCGCCCGTGGCGATCTCCACCTTGGCTTCCGCCGCGAGCGGTTCCTTGAAATGGACCGTGAAATGGTCGCCATCCTTCAACTCCCGGTCCGCCCAGAAAAACGTGCCGTCCCGACCGTCGAACGCAAGTTCCGGCCAGTGCCCGTCATGAAATCCCAGCGAGGTTTCCACCGTGGACCCATCTTTGGTTTCGCGGACCGGCGGAAGATCGCCATGTTTTAATCCCGCCGCATCGTAATGCTTCGTCACGCCATCCAGCCGTTTCAGGAAATCTGCATAGTTCTTCCGGTCCGGTTGCGTCCACGCCACCTCGGACAGCGCCGCCATCCGCGGGAAAGCGAAATATTCCACCTTCTTGAAATCTTTGATGTATTCCGTCCACAGATTTGCCTGCACGCCTAGAATATGCTTCGCCTCGGCCGGCGTGAGCGCCGCCGGCACTGGATTGTAGGCATACACCTTTTCCAGCGTGACCAGCCCGCCGATCGCCTCGTAGTCGGCGCCTTTCGCAAGTTCGCCAGCCGCCGGGGACTGATAGTAATCGATGTATAAGGAAGAATTCGGCGTCATCACTACATCGTGTCCTTCCTTCGCAGAATCGATGCCGCCCTGCTCGCCGCGCCAAGACATGACCGTGGCCGCCGGCGAGAGTCCGCCCTCGCGGATCTCATCCCAGCCAATGAGCTTGCGCCCTTTGGATTCCAGGATTTTCTCCACCCGTTTAATGAAGTAGCTCTGCACGTCGTGGCCGTTTTTCATGCCTTCTTTCTTCATCAATTCCTTGACTCGTGGCGACTTCTCCCACTGGGTTTTCGGTGCCTCGTCGCCGCCGCTGTGAATGTATTCGGATGGAAAAAGCGCGCATAGTTCGGTAAGCACATCGTCCACAAATCGGAACGTTTTCTCCGTAGGTGCCAATGTATAGGGATACACTCCCCAATGCGTCTCGACCTTGGGATCGAAACCGGGAATGTCATCATTTCCAAGCTCCGGATAAGCGGCGATCGCGGCCGCCATGTGCCCGGGCATGTCAATTTCCGGGACAATGGTGATATGCCGCGCCGAGGCATAGGCGACGATGTCCTTAATTTGCTCCTGAGTATAGAATCCGCCATAGCGCGTGCCATCGCTGCCGTTTCTATCGCCATAGGGCGGCGAGGATGCGCGGAACGCTCCCACGCTGGTGAGCTTGGGGTATTTCTTGATCTCGATGCGCCAGCCTTGGTCCTCCGAGAGATGCCAATGGAAGACATTCAGCTTATGGTATGCCATCCAGTCGAGGAGCGTCTTGATGTCCTCCGTCGGGAAGTAATGGCGGCCCACATCTAGCATCATTCCGCGCCAGCCGAAGCGCGGTTCGTCGGTGATTCGCAAATCCGGCACGCTCGCTTCTGTGACTTTTCCCGTAGCCGGCGGGAGCATCTGCAGCAGCGTGCGCGTCCCATACCAAGCTCCCGCGGCATCCTTCCCAATGATGCGGATGGACTTGGGCGTGACCTCCATCCGGTAGCCGGATGCGGGCAAATCCGATCCCGGATCAATATCCAGCAAAATCTCGGAAGCGATCAACGAGCGCTGTTCCTTGGTCGCCATCATCGGCTTTCCGCCGGTGAGTTTCGTTAAATCCCCGGCTAACAGCCCAGCCTCGGTGGCCAGCTTCGCATTGTAGCGGATGCCCGTTTCTGCGGTGAAGGGAAACGATCCGTCCGTCCGCTCCAGCGAGGCGGGCAGGGGAATCAGCGGCAGCGGATCGGCGGCACGCGCCGCGAGCGACGCTACAAGTGACAGTACGATGGGTATCGATTTCATAAGTTATTTTGCTTTTACGGTAAGGGTGGTTTTCGCCGTGCCCAGGCCTTGGCTGGCGACCTCTACGACCGCGGAGCCGGATTTATCGCGCGCACTGCGGACTACGATCTGCGCCAGTCCGTTGAACGCCGGAATCTCCGCGCGGCTGGGATCGGCCGGCTTCATGGTGGTGAAGTCGGTGGCGTCGCCATTGCATATGCCGAGGATTTCCACCGGCCCGCTGGCGCGGATGAAGATTTTGTTATCGGCATCCGGCACCTCGCGTCCGTTCGCATCGAGTATGCGGAGTGTCAGGTAGGATAAATCCTGGCCATCGCCGGCGATGGCGGCGTGGTCGGCCTTCAGCTCCATTTTCGCCGCCTCGCCTGTGGTTTCCTTCATATCTTTCGCCCATGCTTTTCCATTCTTGGTGACGATGACTTCCAGCTTGCCGGGGGTATATGTCACGTCGTCCCAGACGAGCCGGTAGCCGTTAGGCTTGCCGATCTTCCGCTTGCCGAGCGCTTTGCCGTTGAGGAAAAGCTCGCCCTCGTCGCCGCTGGTATAGACATGGACGGGCGTCACCTCGCCCTTGCGCTCCGGCCAGTTCCAGTGCGGCAGGATGTGCGCCATCGGCAGCTCCGGCCGCCATCGGGCCTGATAGAGATAGAAGCGGTCCTTGCGGAATCCGCACAAGTCCAGGATGCCGAAATACGAACTCCGCGACGGCGCACGGTTGCCGAGGCGCTTGAGATCTTCCATCGCTTTCGCCCGTTCCTTGGGGTCGGAGAAATTGAGCGCGTTGGTCTGGTCCTGATTGTAGGGCGTGGGCTCGCCAAGATAGTCGAATCCCGTCCAAACGAACTCACCTGCGAAGCGCGGATGCTTGTCCAGCGCCTCGAACTGCAAGTCCGGCCGATACGCCCAGCCGGGTGCGTACAGGTCGTAGGAACTCACCTGGAAGTTGTAGAATCCCTTCGATTGATCCCAATCCACCGGGAAATAATACTCGCCCCTCGACGAAACCGCGGACGACGTTTCCGAGGCATACAGCGGCATGTCCGGCAGCGCCTTCTCCACGCCGGCATAAGAACCGAGGTGATAGTTCAGTCCGAAGATATCGACGGTCTTCTGGAAACCGTTGGACGCCGCTCCCGGAAAATTCGAACCGGCCGTCACCGGCCGGGTGGTATCATATTTCCGTATCGCCTCGCGCAGCTTTGCCGGCACCCAGTGCATCGCTGGGGTCGATAGCTCCGCAGTCTCATTCCCGCCGCTCCAGGCGATGACGCAAGCGTGGTTCCGGTCGCGCATCACGAAGTTCCGCGCGTCCTTTTCGAACCAATCGTCCCAGTAAATGTTATATCCATTCGCTTTGCCGTATTTCTGCATCTTCCAGATGTCGAAAAGCTCGTCGAGCACCAGAATTCCCATGCGGTCGCACAGATCGAGAAACTCCGGTGCGGGCGGATTATGGGAAGTGCGGATTGCATTGCAGCCCATTTCCTTGAGGATTTCAATCTGCCGTTTCAGCGCGCGGGTGTGCACCGCCGTGCCCAGCGGCCCGAGATCGCTATGGTTGCAAACCCCTTGCAATACCACCTTGCGCCCGTTGAGGAGAAATCCCTTTTCCGCGTCCCAGGCAATTTCGCGGATACCGAAAGGAGTGAGAGACTCGTCGATGATCGCATCCCCATTCAGAACGCGCGTGCGGACTGCGTAAAGGGTGGGGGACTTGAGGTCCCAGCGCTTGGGGTTGGGAACTTGCAGTGTGGTTTCGCCAGTCGCCTCCGCGCCGGCAGAAATCGTTAGCGGCATTTCCGACCTCGCGACGGCCATGCCGTCGTCGAGGATTTCCTGGCGGATGATGACATTCGCGGGCTGCTCGGAATCGTTGCGAAGCGTGGTGGCGGCGAGCACTGCCGCGGATTTGTCGCTAATTTCCGGAGTCGTTACCTGGACGCCCCAGTGAGCCACCCGGACCGGCGGGGATTGCACCCACCACACATGCCGATAGATTCCCGCGCCCGGATACCAGCGGGTGGAGGCGGGCAGATTCTCCACGCGCACCGCGAGGATGTTTTTGCCGGGCTTCAAATGATCTGTCAGATCGATCCGGAACGAACTATAGCCATACTTCCATTCGCCTGCGAAAACGCCGTTGATATAGATTTTCGGCTGGGCCATCGCCCCGTCGAAATCGAGGAATACCCGTTGGCCCGCCGCGCCTGCCGGCACCTCGAACGTCTTTCTATACCAGCCGATCCCGACCCACGGCAGCTTGCCCGTCTCATTTTCCAAATCCATCCGGAACGGTCCCTCGATCGCCCAATCGTGCGGCAGATCCAGCGTCCGCCAGCCGGCGTCTGTGAACTCCGGATCCTCCGGCTTGAGCGCCGCTTTATCAGAATTTTCAGGTCGCGGTTGGATTGTTTTCCCCTGCTCGTCCAGCGCCTCGATCTCGCGCACGCTGGCCCAGGCTGCAGGTCCGCTATCGGCCTTGATCCGCACGTAGCGTGCGGCGGCCGTAAATTTCGCCGTCGCTTCCGCGCCCTCGGACGCGCGCTTCGGCATGACCTCCCGCCATGCTCCGCCATTCTCGGAAACCTCGATGGAAAAAGGATTTCCCGTCGCCTTCTCCCAAAGAATATGCAGGCCACCGAGCTTCGCGGCTCTGCCCAGATCCAGTGTCAGCGTCTGGTTGTTCAACTGTCCGGAGGCGCACCAGCGGGTCGATTTGTCGCCATCGATCGCGTTTGCGGCCGGATTCGCCTTCTCCTCGGTCGAGGCGGAAATCATGTCCGTCGGCACCCCAGGTTCCGCTCGCGTCGAGCCGTCCGGCATAGCGCCGAACCGCGCGAATTTCCAATCGTGATCAAACGATGTACGCGTCGTCGGTGCCGCGGAGACGATGCCGCAAACCAGGGGCAGCGCAAGATAGAGAGCGAGTCGGATTTTCATCATGGGAGTGGGATGGTGCGTCAATGGCGGGTGCAAGCGGAGTCCGGAAAATCCGACTGGAGCGCCCGATTATGATGCGCGAAACCGCTGCGGCGAGCTGGATGGACTGGTTGGGTTTGGCGTCCAGCGCTTCTAAAGACCGGATCGGGATCGTGAAATCAAACCTGCCCGGCGGTCTCTGCAAGAGGCGGATAGAGAATTTCCGTCCCCGACACCTTCGCAAACGACGTGATTTTGTGCGGCTTGCGGCTGGTCTTGGACATGATGTCCTCTACCGGAATCCCGCGAACCAGCAGGGCATCGCCGACGAGGGAGCGGTGGCAGCGCCAGGGGACGGCTTCGGCGCACATGATGGCGACCCGGCTCATGTCGGCCAGTTCCTTCAAATGCTTCAAGCCGCTGACAAATTCCGCTGTCTGCATGTGGTCGGCGTAGCCGCGGAAGGATAGGTTCCGCCAGCCGCCGTTGGGCGAGTCCTTGCGGGTTTTCCGCAGTCCTCCGAGTTCTTTGATATATACATAGTTCAATCCGGCCTCCGCCAGAAGTCCGGGCAGCGCCGCCTGGTCGAACTGCGGATTGTGCCGCGAGCGCGGAACCGTGCGGATGTCCGCCACGGTCTCCACGCCGTGCGCCTTCAGCATTTCCACAAACTCCGCGATGGGATGCGTGGAGTGACCGATGGTGAATATGAGCGGTGTGTGCCGAGCCTTCATCATATCCAGCAAGGTTGTCCGGATCGCGGTGAATTCAACGATAAGGATTGGGACGGAAGAGCACGATAACTCATGAACTCCGCATAAACAATGGGACTGGTGACTTGTCCTGAGACGAGCATTTGTCCGGGATTGCCCCGGGCCTCCTTGATCCAAAAGGAAACAATCTTGATGATCCATGGACTTCCCATGCCTCAATACTCTAACCCTTCTGAAAAGGAACTGCATCGTCCCGACGCTGGCCGCGCCGGGTGCTTTCCGCCACCCGTCGTTCTTCCCCCTAAGGTTGACGAATTTCCCACTGGTTAGTAAGAAAAGCGCGTAGGCGTCATGCTTGCATTCATCCTCTTCAGCTCTTCCCCAATCACAATCAGCCTCTAACCAGTAGCCGTGCCAAGCACCGTCCACCTCCAAGTCCAACATCCCGACGGCACATCCCGCGCCTTCGCCCTCACCGAGCACGACACCTTCCTGCTTGGACGAATGGCGGACTGCCACCTCTGCCTGCCGGACGACAATCAAGTCTCGCGCCACCACTTCCTGCTCGAAGCGTGCCCGCCGCAAGCCTCCCTTCGCGACCTCGGCAGCATGAACGGCACCCACATCAACGGAAAAAAGTGCGGCGGCCGCGAAAAAGGCGAAACCCCGGAACAAGGAGCCAAGCGCCAATACCCCAGCATAGCCCTCAAGCACGGCGATCGCATCACCGTCGGCCAATCCAGCATCGAAGTCCGCATCGAGGCCGTGCCAGATGTTCCCGGAGTGCGGCAAGTGAACGCCGCCTTGCCGGAGGGCGATCTTTCCGGGCTCTCGCCGGAAGCCATGCAACAACTCATCTTTGGCAAAGCCGACGATGCGGCGTTCCAGCTCAAGGGCTACCACATCGAGCGCGAACTCGGTCGCGGCGGCTGCGGCGCGGTCTATCTAGCAAATCCCCAACATTCCCCGCATGAAAAGGTCGCCGTAAAAATCATGCTCTCCCGCGCCCAGGCCGACACCCGCGCCGTTGACCAGTTCAAACGCGAGATGGCCGTCATCGCCAAACTCCAGCACCCGCACATCGTCCGCTTCCTCGACAGCGGCTCGGAAGAGGGCACCTTCTTCTTCGTCATGGAATACTGCGATGGCGGCTCGCTCGCCGATGTCGCCCGCAGCCAAGGCGGCACCCTGTCATGGGAAACGCTCCGCCCGTGGGCGCTGCAGGCGCTCGAAGGCCTCGCCGCCGTCCACAAGGAAGGCTTCGTCCACCGAGACCTCAAACCGCACAACATCCTCATCCACCAGGGCCGGGCGAAGGCGGCCGACTCCGGCCTCGCCAAGAACTTCCAGAAAGCCGGCCTCAGCGGCATGAGTCTCACCGGAAACTACGCCGGCACCCCGCTCTTCATGCCGCCCGAGCAAATCGTGAACTTCAAATACGTCAAACCCGTCTCCGATGTCTGGAGCTTTGCCGCCACCCTCTATCACCTCCTCACCGGGAAATTCCCCTACCGCTTCGATCCCAAGCGCGACCCCATCGACATCATCCTCAACGAAAACCCCGTCCCCATCCGCGACCGCCTGCCGGGCCTGGCCAAGGAAATCGCCGCCATCATCGACAAAGCCCTCGTCCGCAATCCCAAAGACCGCTTCCCGGATGCCGGAAAACTGCTAGTGTCGCTCGCAAAGACAAAACCATGAAAAAGCACCGGGACACTGCCCTCATCATCAGCTCCGAATACCTCGATTTCATCGAGGAGTTGAAGGCGCGGGTGATTTCCGCTCGCGTCACCGCCGCCCGGGCCATCACCCATGAGGCGATCCTGCTTTACTGGGATATCGGACGGGGAATCGTGGAAAAACAACAGGAGCGTGGCTGGGGTGATTCGGTCGTCGAGATGGTCGCTGCCGACTTGCGGCGGGCATTCCCCGGAGCGAGGGGTTTTTCTTTGGCCAGTATTTGGCGCATGAGGCAGTTCTATATCGTTCACAATGACCGGGAATTTCTCGCACAGGTCGTGCGAGAAATGGAGACTCCTCCAACTGGGCCACAGCCAGGATCATTCCTGCCCCCGCTCGTGGCAGAAACCAGCCCACCCGGCTCCGAGCCAAATCTCGCACAAGTTGTGCGAGATTTCGTCTCTCATGTCCCGTGGGGGCACCACGTCCTGTTGCTCGGCCGCATGAAATCCCCGGCTGAGCACTTTTGGTATCTACGCGCCACCGCCCGCTTCGGCTGGTCACGGAATGTCCTGCTCAATCAGATCAAGGCCGGTGCCTACGAACGTGCCGTCACGGAGAAGAAAACGCACAACTTCGATCTCGCCCTGCCGAAACATTTCGCGGAGCAGGCGGATGAGATGCTCAAAAGCTCCTACAGTCTGGACTTTCTTGGCCTCGGCAAGGCGGTCAAGGAACGGGAACTCGAAGATCGCCTCGTCTCGCGCCTGCAAGCCTTCCTCCTCGAACTCGGCTACGGCTTTTGTTTCGTCGGTCGCCAGCATTGCATCGCGCTTGGCAAAAAGGAGTATTTCATCGACCTCCTCTTTTACCACCGCTTCCTCAAGGCGCTCGTAGCCTTCTATCTCAAGGTCGGCCCCTTCGAGCCGGAGTTCGCAGGCAAGATGGATTTCTACTTGAATCTTCTTAACGACAAGGAACGCGGCCCCGGCGACCAGCCCTCCATCGGCATCATCCTTTGCGCCGAGAAGGACGACGTGGAAGTCGAATACGCCCTGCGTTCCAAGGCCAATCCCATTGGCGTCGCCGCCTACCAGTTGCAGTCGAAGCTGCCGGTCGATCTCAAAGGCAAACTCCCCACCGCCAAACAACTCACGGACCTCGTCCGAGTGGAAATGGAGGCCAGGAAATGATCGCAAACTCCAAATAGCTTCTCTCCATCTCAGCGTTTCAGTCTTCAAAATTTCAGCTTTTACCTCCATGCTCTTCCCCATCGACATCATCCTCAACGAAAACCCGCTGCCGATCCGCGAAAGTCTGCCAAGCTTGGAAAAAACTCATCTCCCGCCAAGGCAAGCAATTCCTTCCTATCGCCCAAAAGCTAGCCTTTTGGACCGAAGTCTCCCGCCCGCCTCCTATTGCATTCTCCATTCCGTTGCATTAGTGTGACAAGTGCTAAAAGAAAGAGATCGCTGGAAAATTCAAGTGCTACATCGGCGTGGTGATTCACTGCGGCATATCAGCGAGATCACACATCATCACCGGAAAACGATTCGAAACGTTTTGAACTTACCTGTGAGTAACCCAACGATAGATGCCGTTTCTGTTCAACCCGTCATCAAGCAAAGGCGCACTAGCAAGGAAAACGATCTGGAGTCTTTTAAGACGTTCCTGCTCGGCGAAATTAAGGAGGGCGTAAGTACCGGTAAATTGCTGCTGGGGCTGCGAAGTCGTGGGTTTGAAGGGTCATTACGGTCGTTACAGAGGTACCTTCGCGCCAACAAGGCCAGAAACATCACCACGATGCAGAAAACCAAGGAGGAATGGATGCGATTGGTTTTGCAAGGGGCCAAGACCGCTTCGCAGATTGGATATGATAGTGGAGACATCCTGACCGCTCATGACGTCACAACGTTGCTGGAGTGCGTGCTTACTAAGCACCTGAAACTTCGGAATAGGGCGCTCGCGTTGCTCGCTCACGGGAATGGAATTACACAAGCAAAGATCGCTTCATTTCTCTGCGTTACACGATCGACAGTCCGACCCTATATCTCCGATTTTAAAAAAGGAGGTATTCAATGGGTTCTGGACTTATCCCGCAAGGAGATCAAGAAGGCCGAAGATCCTAATTATGCCGCTCTCGTTTTCGCAACGCTTCATTCTTCCCCCATTACCCATGGATTCAATAGAACTACATGGCGGATGGAGGATTTGCATGCTGTGCTATTGAAGCAGGGTATGCGGATTGCGAGATCCAATATCCGTAAAATCATCAAGGCCGCAGGCTACCGATTCCGGAAAGCAAAGAATGTGCTAACCAGCTCCGATCCAGATTACAGCGAGAAGCTCAAAAAGATCACACAAATCCTTGAGAATTTGATGCCTGACGAAAGATTCTTTTCAGTTGATGAATTTGGACCATTCGCCGTCAAGATTCAGGGCGGTCTTGCCTTGGCAAAGCCTGGCGAGTTCAGGTCGGTACCGCAGTATCAGACAAGCAAGGGATCCCTGATTGTGACGGAAGCCTTAGAACTTTCCAAAAATCAGGTGATACTCTTTTACTCGGCCAAGAAAAATACGGATGAAATGATCCAGATGCTGGACTTGCTGCTCACTCAGTATCGGGGCCAGCGTCAACTTTACATCTCGTGGGATGCCGCCACATGGCACATATCCAAAAAATTTTTTCAGCGTGTGAAAGAAATCAACGAGTTGAATTACCGGACGGAGCATGGAACACCAATGGTGGACCTCGCTCCCTTGCCATCCTCTGCGCAGTTCTTAAATGTAATCGAGTCCGTGTTCAGCGGCATGGCTAGGGCGATCATTCACAACAGCGACTACCAATCCGTTGGGGACTGCCAAGCGGCCATTTCCCGCTACTTTGAGGAAAGGAATGATCAATTTCAGAAACACCCCAAAAGGGCAGGCAACAAGATCTGGGGCAAAGAGCGCGTTATTGCGGAATTCAATGTCTCCAACAACTGCAAAGACCCGCGCTGGTAAGGTTGCCAGACACGAGTGGTTTCCGTCGCGGCTGTCGTCCGGTAAGTTCAAGGGCAGGTTCTATCAGGAAGCAAGGGAACTGACTGGAAATATTCCTATTTGAGATTCGACATCTGCTTGCCCATCGCCGAAGCCGAAGCGGCGTTTGCCGGGTTTCAGGTGATCGAGCCCGCGCATTTTTGGATCGGTGTGTGCATTGAGAATCAAGACTTCAAGACATAAGACGCAAGAGAAAAGGAAGAGGGATGGACAGGAGCTGGCGGCGATGTGTTGTTTTGAAATACAGCCGCGTCATTCACCGGCAGCGTGCGCAACTTGTTCCACCAGTGCGGGCGAGACGTAAAGACCGGCGGCCATCATCTGCTTAAAAATAGGTCGGCAAGCGGGTACGAGTCCGCGCTTTTTTGCGAGCGCCACAAAGCTGAGGGATCCACGCATCGGAATGCCGAAGACCATTGCGCAGCGACGGGCCGCAGCGTCATCCAACACCGCTTCATGGCTGGGATTGGCCCGGGCCATGGCGATCACGGCAGTCTCGCCTGCCCCCAGATTCCATGCGATCAAGTCACTCGTCAGGGCTGTGTCCCTGACAATGTATGCCGCACCTTCTGCGGTTGCGAGCCATAGGCGTGCGGGGTCGGTGGGCGAACCGGCAGCCACTTCGCAGGCCACGGATTCAGGCACCATGACGCGACCCATTTGACGCAACCAGCCAAGCTGGCCGGATTTTCCCAGAAGAATCAGCGGTGATGCGTCAAAGATCCAGTTCTCAGTCACGTGAAAGTTCCTCGGCGAGTTCTTCGTAAGTCACCTGCACTGCGGAGACGTGGAATCTACCTCCACCTAAGAGAAACTCCTCGCGCGAGACACCTGCAAGAGCTGCTGCCTTGGATTGGGAGATCATACCCGCTTCATACCACTTCAAGGCTGCGGCAAGCCGCAGTTCACGGGCGAATTGAGGTGGCGACAGACGCAACGCGCTGAACGCGGTTTCGGGGATGTCCATTTCGATGCGCATGGTGCGATGATAGCCCGGACAGCCGGATCTGTCACCAGCATTCTAAGTTGGCTCACAGCCTGAGGCGGCGGAGCGTCCCTTGCACCGGAGTCCGGCGCTTCGGAAATTTTTCAAACAAGGGGCTGCACTCGCATCGGCGGATTGCGGGAGGCTGCGGCCCGCGCATCTGTTGGTGGCTTTGATCGAGAGTGGAGATACTGTGGTTTCGGTGGCGGTGACGAAGCTGGGGCATGATTCGTTTGCGGTGTTGCAAGAATTGAGACGGAAGACGGCAAGACATAAGACGCAAGAGAAGAGGAAGAGGGATGCACGGGGCATCGCGGAGGAGGATGAAAAGCCGAAGAAGCAATCCGCGCTGGAGCGATTCGGGCGGGATTTTGCGGCTCTGGCGTCGGCGGGGGCTTTGCCGCCATCGATCGGTCGGCGGGCGGAGCTCGTAGCGATCACCCGGATTCTGCTGCAAAGCCGGAGGAACAAACTGATTTTGATCGGCGAGCCGGGAGTCGGGAAGACCGGGGTTGTCGAGGGATTCGCACAGCTCATGGCGGACGGGAGCCTGCCGGAAGAGCTTGGCAAGACGCGGGTCATCGAGATTGGCATGCCCTCGCTGGTGGCTGGTACGAAGTATCGGGGAGAATTCGAGGAGCGGATGGAGGCGGTGATTCATGAGGCGTCCACCGAGCCGAGGCAGATGCTATTCATCGACGAGATCCACCTGTTGCTGGGTGCCGGGCAGGCGGGTGGCAGCATGGATGCGGCGAACATCCTGAAACCCGCGCTGGCCCGTGGCGCGATCCGATTGATCGGCGCGGCGACTTGTAGCGTCACTCTGTGAGTGTCGCTGGTTTTCCTGTGGCGGAGCGGCGCTTGGACGGTACGGAAAAGAGTAAAGTGCGACGGTCATACACGCGCCGCTACAAGACGATTGAAATGGACGATGCGCTGCGGGCGGCAGTGGAGTGGTCGGCGAGGTATTTGCCGGATTTCAGGTTGCCGGACAAGACGTTGGATTCGGTGGATCAGGCGTGCGCGGCGGTTAGGTCTCGGACGTTGACGCCGCGGGTGATGGAGGCCATGTCGGCTGAATCCGGGGCTCCGTCCGCTACCTGGCTAGCATGTTGATTTTCCCGTTACTGTCATTGCCGCCCGCACCTTTGGCGGAAATGCGCAGCGACAGTTTGCCTTTCGAGTCTGGCGGAAACGATATTTGATAGGTGGCATCCTTCGGATTAGTGCCGGTAAATCCGGTGTGGCGGTCCTCGGCGACGGGTTTGCCATCGGCGAGTAGTTCGACGGCAGTGATGTCGAGGCCGCTGCTGCCGGATTTGTAATCGAAACGGACTTGCAGGCCCGCGGCGGTCGAGAGAGCGGCGGGAACAGGGACGATCCACGCGGCGCCGGTGGCGAGGAACGCGGGTGACCAGCTCAACCCGGCTTGTGGTGGCAGGTGGCGGTGGTTCAGGCCGAGCGCGGTTAGGCGATCGCCGTGGGCAGCGAGACGGGCCATGAAATCCGCGGTGTTTCCCCGCAGTTCCTGCGGTGTCCACGTCAACTCGGCGATGGCGCAGGCACGTGGATAGGCTTGGTATTCGACATCGTCGGTGCGTGGCATGAGCTCGGTCCAGAGCTGACCCTGTGCTCCCAAGATATGTTTTTTTCCCTCGTCGGTCAGTCCTTCGGGAAACAGGTTGAAGCGTTGCAGTTCCTCGGATGACGACACCCGCTGGATGAGCGCGACCGGTTCGCGCGGGTCGTCCGGTTGGCGGGAATCCAGATAGAATAACTGAGAGGCGGTATGCACCACGTCGAAGCCGGCGTTGGCGGATTTCACGGCGTTGGCGGTGCTGAGCCATGGCATGACCACCGATCCCTTGGCGAGATGGTTGATGTTATCCCCATGCATGATTTCCTCCCAGCCGATGGCGGTGCGGCCCTGCTTCGCGATGTGAGCGGCGAGTTCATTGAAAAGCCATGCCTGCAGCGCGTCTTCCGACGCATGCGGGTTCTTCGGGTCTTTCACGCGCAAGCCGAGTTCGTCGATGCGCTTCTGGGTATAGGCATCGTTCTGCCATTGTCCTTTCGGTGCCTCGTCGCCACCGAAGTGGATCCATTTGCCGGGGAACAAATCCATCGTTTCGTCGAGCAGGTTCTTGAGGAAGGCGATGGATTCCGGTTTTACTCCTATCAGATCCGGCGAAATGTTGGATCGTGCCACAGGTGCCTTGTCGGTGGTGGAAATCTCCGGGTAGGCCGTTAGGACGATCATCGCGTGGGCGGGAAACTCAATCTCCGGGATAATGGTGACATGACGGCGGGCCGCATATTCCACCACCTCGCGGATTTCGTCCTGAGTGTAGAAATCCGGTCCGTGGAAATAGCCATACTGGAACTTCGGTGCGATCGTCGGGTTGGTCGGGATTTCGATGGGATAGCGTGCGGGCGTGCCTTTCGCGACTTCGGTGAGTTTCGGGTATTTCTTGCTTTCCATGCGCCAGCCCTCGCTGTCCACCAGATGCCAATGCAGGCGGTTCATCTTTTGTGCCGCCATGGCATCGATATACTTCATGACGAATTCCTTCGGCTGAAAATGGCGCGCGCTATCGAGATGCAGGCCGCGCCAGGCGGTAGCTGGCGCATCCTTGATTTTCAACGAGGCCGAGGACCAATCGGCGTCCGGAGCGGGAAGCATGCTATAAACTTGCGGTGGCAGAGCTTGGAGGAATGTCTGGATGCCATAGAAAACCCCGGCGTTGGTGCCACCGCGAATGCTCACGCCCTTCTCGGAGATCTCCAATTCATAACCTTCGGGCGGGAGCTTGGAATCCAGCGCTAGGACGATGCCGGTTCCGCTGGCGGAGATGGCCGCGGGGATCTCCGCCACCGTGCGCAGCCGCCCGGCGAGGAGGGTCGCTTCATTTGTCAGCGCTGCGGGCGCGACAACGGTGGTGGCGGCGTTGAGCTTGAAGCGGCCGGAACCTTCCTGGATCTTGGCCGGAAGAGGTACGAACGCGGGGATCTCAGCAAAAAGTGGAAGCGAAATGGTGAGTGCCGCCAGCGCGGCAATGATGGGGACGGTTCGATTTATCATGGGAAGGATGGGTGTCGTGATTGGGGTTTTATCACAAGTCGGCGTGGCTGGCCGTCATGGGATCATGCCCCATTCCGCCGGGCGGGCCAAACGGATCTGGTGGTGGGTTTAACCGACCGGTGAGGGAGTTGGTGACGCGGTTTTCCGGTTCGTGGTCTGAAAGGCCGCCGAAAATCCTGGTTTTCGCGGGAGCGACGGCGCGCGCCGGTGTGGCGGGTCTTCACCCAGCCCCACCAACAGTCCAGCTTGATGAAATGGTAACCTCGGATCTTGAGCATCAGGGTGAGATCAACTTCATCGTGATTCGTCCGCAATTCGTCATTGGCATCGCGTCCGCCAAAATTGTCACCGTCGTTTGCAACCATCGCGTGCGGCTGCGCCATGATGATGGTTTCGTTGATATCCGGAAATGGAAAACCGGCCACCCCGAGAGGAATGGCCGGCTTGGATTCAGGACGGATTTAAAACCAATGATCTGTTCTCAACCCATCAAGCGCGGCGGCGGCGCAGCAGTGCGAGCGCACCGAAGGCACCGAGCAGCGCTGCTGATGGTTCGGGCACCTGTGTTACCAAGACGTTGTCGATGATCGCCTGGTTGAAAGCGCCGTTGCCGCCGTTTCCGGCTGACGTGTTGCTCGCGTTGAACTGGACGAACAGGTTGCCGGTGGTATTTGACGTAAGAGTCGTGCTGAGTGTGATCGGGCTGCTAGTACCGCTCGCCGGATCGGGCGCGACGAGTGAGTTCAATTGATTGCCGCCACCGGTCGGGCTGCCATCCCAGAGCGAAACGGTGAACTGTCCGGTGTAGAGATTTCCCCCGGCATTTCCGCCCAAATCGAAATTCACTGCGATCATGTCGCCGATGGTTCCGCCGACACCCGTCGATTGGAACATTCCGGCCGAGCTGGTGTTATTGGTCTGGAAATAGGCCCAGTTGCCGCTGCCGACGCCGCCGGGATGGTTCGCGTTGGCTTCCACTCCGATGCCGCCGAAAAGATTGTCGCCGGTTTCGGTCCAGCCGGTCACCATCCCGGAGCTGGCTGTCGGAAACGAATCCGAGAGGATGGTCATTGCCTGGGATTGCAGGGGGGCCAACATGCCGATGGCCGCGGCTGCGGTGAGATAATTTAGTTTCATCGATTTTTATGTTTGTTTAGGTGGAGTCTGTTTGTCGGGAGAGATTACCGGGCTGCTTTGGCAGGGAAGGTCAGGGCCAAAACCCGATCTCTGTTAACCGCGCCAGCCGATTCGGGTCCTTCCCGCGTTCTAGCCAGATAGGACAGCGGCTGCCCGAGGTAACGGCGATTAGAAATTTTTTCGTCCAGTCTCGCGGCAGGCCACCCGAAAGAGGCGGCGGAAAATCCATTTGTTGGGAAAATCCGTGTATCTGGCGTTACTTTTCGCGGCTCCCGGCCTATCTGCCCTGAGGCGGCACCGGTAATCACGAGGTCTCATGCACAAACCAGAGGAACATCCCGACCCGCCACGCGGCTTGGAGGAAGAGGTCTTGGCCGGGCTGCTGGAAGCGCGGGCTGATCTGAACCACTACATTTACTCGTCGATTCCGAACCGGAGCGATTCCGAAGATGTCCTGCAGGAGGTGTGTCTGAAGATTTGGAAGAGCAAAGATCAATACCGGACGGGGAGTAATTTCCGGGCTTGGGCCTTCACCATCGCCCGCTACACGATCCTCGATTTTAGGAAGCGTCACGCGACGGGACGGGTGATCTATCTGGATGCGGAGGCGGTGCGGGCGTTGGCGGACGAAATGGTGATTGCCAGGCAGGACCCGGGAAGCTGGCATGCTTACAGCGATGCTCTTGCCGCCTGCATCACTCAACTGGGCGAGCGCCTGTCCCGAACGCTGAAGCTCCATTACAAGGATGGATTCAGCATGGCGGACCTGGCGGAACGGGAGGGCATGAGTGAATCGTCCCTCAAACAATTGCTCTATCGCACCAGAATCAAGGTCAGGGAATGTGTGAGACTCCGGCTGGATCAAACTTTGGACACCACTTCATGATACCGGAGAAGGACATTGAAAAACTAAGCGAGCTGTATCTCCACGGCGGTATTTCCGACGCGGAGCTGGTCTTGCTGAATCGGGTGCTGCAGGACGATTCGCAGGCGCGGACGAGGTTTCTGGAACTGACGAAATTGGAGTGCGCCCTCCACGATCATTTTCGCGGCAATGCTCCGATTTTGCTGGAGAGTCCGGCCGCTCATTCCCGCGCTGACCATCGGCAGGGCGGATGGAGTCGGAGCCGGTTTGCCTGGCCGCTTGCCGCGGCGGCCTGTGCCTTGCTCGGATTTCTAATAGGTCACTGGAAAGCCAAGCCGGACGATCGCGGGTTCTATAAATCCGCATCCGCGGTATCGGCGAATCAGACGGCCGGGCATCGAGCCCAGCCATCTCATCCGGCACCGGGGCATCACGAGGGCGGTCAGTTGATGGATTCTGCCGTGGGTCCTCTGGCGGGGTCGGGAGATTTCGATAAGGTGAGTGCGGATAAATCCGGGTGGTCCCGCGTGTGGCTCGATGATCTCGGAGTCGCGCATTTCAAACAAGAGGTGGGGACGCCGCAGGTGAACCGGTCCGTCACCGAAGGAGACCTGGTGGTGGCGGGGGTGAAGTATTCGCGCGGCATCGGCACTCATGCCGAATCCGGAGCAGTGTATGAGATTCCATCGGGCACTCTGGATTTCACCGCGATGGGCGGTATATCGGATGATGTGTTGGGTCAGGAATGGCACGGCAAGAAGGCTGGATGTTTGTTCAAGGTTATTGGTGATAACGTTGTCCTGTGGGAAAGCGGCCTGATGAGGGCGGGCGACAAGGCAAAGCAGGTGAAGGTTTCCCTGCAGGGAATTCATGAAATGCGCTTGGTGGTGGAAGATGGGCCGGATGGAAATGCCTTCGATCACGCGAACTGGATGGATGCGCGATTCACCTGCATGGCGGACGCTCCGGAGGCCAGGGCGTGGACCGAAGACAGGTCGTCGTTCATACTAACTCCGACGCCGGGTCCAGCACCCCGGATCAATGGTGCCACAGTGGTCGGGGGAACTCCCGGCAAGCCGTTCTTGTTTCGGATTCCCACCACCGGGACGCGACCTATCGAGTTCCGTGCGAAAGGGCTGCCGGAGGGAATCGTTCTCGATCGTGAGACGGGTATCCTACGCGGAACGGTTCCTGCCGAAGGCACTTACAAGGTGACCGTTCATGCCCACAATCAGGATGGCGAGGATGAACGGGAACTGAGAATTGTTTCTGGCGACACCCTCGCACTGACTCCACCGATGGGATGGAACAGTTGGTATTGTTGGTCGGAATCGATCTCTGCGGAAAAGGTGAGAAACGCTGCCCAAGCACTGGTTTCCCAAGGGCTCGCCGACCACGGCTGGACCTATGTGAACATCGACGATTGCTGGCAGGGCGAGCGCGGCGGGCCGTTGAATGCGATTCAGGGAAACGCGCGCTTCGAGGACATTAAGGGGCTTTGTGAGGCGGTGCATCGCGAAGGTCTGAAAGTCGGTATTTATTCGACTCCGTGGATCGGGAGTTATGCCGGATTTGTCGGCGGATCGTCGATGAGTGCCAACGGCCGCTCGCCGGAACTTCACGTCGCCCCTGAGGACAGGTCGCAACCGGCGCAGGTGTACGGACGTTACCCGAACTTTCACAATCTGAATTTGGACCGGGTGGGAGAGTATTGGTTGTGCGATGAGGATGCCAAGCAGTGGAGCGACTGGGGGATCGATTTCGTGAAATATGATTGGAAGCCCAATGATGTTCCCACTTCGAGACGCCTGGAGGAAGGTCTGCGAAGGAGCGGCAGGGATATGATCCTGAGTCTTTCCAACGATACTCCGTTTGGTAATGCGGTCGGGATTTCCAAGATGGCGAATCTGTGGCGGACCGGAGGAGACATTCATGACGACTGGGCGTCCATCTTGCGCAATGGTTTCGATAAAACCCAATGGATTCCCTTCGCTGGTCCGGGGCACTGGAATGATCCCGACATGTTGCAAGTGGGGATGGCCGGTGTGCCTAACAACTATGTGCGCACGTTGAAGCCTTCCAGGCTGACTCCGGACGAACAATATTCCCATGTTTCCCTATGGTCCTTGCTGTCCGCACCGCTGTTGATCAGTTGTGATGTCGAGAGCATGGACGCGTTCACGCTGAACCTGCTGACCAATGACGAGGTGATCGCCGTAAATCAGGATGCTCTCGGGAAATCCGCCGCGCCGGTGGGCGGCAACAAGGAGATATGGCTGAAGGAACTTGAGGACGGGAGTTATGCTTTGGGCGTTTTCAATCTCGAAGGCGGGAAGCGCCGGATTGAGGTGACTTGGGATCAGCTCGGGCTTCCCGCCGGATTATGGCAGGTGCGCGACCTCTGGCGGCAGAAGGAACTGGGTGAAGAGCGGTCCGGATTTTCAACCGAGGTGGAGTCCCACGGAGTTACTCTGGTGTCGTTGAGAAAGATGCCTTGAACCAAAGGCATGGTTTACTTCAGCCGCGGCTTGCCGTCTTTCCCGACGCTGTAGGAAAAGCTGTAGGGCGAGGTGGCACCGGTATGCGAGGTGGCGTCGCCATTTGCATACAGAGCGATGAGACGCAATGAAGCCGTTTTTCCTAACTGAATCTCGTCACAGCAGAGGGTGAAAGTGCCGCCCGCGTCCGGGATGGCGGTCGCCGTGGTGGCGTCATAGTCGCCTCCGCCGTCGGGATCGCAGTAAGCCAGCACGGCATAGACCGGAGGTGCTCCGGGAGCGAGTTGCACTTTTCCGGTTACCGTCATGGCAGTGGCGGACGGAACTCCGGTTTCGATCCTGATGTCGGTTATCGTCGTATTGCCCCGGGCTTCTCTGGACTGGTTGGTGCCGGAAAATAGCGGGTGAGTTGTGAGCCGGAGACCGGTGGCGAGAGTTAGGAAAGCGCCCTTGCCTTCACCTCGCGATTCTTCGCCGTAGGAATGGCCGCCCTTTCCCATCAAGGCTGCGCCAAAGATTTCATGTTCGTCCTTGCGCTCGCAATTGTGCGGGAGGCCGAGGGCGTGACCCATTTCATGAGCAACGCCGCCGATGAAGATCGAGTTATAACGGCCGAGCGAGATATTGCCATATTGTCCGTCGCGAACCATGAACCCCTTCTCGCCCAGCAGATCTGGATCGAGAATTGGGCTGTCAACCTGCCAGGCGCAGCCCTTGAGCTGGCTGCCTCCGGCGGTGTATGGACTGTTCTGGGTGATGATGCGCTTGGCGGGATCCCAGTTCGACATGTTGCAGAAAATCAGGATGGTTTCGCGATCGATATCGATTCCGTCTTGCCGAAGCGCGAGCTTGCATTCTTCACGGATTATCTCGCCATCCGACGCCTTGTAATTCGCATGGCGATTCGGAGCGCGGACCAAGTGAATACGGAGAAGTTGGTCGTCGCCGAAATCCAAGTTGATCGTTTGCGGACCGAACCCCAAACGTTTCATTTCCCGGGCGTAGAACGCCTGGATGTGGGTCATCGTGCGGGTCAGGCGTTGGCGGTATTCCGGCGCGGGTTTTCGGTCGGATGGCGTCCAGTAGATGATGTGAAGAATCCGACGGGAATGATCCTTTGCCGGGTTCTCAACGCGCCAGGCATGGATGATTTCCAATGCATGCGCAGCCTTGCTGCCTGGCTCTTCCCGAGGCGACAGACCGGCGGCGTGAGCCATGGTCAAAAAAGCGCACAGGACATGGGAAACGAGAATCTGCAAAATGGATGTCCGGTGGTTCTTCATCACGTGAAAAGGCCATTGCCGCTCGCCTTTCGCCGGATCAGCGGATCGTTCATGGTTCGCATTCTGTGCACGGTCAAGCTCAATTTCCATCCGTCCTATTCCGAGTATATTTGTTGTAGCCATACTGCTCGCTGGCCGCTCGGATGAGGCTTTGCATGGGCGGATCGTTGACATTGTATCCCATTGGACTGTTTGATAGGCTGATGTGCCATCGTGCAGATATTTCCTTGGGTCTAACTAAAATCTTGTGAGTGAGTTTTCATGGAGATGCCATTGCCGAAACTCCCTCCGGGTGATGACGAGGAGCGACCCGGTCAGGAAAATGAATCCGCGGCGACCCGTGTCCCGCCGGTGTAGGTGCTCGCGCCCGTTAGAAACTGGGTGGCGGAGCTACCTGTTACCACGCGGCCGCCTCCCGAGCTCGGGTTGTCGAGTTCGAGCTGTGGTGTTTCAGCCGCCAGGTTGTCGATCCGGCGATTGATGGAAAGCGCGTGATTGTAGTTGGTGTCCTGCGTCAGTTCCCAAGTGAAGACGCCGCCGAAACCATCGGCCATGGCGTAGCGGACTTTCGAATCGATCAAGTTCAAAACGCTGAAATGGTAGATGCGGCCGTTCGAGGGATCCGTCCACTGGTTGGAGCTTGTCAGATTGACTCTGGCGTCGTGCATCTGTTTCCAGCTCCGCCATTTGTCGGCGGTGTTTGTGCCGTTAGAAAACATGCCATAGGAGGGCAGACCGATGCGGAGCTGGGATGCTTTCAAGCCCTTGTTGACATAGGCCGCCAGCCGGCTCTTGAACGTCGGAAGGTCCATTGCGTTGGTCTGCGCGAAGTAGAATTGCAGGTTCACGAAATCGAGGGCGTTTGCCACCGCGCCGACGTAGCTTTCATAATGCGAGCCTTGGGCGTGGGAGGTCGAAATGATGATGCCTTGGGAACGAACATACCGGTTTTCCACGACGTAATCCATGCGGTCGAAATGAATCACCGCAATGTAGGGGGTGGATGCGTTTGCCGGGAGCGATTCGACCGAGGCGGGCGCCAGGGTGATCGCTAGAATGCATCCTATGGCACCCATAAGTGTGGCATGCCAGAACGCGGACCGACGGACACGGCCCGTGGTTACGGATTTGCGGACCATCATGTTAGGGCGATGACGGAGCACTCACCTCTAGCCGGACGAAGGCCCGTGGAGCGACGCCGGGGACCAGAATGGAAATTGCGTCGTGGTCGCCTTGGTCGGTGATGGTTATGCCAGGGCCGGATAATGCACCGATGACGATGTCGCGCGCTGGCGGCCAGGTGAGCATATCGTCGCTCAACTTTGCGGTGACGATGCAATTGTCACGGGCGCGGGCGGCGCGGGTGAAGGTATAGGTAAAGCCACCGCCGGCTGCGGGTGCCAGGATCGGGAGCGCCGTGTCGCCGCTAACCATCGGGTCGCCGCCGAGGTAGAATTCGAGGCCGTTGGAAACGCCGTCGGTGTCGGCATCGTCGTTCAAGCCGGATTTGCCGTTGGTGGGGTAACCTGCGATCCAACTGTTGTAGCCCGCAGGCACGGCGATCAGACGGATTTCCTTGGCGACGTCGTCCAGTTCGATTTGCCAACCGGCGGGAACGGTGGAGGTGAATTCGCCGGTGCGGGTGCCTGTGAAGCTGATCAGGATGCGCGGGCCGGTGACGGTGGTGGTGACATGCGCACCGTTCAGGGTGACGTTGCCGGTGACGGAGGTTCTGCCATTTGCTAGAAGGGTCGAACCGCTGGCGAGGGTGAGCGCGCCGGTGTTTAGAGCGGTTCCGGTGTCCGGGGCGAGGGTGCCGCCGGATTGCACGGTGACCGAAGCGGTGATGGTGCCGGTGCCACTGAGTTTCCCGGTGTTGGAAACGGTGGTGGCGCTGGTGAGGGTGCCGCCGAGCGCGAGCGTGCCGGCATCGACCGTGGTCGTGCCGGTGTAAACGTTGGTAGCTGCTAGGACGAGCGTGCCGGGGCCGGATTTCCGCAGCGACCCGATGCCGGGGTAGTCGGTGGAGCCGTTGCGCAGGACGGTGGAAACGGTGAGCAGGCCGCTGGCATCGGTGACGGAGAACTCGGTGGTGCCGCCGCCTAGCAGGTGGTTGCCCTTGGCGGTGGTGGTGATGATGGCCGACGGCGTGGTGCCGGTGGCGGTAACGATGCCGATGAACTGGAATCCGTCGTAATTGACGGGATCGGTGGCATTGGAGTTCACTAGGGATCCGCCATTGAGCGTGGCGTTGCCGAGCACGTTGAAGCGGGTGGTCTTTAAGTTGCTGCCGTTCAGGGCGATGGTCGGAAGTTTTGCCGCGGTCAAACCGCCGCCGACACCGATGACGTTGTTGATCGTCCAATCCATCGATCCCGGAGCATTGATTGCGACGGTGCGGGTGCCGACCCTGGCACCGAGAGCCGTATTGGGTGCGACGCTGGCGGCGGTTGCGAGCAGCTTGCCGTTAGTTGCGGTTAGGTTGCCGCTGAAGCTGTTGCCGCCGTTGCCGAGGGTGAGGTTGCCGGTTCCGGTTTTGACGACGGAGCCGCCGCCTTCGATGTTGGCGGAGGTGCCGGTGACACCAATATTTCCGATGGTGTCGAAGGTGAGAACACCTGCGGTGCTGATGTTGCTGCTGGTGTTTCCGGAGAGCGTCAGGGTTTGTCCGACGGGCGTGTAGCGGAGGGTGCCGTCGGTGGCGTTGACGGTGAAATCCTGGCCGGAGGAATGGGAGTTACCGGTGACTTCGATGGTGCCGCCGTCGATGACGCGTCGCTGCCGGTAGTCGGCGAGCTGGCCGACGCCGCCATAGGAATAGTCTGGCAGACGCCAGGTGCCGCCGGTGGACACGGTTAGAACTGCGGAGTTGTTGAATCCACCGTTGTAGAGTCTTGCCCCGGATGCGAGTTCGAGCACGCCCGCGGTGATGGAAATATTGCCGGTGAACAAATTATTTCCACCGAGCACCAAGGGGCCGGGGCCGGATTTCGCGATTCCACCGGTGCCGGTGAGCGAGCTGTCGATGCGCGCGCCGAGGGCGGTGGCCTCGACGTTGAACGGGGTGGCCGGGGCGCTCGGTTGAAGTGAACCGCCGGTGACCAGCGGTCTGCCGCTGCGGGAGATGAAACCGCTAATCGGGCGTGGGGCGGTGTTGGTGACGGTGTAGTCGCCCAGGGCATCCGTGCCTGCGGCAAACACCGGGGTCGCTCCGTCCACCCAGCCAAAGGTGGCGGTGGTGCCGTTAGAATGGGAGGTCCATTGTGCGGTGCCGCCCCAAGTTCCGCCGCCTGCCGCACCGGAACCGGCGGTCGCGGCATTGATGTCATAGAGGAATTGCGACTGCCTCACCACGATGGTCAGGTTCGCATCAGCCTGGCCGCCCGCGGGATCGGTGACGCGGACGATGAAGGAATTCGAGCCAATGTTGGCGGTGGCGGGGACCCCGATGAGCGTTCCGTCGCTGGCGACGGTCAGCCATGCGGGACCGCTGACCTTGCTGAACGTCAGCAAATCGCCATCCAGATCCGTGGCATCGCTGGCCAGTGTGGCCGAATAGGCGGCATTTTCGGCGGCATCGGCTTCAACGACCGGATTGGAATTCCAGGTCGGCGGGTTGTTAGGCGAGCCGCTTGGCGGGGCGGCGACCGTCAGCCGGAAGTTGTCGAACTCATTCCAGTTTCCGCTGATGATGCGGATGGCGAGTTGCTGGCCAGCGTAGGTCGCCGCCACCGTGTGGTTCAGCGTGATGGTGGACCATGCGGTGACTCCGACCGGGGCGGTGGTTTCCGCCATCAGGGTGTAGGTGCCGCCGTTTTTGGCGAGGAGCTGGATGTTGCGCTGATAGTTGCGCGTGCTGTCATACTTGAGGGTGAGGGTCGCGCCCGTCATCAGGGTGTGGGACAGATCCTGGCGGATTGTCAGGCCGGGGCCGATGTAGAGTTTTTGCGGTCCGTCCGAACCACCGGTGGCCGTTCCCAGATTCGCCGCGCTGCCGGCGGTGAGCGTCCACGCGGGTGGCGTGCCGGCTTGGATCGGGCCGTCCTCGAAGCTGAAATTGCCGATGGTCACCTTGCTGACTCCGTTGCGGGTGAATGACCAGACCGGGCCGATGATGATACCAGTTGCCGTTTCGACATCCACCCGCCAGTAATTGGTGGCGAGGACGGTCGTGGGGGGATTCAAAAACCTGGGCGTCGTGACCGTGCCTAGATATTCCGGTGAAGCGGTGGTGGCGTTCTGAACGGCGGCCGCGTTGGTGCCGAGATAGACGCGGTATTGCACCGCCACGGCGGAGGAGGCCCACGACAGATCGACCGGTCCCACGTTTGTGGCACCGTTGTAGGGGGAGGGCGACTCGGCCCCACCGCCTGCGACCAGGCTTTGCAGCTCGGTTGAAGTCAACGCCGCGTTGTACATCCGGGCCTCGTCGATCGCGCCGGTGAAATGGCGTGCCGGTTTCTCCGGGTCCCAGCCGATGTTGACCGTGCCGAAATTCGCGGCGGCATGTGCCACGTTGTTGACCGCGGTCTGGAATCCGCTGCCATTGTTCATGTAAATCGTTGCCTTGCCGGGTTCGACGACGAGGGCGACGAAGGTCCAAACATTGGCAGCGGGGACCAGTCCAGAGTTCCAGTTGAATTGCGTGTTGTTCCAAGTGTAACGCAATTCACCGGCGGTGCCGAGGTGCAGGCCGGAGGTCGTCGAAGATCGGTCGAAGATGATGCCGGACCATTGGTTCTGGACGGCTCCGGGCTTGATCCATGCCGTGAGTGTCACGGTGTTTGAATTGAGCTTGATACCACTCGCAGAGATGTGGTCGTCCACGCCGTCGAGGTTCACCGCGTTGCCAAATTTGCCCGCCGTGGTGGCCGTCGGGAAATCGGTTCCGGTGAGGGTGCCGTTCCTAACAAACACGGATTTGTCATATGCCGTCGTGCCAGTGATCTCATCCACCGGCAGGGAAAGGCGCAGCCGGTCGCCGGACTGCACGTCCACCGCCACCGCGCCGGTGGCCGTCTGGCCGCTGGAATCCTGTATCAGGTAAGTGAATGAATCCACACCGATGAAGTCCCAGCGCGGCTTGTAAACCACTTGTTGTCCCTGAACGCTCGCCGTGCCGCCCTGCACCGTCGTCGAATCGACGGAAATCAGAACCAGCGCATGGCCGTTCGCGTCGTGGTCGTTTGCCTTCACATTGATGGTGATCTGGCTATCGACGCCCTGCGAGAAGCTCGCGGGATCGTAGGATGCATACGGTGGGATGTTGACCGTGGTCAACGGGCCGAGATTGTCTAACGAACCTAGTTTGGCATTGCGCTGATTAAGGACTTTTCTCAACTCGGGTCCGCTCATGCGGGCATAGTGGTTGTCACTGTTGATGGTGCCTTTTTCCGGCGCGCCGCCGTCATAATGGCTGAGTCCCCAGTTATGACCGAGCTCGTGTTGCCATACCTTGTTGAAATTGCCATCGCCCTGGCTGTCATTGACCGAATAGGCGCTGTTGGTGGCGATCACGCCCACCCAGGCGAGGCCGGCCCAGACGTGGGAAGTGGAAATGCCGGCAACCACATCGCGATTCGCGCTGGTTTGATTGTTATTCCATTCGTTCCTCACGGCGTCGAGATAGGTTCCCTGGGTCAAGCCTTTGGCCGGATCCATCGCTGCATTGGCGCGGATGATCACGCGCGCTAGGAACGGCCGCAGTAATGCGTCATGCAGATACAAGGCGCGGTTTTGGGTGACGGAATATTCAATCATCTCCAAGGTCTTGGCGAGACTGCCGCCGCCGCGTTCGTTGAAATACTCAAAGCGCGCATCGATGCCGACATCGAACCCATAAACCGACGAGCCACCTTGGCCGGCACCCACGGTTTCCCAAGTGAAGCCGTAGGCATACGGCTGGGTGAGCCAGTCGGCGGAAGTGACGGTATTGCCGAGGACATACCAAGTGCCGCCGCGGTCGAAAATCACGCCGCCCTTGAACACGCCGTTATCCTGCAGGATGCCGTAGGACACCGCGCCGGGGTATCCATCCACCGTGCCGATGTAAGACCGCTCGTCCACCGGCGTGATGACATCATAAGCTCCAGTTGAGTTCTGCGCCCACAGCTCGAAGTTGGTTCCGCGAAGGTTTTCGCGCGTCAGCCGCAACGAGACGGTTACGCTGTTGTAGGTGACCGACTGGACCAAGGTCGCAGGTGCGGCTGATAGCACTCCGGCAATTGCCAGATAGAGTGGGAGAATGATCGAAAGATAGCGACGGATCATGGGATGAGATGGCTGGGTTGGCGGGGCAAAAATAGAGCTTCCTTCGGAAATCATCCAACGGAAAGGCCACGCCTCAGGACTTTGCTCCATGACCGGTTGCATTCATAAGCAAATCCTCCGGTAGGATTTCCCCACCAGTGAGTCACCGTGCCCGGTTCGCGGGATGCGGCGCGTCACCACTCGTTGTTCGCATTACGGGTGGCGGCGTTTTTCATGTCTTGATTTCGTTCGACACAACCACGGATCGGCCGCGCTTCGGTGAGTTCCTGGTCCATGATTTCCACCACGTTCTCGCCCTGCTTGAGCCAGCCCGCGGGACAATAGAGGCGGAGCTGGGGGCCGATGTTCCAATAGCGCCCGAGGTTTTTGCCATTTACCCAAACCATGCCTTTCGTGTATTTCGATAGATCAAGAAACGTGTCCGCCGGCTTGTCCGCGAGGGTGAAGGTTCCACGGAAAAGCGAACCGGGACGGGTGGACGGGCTGGCGGACTTCGCAACACCAGCCACGTCTTTCGCGTGAAGCGGCAGCGGTGCGACCTCCCAGCGGTCGAGGGATGCATCACCAAGTTTTAACGCGCCGAAGAGTCCCTTGCGGTCGGATTCCATGGCGATGCTGAAATTGATGTGGCCCATGCCCTCGACGAGGAACTCCAGCACGGCCGGCTTGTCGCGGGCGGGAATCGCGATTTTCTTAGGCGCACCCTCGCGGCGGTCATAGGTTGCGATCCGCTTTCCATCCAGATAGATCTGGCCGAAATCATGTAGATTTTCGAAAGTGAAATCCGCCGCCGGTCCGGCGGGGAGTTTCGTCCGGTAAAGCGCGAGTCCCTGATTCTGGCCCCACGCCTCGAACCACATCATATCGGGCTTGATCGGCTTGGCGAATGGCAGCAAGTCCCAAAGCCCGGCGACGCGGGTCGGGGTGAAATCGTCCACTGTCATGGCGGGCGGTCCGGCCGCGGGTTCGGGGATCTTCGCCGCATCCGGCAGGTGGGACGTGATCACGCCGCGCAGGGCGGCGAATTCCTTAGTCGGGTGTCCCTGCTCATTGATCGGCGAGCCGTAGTCATAACTCGTGAGGTCCGGTTCGTAGCCGCCCTTGCCGCCGCTGTTAGCACCGGCGGCGAAGCCGAAATTCGTGCCGCCGTGGAGGACGAAGAGATTGAAGGATTTCCCGTTTTCCATATACCATTCCACGGTGCCTTTCTTGTCCGTGGGCGCCCAATTGCCCTCGCCCCAATGACGCAGCCAACCGGGATACGTCTCGGAGGAAAGCACCGGCACACCGGGATTCATTTTCCGCGCGACGTCCCAGTGGGATTCGTTCTCGCCGGGGTCGAGGCCAACAGCGACGCCGGGCATCACCACATTTTTAAGGTATCCCTCGCCAGCTCCGTCCGAAGTATAGAAAGGACCGAATCCCTCCTTGGTCCAGAAATCTTTCAGCCATACCATGTAGTCGTGCTCCTGGCGCTGATAGCTGCCATATTCATTCTCGAGCTGGGTCATCAGGATCGGCCCGCCATCGGCCGCGAGCCATGGCTTGGCCATCGTCGCGACCGCTCTCAGATACTTGGTTTGCGCGGTCATGAACCGCTTGTCGGTCAGGGTCCGGATTTTCAGATCCGGGTATTTCAGGAGCGAGGCGGGCAGTCCGCCAAAGTCCCATTCCCCGCAGACATAGGGTCCGGGCCGGAGCATGACCCACATGCCTTCCTCGCGGCAGATGCGGAGAAATCCGGGGATGTCGCGATTTCCGCTGGTGAAATCGAAACTGCCGTCCGCCTGTTCGATGTCATTCCAGAAGATATAGAATGCGATCGTATTCAGCCCCATCGCTTTGGCCATGCGGACGCGCTGGGTCCAATATTCCCGCGGGATGCGCTGCGGGTGCATCTCGCCCGAGCGGATTTGCAACGGCTTGCCATCGAGCAGGAAGCACTCGCCATTCTCGCCGCCGAATTCGAACTTGTGGGGCTTTCCGTCCGGATGGGAAAGATTGGCCACGCCGGCGGCGGCGTCCGGTGCGGGAGCGGCGAAGGCAATTGGGGCGAGCGCTGCGGCTAACAAGCTGAGGCGGATCAAACGGGTCGGTTTCATAAAGCTATGGGGAAATGGATCGATATCGCGATGTCGGGGTCATCTGCCGGACGAGACCAACTCACGCATTCTCACGACGCCGGGGCGCAGGCAAATTCGTTAGATGGCGACGGTCCATGGGATGATGCGAGCTGATTGGCGGGACGGATCAATGAGTTTATTAAGAAACTCATTGGGCGGAAGGAGCCGCCCTGAGGAACTTGCGCCATAACCGGCTTCCATTTCACCTAAAAGGTCCGGTTGTGTTTTCCGACCACCGGACGGACGCCAGCATGTGGCCGGTTGCTATTCCGAGCCCGCCAAACGCAAAAAGAACCTGTCGGACAAAGGGTTCTGGTGGCGCGCGGTCAGGGTCTCCGAACCGTCGCCATTGTCCGTAGGCGCGCCGACGACGATCATTTCCGCGGCGGCGGAGGTCCAAGTGACGAGGTCGGTGGATTTCAGCAATAACTGCGAGGGACCGGTTGCCGCCGTGGAGCGGGTGTAAGTTAATCCGGGATAGCGCAGGCCACCGTCTTCGATGATTTGGAAAGCCGGAGCGCGCGGGTTGCGGGGATTTCGCGGATCGTAGAGCAGAAGATACTCGTTGCCATTGGAAATTCCGTCGCCGTCGGCATCGGTGGCGGAATCCGCCAATCCGGCACGCACCTCGGCGGGGCTGAACCGCTGGCCGAGCCAGATCGAATAGGCGTCCGCGTGCGGTATGGTATAGGTGGTGAAATCGCGCGCGACGTCGCTGATGCGGACTTCGTCGATGGAGCCATTGAGCGTGCCATAGGTGCTCACATTGCGCTGGCCGAAGCGCAGTTCGTGAGTGCTGTTCACGATGCTCTTTCCGGCGAATGCGGCTTCTCCGATTTTTGCACCGTCCAAGTAAATCCGCGAGATGTCGGTGGTGGCGTCCCAAGTGGCGGCGACGTGATACCACTTTCCGGCGGTCAACGTGACTGCGTTTGAATTGAGTGCCATCGAACTGACTCCGTCGCCGAGATACCATACGAATTTCTGGGGGGAACCGTTGTTCAATAGCAAACGATAGCCCGAGGTTTGTGTGTAGCTATATTGCTTGTCGATCAGGAACTGATTGTAACCGGTATTGACGGTGTTGAGTTTTATCCAGCATTCGACCGTCAGGCTCGGATCGCCGCCGCTTGGGAACATCGCTGCGCCGCCCAGGACCTGCGAGCGGTCGGCGCCGCTCTGTCCACCGGGAAGATGGAGCGCCCATCCACGGAAGCCGCCGGCCGCGAACACGGCGCCGCCATATGTTTGTGAGGCATAAAGATCGCCCGTCCCGCCGCGGGCTTCGTTGACAGTCGGGCGGCCGCTGCCATCGGTATAAACTTCCCTTTCGTCAAAGTGCCAGAGCCCGAGGGTGTCGGGTTCCGCGCCGGTATAGGCATCGGCCCAGCGGACGAGGGTGCTGGTAGTGACTTGATAGTTCACCGTGATTTCAGCGGTCTTTCCGAGATCGTCGATCACCCGGACGACGAAGGAACCCGGGCCGCTGTCGCCAGGCTGGGGACTTAGCGCCAACCGGCCGCTGAGTTGATCAACACTGGCAAACGGCGGAGCGCCGACCAGAGAATACACGGGTGTTGAAGCGGAGGCGATTCGGCTTAGATGTGGTGTCAGTTCAAGAAGTGAAATCGATTCCTCGCCAATACTGCCGAGATCGATTGATGCGCCGTCAAACTGCGGGGAAACGGCGGCGTAGTCGTAGGCAGCGGAGCTGATGCGGACCTCGTCGATCGTGCCGTGCAAGGGGGACCAAGTGCTGACGTTGCGCTGGGCGATGCGCACACCCTGGCTGCTATTTACGATGGATTTTCCCGGGAACTGCTGAGCGGCGATTTGCGCTCCATTCAGATAGATCCGGGAAGTGTCGTCAGTGGCGTCCCAGGTGGCGGCGACGTGGTACCAGGTGCCGGGTTGCAGGCTCTGGACTGACTCGAGTGCCATGCGGACGCTGCCATCGCCAACGCGCCAGTGGAAACGGTCGGTGGACCAATACAAGCGGTAGCCGTCAACGTCATTGTAGCCAAAGCGTTTGTCCACGAGCATCTGCGTGCCGGTTAGATCATTGAAATTCACCCAACATTCAACGGTGAGGCTCGAATCATTTCCGCTGGGAAACAAATCGCCGCCGCCGAGGACGGTCGCACCGTCGGAAACACCGCTGTTGATATTACAATGGCCGCCATTGAATCTACCGGAAGCAGTGAAGCCCGATGCAGTGCCGGAAAGCTCGACGCCGTGGGGAGCGGATAGTGCATCGCCTTTGCCGCCCGCGCGCGCTTCGTTGACGGCCAACTTCCCGGAACTGTTTGTATAGACTTCGTCCGTATTGAAATGCCAGAGGGCCAGCGTGTTCGGCGTCAGGTCGCTGAATGGAACCACCGGCGGCGAGACTTCCGCGGCTTGCAGCGGTATGTCCACGCTCTCGCCGTGCTGGGTATTTACTTCGATCACGGTGGTGGTGGCGTTGCGGCTGATGACCCGGTATTTGGGGCCGGAAGAACGTGTCGCCCAAGCGCCTTTGAGCGTGACCTTCAATGTTCCCGCGATGCTGATATCCGCATTGTTAGGATCGACGTTGATGTTGGGATCGGTCACGGAAATATCCAGGAGATCGGCGCCGATCGGTTCGAGCGTGACGATGCCGGGCTTGCTGAGCGCTTGCAGGATGTCGCCGTTGTTAGAGGCGGTGTAGGCGGCCAGTGGAAAGACACAGGCGGTGATGCCGGTTGCACGGTCCCGGACGATGACTTTGGAAGTGGTGTTGGAAATGACAGTGTATGGCTCGCTGCCGGGCGTGCTCTTGTTCGCCGAGAAGGTCTGCATGGCCGCATTGTCCGCACCGATGACCATGGCATATTCGTAGGTACCGCCGGATGGCATGCTGCCGTGGTCGATCCATGCGCTGGCGTAGTTCCCAGAGGTGTCCACCGTATCGTGATTGTCGCGCGATTGCTGCAACTGGCGACGCACGTTCACATAAGAACCATCCGGCAGGTAGTATCCAACTCCGATGTTGTCCACGAGCGTGGCCGGCCCCGCCGGCATGGTGGCCGAATAGGGAAAGCTTGTCACCTGCGCGCCACCGACGTGAGTGGGAGCGGATGGGGTGGAAAGCTTTTTCTGATAGAGTATGGTGTGAACCGGCTCGGAAGTGCTGTTGAAAGTGACGCCGCTCCCGAGGCAGACGATGCGATTTTCGAACATGAAATACGTCTTGGTGGCGCGCAGGCTGATATCGTCTCGATTGTCCGCGCCGCCTTCGACGCGCATGAGAAACACGCCGTGTTTTCCCTTGTGCGAGTGGCCGCCGATCGTCTTGTAGCTGGTGTAGCCGCGGATGCTGGAGCCGGTTTCCTTCATCTCCGCGATGGTGTTATTATAAACCGCGGTGGTTCCCGGGATGTGACGCCAGTCCCAGCCGTTGCTCTCGTCGTAGCCGCTGTCCAAGTTGTTCACAGGGTTTCCCGCGTTGAGCAGGAAAATGCTGCCATGTGACAGGTTCCGGCCGAAGCGATTTTCGGAAGCATAGGTCTCCGCATGAAAATTCCATTGGTCGTGGCCTTTGACGAGCGCCAACCATTCGTCTCCGCGCTGCACTTGGAAGCAGCCATAGGGCACGTTCCAACTTCCCGATGGCGCCGCTTCCGGCGTGATGCCCATGGCTGCGAATTCGTTGTAGCCGCTGTTTCCGCTAGCTCGGAAACGCATGTAGGCGGCGGCGACCTCTTGGTCGATCGCCTGACTGCCATCGGGCGCGCCCGCTTTGGCCATGTTATAGAGGCAGGCGTCGCTGAGGGCGGCGTCGCCCTCCGGATGGCGGCCGTTGATGGTGGGCGGGAACTGGGTTTTATTTCCATAAACCCGCATCAGCAGCACCGCTTTCCGGAGAAGGGAGTGTGCATCGGCCGAAGCGCGGAACGGCGTGTTGGCCAAGCTGCGGACGATATTGGAAACGCCATTGAGTGCGGGCACACCGTAGCCGGTGTAAAATCCGCCGTGATGCCACATTGAGCCGTCCGCCTTGATGGACCGGTCGGCATGGATGAGCGAGCGGTCGAGCTTGGATTTGAAACCGCGCAGGTAGGCCACCGCCAGGTTGTCATCCTGAAGTAGCAGAATGGACATCAGGCGGCCCTTGATGGTGGTATTGAAACCATCTGCGTCGCCTCCGAGGAGAGAAGGGTCTTCAA
>JBBSUD010000042.1:0-39502 GCA_038235225.1 Verrucomicrobiales bacterium
GGTGGCGGGGGCGACGGGTTCGGGGAAATCGGTGTGCATCAACTCGATCATCGCATCGATGCTGTTCAAGTTCGGGCCGGACGAGCTGCGGTTCATCATGGTGGACCCGAAGGTGGTGGAACTGCAGATGTACAACCGCTTGCCGCACCTGGTGGTGCCGGTGGTGACGGACCCGAAGAAGACGGTCGCGGCGCTCAAGTGGGTGGTGAACGAAATGGAGAAGCGCTACCGGATTTTCGCCAAGGAAGGCGTCCGGAATTTCGACAGCTTCAACGCGCGGCCGCGGCCCGAAAAGGTAGTCGAGCCGGAGCCGGAACCCGAGCCGGAGGAGACGGTGCCAGACGCAGACATCGAGTCCATCGCCCTTGTGCTGGAGTCCGGCGAGCTGGGGCCGGAGGCGGACATGGATGATGAGGAAATGTTCGAGGACAAGATTCCGGACCGCTTCCCCTACATCGTGGTGCTCATCGACGAGCTGGCGGACCTGATGCAGACGGCGCCGGCGGACGTGGAAATGTGCATCGCCCGGATTGCCCAGAAAGCGCGGGCGGCTGGCATTCATTTGATCATCGCCACGCAGACGCCGCGGGCGGACGTGGTGACGGGCATCATCAAGGCGAACATCCCGTGCCGGATCGCCTTCCAGGTTTCCTCGGCGCTGGATTCCCGGGTGATTCTCGACACGAAGGGTGCGGACAAGCTGGTGGGCAAGGGCGACATGCTCTACCTGCCGCCGGGTTCGGCGAAGCTGGAGCGGGCGCAGGGCGCGTTCGTGACGGACGCGGAAATCGAGCGGATCATCGACCATTGCGCGGCGCAGGGCGCGCCGAAGTTCGAGACGGACATCCAAGCCTCGATCAACGAATCCGGCGAGGACGAGGACGACGATGTGTCGGAAGCCGACGAGGAACTGGTGATGAAATGCATCGAGGTGGTGCGGCAGGAGCAAAAGGCGAGCACCTCACTGCTGCAGCGGCGCCTGCGGCTGGGCTACACGCGGGCGGCGCGGATGGTGGACATTCTGGAACAGCGGGGAATCGTGGGGCCGGGCGAGGGGGCGAAGGCTCGGGAGGTTTTCTTGAAATGACCGGGGGGGGATTCGTGAACCACTGAGATCCTGAGATCAATCGGTGGGGAAGACTTTTAAACCACAGATTTCACAGAGTTCACTGATTTTAAGAACTTTGGAGGCTCATTTCTAGAGCTAGCTGATTAGATCCGAGATTGGTGGGGGGAAGATTTTATAACCACGGAAGGCACGGAGAACACGGAAGGATGAAGGGAGGACAATCGGGGTTTGGGGACGGATTTTCGGGGGCGGAAAAGGGTTGCGGTACGGGGGCGGGTGGGCTTGGCTGCGCGCGTCGTCAGGGGCCGTGGAGGTCCGGCAGGCGAACCCCGCCAGGCCTTGATCGGAGCAACGGTAGTTTGTCCGTACTTGCCGCGGTTCCCTGGCGGCACTCCCCTGCCCCGTATTGCTGCGGGATTCGCTGGCCGGCGCTTCGTCAGAGCTGATTTACGATGATTTTCGAGAGGCCGGCGGCCGGCGAGGTGGTTTCGCTCAGGCGAATGCGGGCGGATTTGCGGAAATCCGGGAGGAAGACCGCCTCTTCGAGGCTGCGGACGGCGGCGGGATCGGAGAACGCGAGATTGAGCTCGCGATTGATGCGCATGCTGAGGGTGTCGAGATTGGCGGAGCCGACGGTGGCCCAGCCATCGGCGATCATGACCTTGAGGTGGGTCATTTTGGGGTAGCGGAAGATGCGGGCGCCGGCCTGGATGAGGCGGCTGGCGGTGACGAGATTTCCGGCATCCATGATCGGCGAATCCCCGGCAGAGGGGATGATGACGCGGACGTCCACGCCGCGTTGGGCGGCATCGCGGACGGCCAAGGCGATGTCCTCGCTGCCGAAATAGGGATTCTCAATCCAGACGCGCTTGCGGGCGCCGCGGATGGCGAGCAGGTAGGCCTCGAGGATTTCGTAGCGGCCTTGAGCGGCATCGGTGCGCAGGACGCGGAGGGGGATGCCGTCCGACAGCGGCTGGGGGCGGCGGAAATAGGCGGGCTTCCGGAAGAGCGCGAAATCCCCGAGCGGGCCGGCTTTCCGCCAAGCGCGGGTGAAATCGGCGGCCAGCGAAGCGACGACGGGGCCATCGACGCGGACCATGAGATCGTGCCATTCGGAGTAATATTCGCGGCCGATGTTCATGCCGCCGAGGACGGCGGTACGGCCGTCGAAGACGAGGAGTTTGGTATGATCGCACGAGAGCCAGGGATCGAGGATGCGGCGGGCGTGGAGCTTTTTGCCGTCCCTCAAGTAGGTGAGCATGTCCGCGGGCATCTGGAATCCGGCGGGCGCGGGCGTGAGCGGCGCGGATGACCAGGCGAAGGTGCTGCCGAAATCGTCGAACAGCACGCGGACGGCAATGTTGTCCTCGGCGGCGCGGCGCTTGAGCGTGTCGGCGTAGCGGACGGAGACGTCGTCGTTATCGAAGATGAAGAGCTGGATATCGATGGATTTCCGCGCGGCGGCGATCTGGCGGTCGAGCTCCGGGAAGAAGCCGCGGCCGTCCACGAGCCATTCGAGCGTGCCGGATTCAGCAGCGGGAAAATTCTTTTTGTTGAGCATTTCCTCGAACTCCCGGCTGCCGGGCGCGTCCGGGAGAGCCGGCTGGGAGGGCAGCTCGAAGGGAATGTTCCCCACGACGAGTTCGCGCGGGCGGTGCCAGAGATTGACGAGGCCCAGTTTCACGGTGGTGAAGGGCTGGCGCACGGCGGCCACGGCGGTAGCGCGGAAGGTGGCCAGGGCGACGTTGCCGCTGGTGGCGGCGGTGTCGCTGGCCTGTTCACGGCTCTCGGTGGTGTTCCGGGCGTTGATGGAAACGGTAGAGCAGGAAATTTGCAGCGAGAGCAGAATTCCGGCGCAACCCAAGGGGATGTGGGACCGGCGGGGTGTGGGCATTCCGCGGAAAATAAGCGGCGGCGGAGGCTTGGCAAGCCGCGGCGGCGGTGATTTCCCGGTCCGATAAATCCGGGTGCATGCCGCAGCGGACTAGGTAAGGTGGTCGCCACGTGGACGTTATCCCAACCCAAAAGCCCAATGCCAACGAGCCGGTCATCGACCGCCAGTCGCTGAAGGTGACGGCGCGGCAGTTCTATACGATTTCCAAGGCCTTCTTCGCCTCGGAGCGGCGGCGGAAGGCACGCGGATTCCTCGTGGTGCTGCTGGTGCTGGCGCTCACGGTGGGCGCGGTGCAAATCCTGATGAGCTACGCGGGTCGGGATTTCATGACCGCGATCACCAGGAAGGACGAGCAATCGTACTGGCCGACCCTGCTGAAATACCTGGGCACCTTCGCGCTCGCGATCCCGATTGGCGTGTATTACCGCTGGGTCGAGGAGCGGCTGGCGCTGCTGTGGCGCGAGTGGATGGCGCAGCGGTTGGTGAAGCGCTACTTCAACAACCGCGCGTATTTCCAGCTACGGGGGAACGAAATCGTAGACAATCCGGACCAGCGGATCAGCGAGGACGTGCGGAATTTCACCACCATGTCCCTGTCGTTCTTGCTCATCGCGCTGAACTCGCTAGTCACGCTGATCGGCTTCATCGGCGTGCTGTGGTCGATTTCCGGCACGCTGGTGCTGGTGCTCGTGGGCTACGCGGTGATCGGCACGGCGATCAGCATCCTCATCGGCAAAAAACTCGTGGGCCTCTACTACCAGCAATACGGCCGGGAGGCGGATTTCCGCTACGGCCTGGTGCGGGTGCGGGATAATGCGGAATCCATCGCCTTCTACCGCGGGGAAAAGCGCGAGCATCTCGACCTGATCCAGCGCCTCGCCGCGGCCGTCCACAACATGCGGCTGATCATCATCCGGAACCGGCGGCTGGCGTTCTTCACCAACAGCTACAACTACCTCGCGCTGATCCTGCCGGTGGTCGTCGTCGCCCCGATTTACATGCGCGGCGACGTGGAATTCGGCGTGGTGACCCAGTCCGCCGGCGCCTTCGGCCAGGTACTCGCAGCGGTCTCGCTGATCATCACGCAGTTCGGCATGCTCAGCTCGTATCTGGCTGGCGTGCAGCGCCTTGGCAGCTTGTGGGATCTGCTCGACGAGCACGATGCCGAGGAGGAACGGATCGCCTACGAGGCCGACAACGTGCCGGAGGAAGGCAGCCGCTTCGTCCGCCTCGGCGAGCTCGACATCACCACGCCGGGCCGCGCGCAGACGCTGGTGCGCGGGCTGACGTTCCAGCTTCTGGCCGGGCAGAGCATCATCATCATGGGGCCGAGCGGCACGGGGAAATCCTCGGTATTGCGGACCATCGCCGGCCTCTGGAGCGGCAGCGGCGGATCGCTGGAACGCCCGGCCTCGGACCAGCTCATGTTCCTCCCGCAACGCCCGTATATGATCGAGGGCACGCTGCGGGATCAGATGCTCTACCCCTACCCGGACCGCGGTGTGACGGATGAGCAAATCCGCGAGGTCTTCGAGATGGTAGATCTGGACGAAATCCTCCGCCGCGTGGACGACGATCTCGATCAAGCCGCCGATTGGACCAATATGCTCTCGCTCGGAGAGCAGCAGCGGGTCGCCCTGGCGCGGCTGTTCCTGCGGCGGCCAAAGTTCGCATTTCTCGACGAGGCGACCAGCGCGCTGGACGAGCAGGCGCAGGGCGATCTCTACCGCCGTGTGAAGGAAATGGGCATCGGCTTCATCAGCGTCGGCCACCGCTCCGCGTTGATCCCCTTCCATGACAGGCTCCTGCTGCTTGACCGCTCGGGCTCGTGGACGCTGGAAAGCACGGAGGATTTGAAACACGTCGAGTTGGGGGACATTGCCGACGAGCCGCTGCTCGGCTGACGCCGCAGCTTGCCGGGCGGCCGGATTTCCGCTTTCGTCGAAATATGGATTCGCCCAACCCCTACATGCCGCCGGCCATGCCTGCCGTGGCGCCCACCGACGACATCGCCCGCCACCTCCAAGGTCTGCAATACCCGCTCACCCTGTCGTTCAAGGTGCTCGCCCTCGCCAGCCAGGCCACCGTCACGGACGCTGGCGGCCGGACGGTCATCTACACCAAGCAGAAGATGTTCAAGTTCCGGGAGCACGTGGAAATCTGGACGGACAAATCCCGCGGCACGCTGCTGGCGGAAATCAAAGCCAACAAGGTCATCGACTGGTCGGCGCGCTATTTCTCCACGGACGCGGCCGGCACGCCGCTCGGCAGCGTGGGCCGGCGCGGCTGGCGCTCGATCTGGAAGGCGCATTACGAGGTCTTCAACCCGGGCGACAACACTCCGGATTTCTCCATCCAGGAGGAAAACGCCTGGGCCAAGGTCGCGGATTCGCTCTTCGGAGAAATCCCTCTGGTCGGCATGTTCAGCGGCTACGTCTTCCACCCGAGCTACTTGGCAAAGCGCTCGGACGGCGCGCCGGTCATGCGGATGAAGAAGCAACCCGCATTCTGGGAAGGGCGCTTCCGCATCGAGAAATTGGGCGATCTGACGCCGCGCGAGGAGCTCAATCTCTTCCTCTCCTTCATGATGATGGTCCTGCTGGAACGCCGCCGCGGGTGATCCTCGGGCGGAGGGCTGGAAGTTTTTAAAAATCCGGCCTACTTGGCGCTCTTTGGCGCGAGTCCGGCGACGATCGCCTCGACATTGTGCCGGAACATTTCTTGGTAGGTCCGGCCGCCAGCGCCATCCGCGATCAGCGCGCCGCCAAGGGCGATGCCGGTGTCCGCGGTGAGCGCCTGGAGGATTTTCGGGTTGGTCTCAATTTCAGGGAAAATCGTCGCCACGTGGTTTTTGCGCAGTTCGCCAATGAGTTTGGCCAATTCCGCCGGTCCGGGCGTCTGCTCGTGGCTCAGGCCTTGGAGCGGCATCGGCTGGAAGCCGAAATCCGCGCAAAAGTAGCCGAACGCCGCGTGCGTCGTGGCGAGCTGGCGGTTTTGTCGCGGGATTTTCCCTACCTCGCGGCGCGTCCACGTCTCCAGTTCATCCAGCTCGGCTCGGTATTTCGCAGCGTTCGCGCGGAACTCCGCGGCATGGTCGGGATCGGCCTCGATCATGGCGGCGGCGACGATCCCGGTGGCGCGGCGGAAACGGTCGATGGAGTGCCACCAATGCGGGTCCACCTCGCGTTTGCCGCCCTCGTCGCGTGCCAGCGGCGGCAACGTGGCGCCCACTTCGATCAATTTCGCCCGGCCGCCGAGCACCCCGCGGATTTCCGGCAGGTAGCTTTCCAAGCCCAATCCGGCGGCGAGGTAGAGCCGCGCGCCGCCGGCTTTTTGCAAATCCTCAGGCTTGGGATCGAAATGATGCGGATCGCCCTCCGCGCCGATCAGGTCGATGACCTCGACGTCCTGCCCGCCGACGCGTCGGGCGATATCGCCCAGCAGCGGGTGGAGCACGGCGATTTTCAACCCGGCGGCTTGGGCGGAAAGCGCGGCCAGCAGGCACAGCGCGAGGACGAAACGCAACATGCGCGGAACCTTGCCGCATGACCCGCAAATGCAAGACATTTGCGTTAGCGCGTTTCGATCCGGGCAATCGCCCACGCCGCGTGCTCGGCGATCAGCGGATCCGCATTGGCCGCCGCGGCCCGAAGTGCGGGCAAATCGTCGGCAGTGCCGGTGTTACCCAGCGCCACGCAAACGTTGCGCAGGAAGCGCGGTCGCTTGATCCGCTTGATCGGGGATTTTGCGAAAAGCGCGCGGAAACCGTCGTCATCCAGCGCCAGGAAATCCCGCAGCCGGTGCGCGAAGACCGGCGCGCGCGCATGGAAGGAAATCTCCCGGGATTCCGCGGCGAAGCGGTTCCATGGGCAAGCGTCCAGGCAGTCGTCGCAGCCATAAATGCGATCGCCGATGGCTTCGCGGAATTCCAGCGGGATCGCGCCCTTGTGCTCGATGGTCAGATAGGAAATGCAGCGCCGCGCGTCGAGCCGGCGGGGCGCGGTGATCGCCTGCGTCGGACAGGCGGTGATGCAGGCGGTGCATTTCCCGCAATGGTCGCCAAAGGGCGCGTCCGGCACGAGGTCCAGCGTCGTAAGCAGCTCGGCCAGAAAGAACCACGTCCCCAGCCGGCGGTGGATCTGGACTGTGGATTTCCCGTTCCAACCGAGGCCGGCGTCGCTGGCGAAATCCCGCTCCAGCACCGGGCCGGTATCGACGTAAAAGCGCTGCGTCCCGCCGATTTCCGCAAGGCGGGCGTCGAAGGTCTTGAGGCGCTTTTCGATGAGGTCGTGGTAATCGTCGTTCCACGCATACCGGGCGACCCGGTAGCCGCTGGGGTGGCCGTCGGGAAATGGCGATTGGCCGGGGAAGTAGTTGAGCGCCAGGCAAATGAGCGATTTGCAACCCGGCAGAACCTCCCGCGGATCGCAACGCCGCTCCGGGGTGCGCTCCAGCCACGCCATTTCGCCCTGCTTGCCCTCGGCGATCCAGTCGCGGAACAAATCGGCGTGGGACGCCTCGCGGGCGGCGGCAATGCGGCAATCGTCAAAGCCGAGTTCCGCGGCGATTACCTTCACGATTTCCTCCGGGGATTTCATAAATGGCCGGTGAAAAAATACCGCGCGCTCTCCAAAATGCCGGTGGCGATTTCGCCGCTGTCCAAGCCCGCCGTATCGAGCTGGAGGTGGGCGGTCTCGGCGTAAAGCGGCTCGCGAAGGGCCATCAGCGAGCAGACGCGCGCCTCGGGATCAGCGATTTCCAGCAACGGCCGGTCGCGGCTGCGGGCGGTGCGCTCCAGAATCACCGCGACCGGCGCGTGCAGCCAGACGACGTAACCGAGCTGGCGCAGCAGAGTCCGGTTCCCTTCCCGGCCGATGACGCCGCCGCCGGTCGAGACGATCCGCCGGCGCTGTCCGGCAGTGGCGAGTTCCGCGAGCAGCGCGCTTTCGAGGTCGCGGAAATGCTCCTCCCCATGGGCCGTGAAAATGGCGGCGATCGACCGGCGCTCCCGGCGCTCGATCGCTTGGTCCATATCGATCAGCGGGTAGCCAAGCCGCTGGTGCAGCTCCCGTCCCACGGTGGATTTCCCGCTGCCCATGAAGCCGATGAGAACAATGTTCTTCGGCGGAGTTTCAGGCGTTTCCATGGCGCGGAGGCTAGGCGGCGGGCTGTGGCTGAAAAAGGCGAAATCGGTGCGGACCCTTGGGCTGCGGTGGCAAGGCCACCGGCCGCGACACCGCTTTGGATTGCGCTTCGGGCGGTGCTTCGCAATCCATAGCGGTGTGGCGCTCCGCTTCCCACCGCACTCCAAGGGCACAAAAAAACGGAAGCCGGGTGGCATCCGTTTTCTCGATCCGAAGTTTGCGGAACCCGGAAAATCAATCGGCGGATTCGGCGGGAGCTGCCGGGGCGTTGGAGTAGCGCCAGCGGATTTTGTTGCGCTTGGAGGCGGAGCGGAGCTTGCGCTGCTTGCGCTCGGTCGGCGTTTCAAATGCGCGGCGGCGGCGCATTTCCTCGAGGATTCCCTCGGTATCGAGTTTGGTTTTCAGGCGCTTGAGAGCCCGGTCAACAGGCTCGCCTTTTTTCACAGTCACTCCACGCATGCGTTGTTTCGTTGGTTGTTTCGGTTGGTTCCGCGGTCGTTCGGGGACGCGGGGGATCGGGGAACGGCCTGCCGATGTCAAGCCAGAACCCGGCGGGTTTTTAAAAAAACGGGCGCTTGCACCCGCCGGGCGCGGCGGGTATGGAGCGCCGTCCCTCAGCTATCGGCGCACACCCGCGCCGACCGTTCGGTTAAACATCCGGCTGTCCGGGGGGCTACCAAACCACACCATCATGCACCGCATCCCCTTCGACCGGGTCAACTGGACGACCAGCTCGTTCCTCATCGGCACCGCGCTCACCGCGCTGATCGCCGTTCCCATCTACCTGTTCAAGGTAGGCCTCGACCTCTTCCAGCTCGGAATGTTCTTCGCCTACCTGATCGCCACGATGATGAGCATCACCGTTGGCTACCACCGGCTGTTTTCCCATTTGTCCTTCAAGGCGAAACGGCCCGTGAAATTCTTCACCCTCGTGTTCGGCGCCTGCGCGTTCGAGAACTCCTGCCTCAACTGGGCGTCCGATCACCGCCTCCACCACAAGCACGTCGACCACGACGAGGACCCCTACGATATCTCCAAAGGATTCTTCTGGGCGCATATTGGCTGGCTGCTGTTCAAGCTCAACCCCGAGCCGCCGATGGACAACGTCGCCGACCTGCGCAAGGACAAGCTCGTGATGTGGCAGGACAAGTATGTCCACTGGATCGGCTTTACGGTCGGCGTCCTGCTTCCTGTGGCCCTTGGCTACGCATGGAACGCCGCACACGGCCTGGATCCCTGGCTCGGAGCGCTCGGTGGCTTCCTGATTCCCGGCATTGCCCGGATTGTCGTCGCGCAGCATTGCACGTTTTTCATCAACTCCTTCTGCCACATGCTCGGCCGCCAGCCGTATTCCACCAGCCACAGCGCCCGCGACAGCGCGGTCATGGCGTTCTTCACCTTCGGCGAGGGCTACCACAACTATCACCATGAGTTCCAGCACGACTACCGCAACGGCGTGAAGCCCTGGCAGTGGGATCCCAGCAAGTGGACCATCTGGACGCTCTCGAAGCTCGGCCTCGTCGATGGCCTCCGCCGCGTGCCGGACGGCCGCATCCTGCTCGCGGAAATGGGCGAGGCACGCCGCCGCGCCCAGAAGCACCTCGCCGAAATGCGCGAGCAACCGCACGGTGCCGCTCACCGCGCCGCCGACGCGCTCCACGAACTCGTCGAAAAGCTCTCCGCCAACTACCACGAACTCGAGAAAGCCGTCGCCGACCGCGTCCAGCTTTCGCGCGAGGTCATGAACGGATGGCAGGACGAAACCCGGACCCTGATGCGCGAACTCCGCCGCACCTACGCGACCAAGTCGCTCACCGCTTGAGGCATCTAAGAAATCAACCCCCGCCCCGCCGCCGCAAGGCCGCGGGGCGTTTTCGTGTCCCGCCTAGGTCCGCGATTTACGAATCCCACCTATTGTTTTCGCATAGGGAACCGGCTCATATTCAGCGAGATCCCATTTTTCCCATGCTTCTGAAACGCTATTCCGATTCCCAAGTCAGCCGCATCCGCGAACAAGCGTTCATCTACCAGTGCGCCTGCCCCGGCCAGGTTTGCGTGGCTATCGACGCCATCCGCGGTCTGCACGAGTATCAGATGAATTGCCTCGATTCGACCGATACCGACCGCGAGGTCCACCAGCGCATCGCCCGTGCGGCTGAGGACAATCACCGGGAGCTGGAATCCTGTCTTGAGGAGATCCTCCGCCTCGAAGGCTGGGACCCGCTGACGCTCGAAATGCCGGACAATCTGCGCAAACAGATCCTCGGCTGAATATCAGCCCAACCCGTGCACCGCGCCGGACAGCACCAGCGCGCCAATCGTCACCCCGAGCGCGATCCGGTACCAGCCGAAGACCGACAGCCCGTGGCTCTGCAAGTAGCCGACCAGCCACCGCACCGCCAGTGCCGCCGCCACCGCCGCCGCCACGATTCCGATCGCCATCGGCAGCGCGCCGTATTCGTGAATCATCAGTTTGGTGCCGCCGAAAAGGACGTCGTATTGCGGGATGTCTTCCACCTTGTCGATCGCGTCCTTGGCCGTCGCCGCCGTGAGTGTGACCACGCCGAGCAGGAATGAATACTCCACCGCCGCGCGGATCGTCAGCCCCACGAGCAGGCCGCCGCAGATCGTCATCAGGCTGCGGCTCACGCCCGGGCACATCGCGACGCATTGGAGAAATCCGATCAGGACCGCCATGCCCACCGTCAGTTCGGCCAGCCCGCGGCCGCCTTCCCGCGGCGGGTTGCTTTTCCGCCACCAGGTCACCGCAAGAATCGCCACACCACCCACGATCCACGCCACGATCACCGGCCAGATGCCGAAGAGATGCGCCTTGATCCAGTGATTGAGCAACAGCCCGATGAACGCCGCCGGAAGGAATCCGGCGACGATGTTAATCGCCAGTTTCAGCCCTGCCGGATCCTGCCCCATCAGACCGCGGATCATTTGCAGCACGTGCTTCCAGTAAAGTCCGAGCACCGCCAGGATCGCCCCGCCTTGGATGCAGACAGCGAAGGCATCGGCCGCGTGCTTGGATTCCAGGCCGCCGGTGCCGATTCCCATCAGCCGCTGCGCCACGATCAGATGGCCCGTCGAACTAACGGGCAGATACTCCGTAATGCCTTCGATCACGCCGAGAATGAGTGCTTGCCAAGGATGCATAGGTGGAAATCGGCGCGGACGCTGTTCGCCGGCCGCCGGGCAGGCAAGGCATTTGCGATTGATTCCCAAGGCCCATCGCCGGAGGGTCGCATTTCAATGATTTCCGCCCGCCCGATGAAAGCCCACTACCTGAGAATGGTGCGGCGGGCGTTCCGGGCGCTCCGCCACCGGCGGCTGCGCGGCCGCCCGTGGTGGCGGCGGCTGACCAAGCCGCTGTTCGCGCGCGGTTTGTGGATTCCATACCGGGACAACGTCGCCACCGGCATCGCCGTGGGATTGTTCTTTTCGATGATCCCGATCATGCCGCAGACGCTCCTCGCGGCCGTCGCCGCCATGCGCATGAAGGGCAACATCCCCTTCGCCGTAGCCGTCTGCTTCCTTTCCAATCCGCTCACGCAAATCCCGATCTGGATCGCGCAGGTCCGTTTTGGACAGTGGCTCATCGACACGTTTTCCCTGCCCGTGCCCGCCGTCATCGCAAACGCCACCACCCGGCTGCCTGGCTTCGGCGTCGTGTCCGTGGCGAATTTCGTCTATGGCTTCATGGCGGCGGCGCTCCTGCTCGCGCTGTCCGCCTACCCGCTGGTCCACCTGTTCTCCGCAGTGCTGCCCCAGCACTTGCCGGTCGGCAGGCTGCGGCGGAAAAATCCTGGCTGAAATCGCTCATTTCTCCGGCCCGCGCGCGAACTTCCGCGCCGTCACCGCCGCCCCGCACGGCGCGCCCAACCGCTCCCGCACGTCCGAGGCGGGAAATCGGAAGCGCGCCGCATTTCCCCCGCGCGAGTGCCGAAACCAGCCACCCAAGGCGATCGCGCACAATCCCACCAGCGCCATCACCCCGGCGATCAGCATCGCCATCCGCAGCGAGCGCTCCCGCGGCGGTGGCTCCTCCCGGCGGGAGAAATAGCTCTCCACACCCGCGGCCAGCCCCTCCACGAAATTCGCCAGATCCGCCGGCGATTCCGGCGATTTCCCGCCCATTTCCTCCCGTACCCGTTCGAGAATGGCAGTCATTTCGAAACCCGGCACGCGCGCCGCATCGCCATCCCCGGCGCCATCCCCGATTTCCCGACCAATCCCGAGAATCCTGCCATCCGTCTCGAAAACCAGCACCAGTCCATTCCCCGCCGGCAGCCAATCGCCGCGGTATTGCGACGCCAGCTCGGCGGGCGTCACCGCGATCAGCCCCTGTTCCACGTCCAGGTAGATCTCGAAATTCCGCTCGTCCCGCAGCGTGAGAATCGTCTCGGAAATCCGCGCCAGCGCTTCCGGGTCGTCGTTGAGAAATCCCGCGGCATCCACCACCCCGTTTGCCGGGGCCGGCGGGGCCTTCTCCGCCGCCGCGATCCGGCCTGCCAGGATCCCCACAACCAGCCAGAGTCCGAGCCAATGCAAAACGCGCTTCACCGCCCGAAATCCTTCCGCGCGACCCATTGGCTGGCAAGGCCTATCGCCCGCCGGATCGGTTCTTGAAATCCCGCCGGGCCGTCCGGAAACTCGCCACCGTGCCCCCGTCCCTACCCGAATCTCCGCCGCCGGGCCTCGCCCTCTTCGACCTCGACGGCACGCTCATCCCGTGGGATTGCCAGCTCCTCTTCCGCCATTTCGTCCTCCGCCGCGAACCTTGGCGCGGCATGTTCCTGCCCATCTTCCTGGCTTTCCTGCCCTTGGCCCCGGTCCTCGGGACGGACGGGATGAAGCGGGTTTTCCTAAGCTACCTCTGGCGGATTTCCCCGGCGACCCTCGCAGAATACTCCCGCGATTTCGCCGCCGCGCTCCTGCCCGCGATTTACCCGGAGGTCCGGAAATTCTTGGAAAACCACCGCGCCGCCGGCCACATCACCATCCTCACCTCCGCCAGCCCGGAATTCTACGTGCGGGAAATCGGCCGTGAGCTCGGCTTCGATCTCGCGCTCGGCACCGAGGTCGCCCCCGGCCCGCTTTTTCCCGATTTGGAAAATCACAAAGGCACCGCCAAAGTCCGCCGCCTGCGCCAGCTCCTGCCCGCCGCCTGGCTCGCCGACCGCTCCAAAATCCACGGCTATACCGACAGTTCCGCCGACCTCCCCCTGCTCACCCTCTGCGGCGAAGCCACTTTGGTGAACCCCTCTCCCACCCTCGCCGCCCGCGGAAAGGACCAAGGCTGGCACATCGTCCGCCCCCCGCGCCCTTGGAAATCCCAGCTCGACCACGCCCTCCGCACCCTCGCACTTCTCACCGGTCTCGGCCACGATCCCGGCGCGATTCAAGGACCGCCGGCGTGTCGCCGCGAGCATATCAAATGACGGGGAAACGAGCGCCAACCCGACCCACCGCCCCTCACGCCCGAGTGGCCCCGAACCAAAAACGAAATCTTGGCCCAAGCGCCCGGCCCCCTACGATGCGCTGATGATTTCGCCATCATTTCCGCCGCTGCTGCGGGCGCTTCTTCTGGGAACCCTCCTAATCCCGCTCGCCGCGAAATCCGAAGAGGAGCCTCCGATCCGCCGCATGGCGAAGGCTGTGGAGAAAGGCGATTTGAAAGTCGTCGGAGAACTTCTTGCGGCGGGATTGGATCCCAATGCGCGGATTCCCGGCTCCAGCCTTGGCTACACGCCGTTGTTCCTGGCGGTTCATTCGAACCGGACGGCCGTTACCGAAGCACTTCTCAAGGCTGGCGCGGATCCGCGCATGGAGGACGGAAATGGCGATCCGGTGATGGTCCATGCCGCGCATAAAGACAGCATCGATCAAGCGCGCTTGCTCATCCGCCACGGCGTCTCCATCGACTCGCGAAGCCGCAGTGGAATCACCGCCTTGCTGCGCGCCGCTTCTTACGATGAAGCCGCCGATGTCCAAACCAAGCTCGATCTCGGTGCCGATCCCGAATTAACCGACGACGAGGGATTCACCGCCTTAATGAAAGCGACCGGCGGAGGAAACGCCGCCGCGATGGAAGTTCTCCTCAAGGCGGGCGCGAAGCCGAACGCCGTCAACAAAGCGGGAAACTCCGCTCTCATGCTGGCACTATCCTCCGATTTCTACCTCGAGGAAAAGAAGCTCCCGAGCGTTGTGAAGCTTCTCATCGAAGGCGGTGCCGACCCCGATTTCAACGATCGCGAGGGTGCCAATGCCCTGATCCTGGCCCTCGACTCCTACAGGTGCCCGCCGGAAACGATCGACGTCATCCTGGGAGCCAAGCCGGATTTGGGCCGCCGCGACCATGACGGAGGCGACGCGCTTTTCCACGCGATGTCATACGAGAGGACGCGAGGCCTGGCACCCCGCTTGTTGGAACTCGGCGCGAATCTGAAAACTACCGACAACGACGGCACGGATCTCTTGATGCTGGCAGCCTACGGCAACGACCCAGATCAGGTCCGATCCTTGTTGGAGCTGGGATTGCCGGCCGATCGGAAAACGAAATCCGGTGAAACCGCGGTCCACTACGCGCTGCGTTCCGAGCGCTGGAAATCGCCATCCGCCGACGTCGAATTGATCGGAAAAAGGACGGTGGAGATTCTCAAGCTGCTTCACGAACGAGGCGCTTCCCTGGCGCTGGCGGACATGGATGGGGACACGCCGCTGCACCTTGCCGCAACTTCGGGACAGGACGGCGTCTTCGCTTGGCTCCTGCCCTATTTCGAAAATCCCGCTGCCGCAAATCATCGGGGAGAAACCCCGCTGCATCTGGCCGCTTCGTCATCCGCGGAAATCGTGAATTTGCTCCTCCCGAAATACCCGGACCCGGACGTGCGGGATCTGGCGGGCAGGACCGCGCTCATGAACGCCAGCGCCGCCGGTTACGAAGACTCGCTGGTCAGCCTCCTGAAAGGCGGCGCGAACATCGATGCCACCGACAAATCCGGTGCCTCGGCGCTGGATGAGGCGGTCGCGGCCAACAGTCCGGACAAAATCCGGCTTCTCATCGCAAACGGCGCGGATTCGAAAAAGCTGCCAGATCCCGATGCCCAACTCCTGCGCATTTCCCGCCTGTTTCAAGACCAGCCGATCAATTCGGAGGACTATGCCTACCTCGTCGGATTCATCACGGAAATCGCCCGGGACATCGACGCCCGGGATTCCGTCGAGATGACCGCGCTCATGTGGCTGGCCGCTTCCAACAACGCCGCCGCCCTCGAAGCACTCCTAAAACGCGAGCCAGCTCTCGATCTCCGCTCTCCAGACGGCCGGACCGCCCTGATGTGGGCGGCATGCTCGCGTGCGGGGCTGAGCATGGAAATCTTACGCGAAGCGGGAGCGGATGCCTCGCTCCGCGACTCGACGGGCCGCACTGCTGGCGATTGGCTGGCTTGGTCGGAAGAGCGAATTCCCGAAGCGCCGCGCGTCATCGGAGCCGATGCGCTTCTCTTGAAAAACCTGACCGTCGGGCGCGAGGCAGCGTTGCGGGATTATCTCGAACATCACGAAAAATGGAGCGAGGACGACCGCGTCGCCGGCATGCCACCGCTGCACCTCGCCGCGGCCTTGGGTGAGATCGGCGCGATCAGGCAGCTCTTGGAGCGGGGAGCGCCACCCAACCCGCTTCGCGAGAAGGAATTCACCCCGCTGATGGCCGCCGCCGCCAACGGCGAGAACGATGCCGTCCGGTTCCTGCTGGACCGCGGCGCCAGCCCCTCCCTGCGGGATTCGAATGGAGATCGCGCGATCGACTTCGCGATCCAGCTCAAGCACCCCGCCACCGCGCGGCTGTTTCTCCGCCGCGAGAATCCCTTATCCCCGGACGAGTCGGCACTGCTCGCCGCGCTCGTCTGGCTAGGCGACGAAGCGCTGTTGAAGGATTTCCTCGAATCCGGCGCTTCGATTTTACCAGTGGAAAAGCCGGCTGCGGACTGTGACCCGTTCGATCAGTTTGATCGGGACCGATCGACCCCCGAAGCGCCCATGGTCGCAGCGGCGCTGCAAAAGGATTCCAAGATGTTGGCAATTCTTGCCGCTCACCCCAAGGCCACCGGGGCCGGCAACGCGGAAATCCTTGGGATCGCACTGCAAACCGCGGCGGAAAACGGCCGCCTCGCCAGCGTCCGGTTTCTCATTGAAGACCCCAAAGCGGATCCCGACGGCATGATGGAAGATTCGCTCGGCGGAGTCCTCCGAATTGAATCGAGCGAGCAGTCCGCCAGCAAGCCGGCCAACGGATTCACCGCGCTGAGCCGGGCTTTGGAAAACGGACATCCCCGCATCGTCCGCTATCTTATTGGGAAAGGCGCGACCGTCACTGGCCGAACCCGCAGCGGCGACTCTCCGCTGACTTTCGCGATCCACCATCATCAAACCGAGATGCTGGAATACCTTTTGAAACACAAAGCGCCAACCGATCTTCTCGATCTCAGCGGCCTGACCGCCCTCCACGTAGCCGCCGCAGCGAATGACGACACGGCCACCCGCCTGCTTCTGGACCACGGTGCCGATCCCGATTCCAAAAGCCCGAGAGGCGACACCCCGTTGGACATGGCCCGCCACGCGAAAGCAGGAAAAACCATTTCCCTGCTGGAAAGCCGCGCGGAGTAGAATCGTCAGTCCGCCTTGCGAAATACGGTAACGATGCGGGAGTCCTCCAACCCGCGTTTGTCCGGCGTCACACAGTGATAAGCCAGGCAAAGCCGGTCGCCGATGGCAGCCAGCGACAGGTGCGAATTCCAATCGCCCGGCGAATCCGGAAATTCCACGCGGCCTTCCTTTTCGCCGGGTTTCCATGACCACAGCGCGAGTTTGATCTTCTCATCCGCCGGCCGCATCAGCCCGACCCAGAACCGGCCACCCGCGAAAGCGAGATTGGAGGCAACCGGGAAATCGTAGATGCAGGCCGTCTTGCCGATGTCCACTTTGACGGGCGGCCCGGTTCCGCCGTGGGGAAACCAGTGGAAGCCGAGGGTCTCGTCCCGGTTATCCTCGATTCCCTTGCCCGTGATGGCGATTCCCTCCGGAGTCGCGATCACGTCCTCGAACAAATCGAGGAAAGTTTTCTCCGGCCACGGCAAAGCGACTTTCGATAAATTCCCGTCGGCGCGCTTCAGGATGTAACCGGGTTGCGACGACCGCTCGCTTCCGAAAATCAAGGTAGATTCCCCGAGCGTGACAGTCATTCCGTAAAGTCCGGCCGGCCCCATCTCGGTATGGGATCGTTTCCGCCCGATCGGGTGCCGCGGGGCGAACAACGTTCCGTCCGCATTGTAGATCACCCGCATCAGCGGCTTCTCTTCCGAGTAATCGGAATCCCGGTTCCGTGACGAGTTGTTGAAATCGATCGCGAACTTGCCGTCCATAACCTTCACCTGCGGATGAATGTCCCCCCACGGATCTTGGTGCCCCTGCGCTATGGCAGTGAGGAACGTAAACAGAATGAATTTCCCAAGCATGGTGGATTTTCTACTCCAACCACCGGACGACGCCAATCGGGAAATCGCCGCGAAAGCAAAAACAGAAATAACCAGTCCCCCGCAACCTCGGACAGGTTCTCCCCGTCACCACCCGGAGTTCAAGCCTATACCCTGCTCTTCAACGCCGTCCCGCCAACAGAAGAAGCAGCCTGAAGGCCGGACTCCGGGCGACGGCGCGGTTTCAGGAAAACCAGCTCGGAGTTCAAGCTTCAGCTTGCTCTTCAACGCCACAGTGCAAACAGAAAAAGCAGCCTGAAGGCCGGACTCCGGACGACATCGCGGCATCAGGACAACCCGCCCGGAGTTCAAGCTTCAGCTTGCTCTTCAACGCCGTCCCGCCAACAGAAGAGGCAGCCAACTCCAACGGGCCGAGACGAAGAACTCAGTGCCGTATAACAGCTTCCTCCGAGCATCGTTTCAACCTAACTTCCTTCGTCTTCCAAGCTCGTCCCATACTGTCCGATCAACGAAAATGGACCGTCACGGAAATCATCGATCAACAGACTGGCTCCATCGCAGACCAAGGGCGCAAACAACGCTGCCGCAATGATCAGGCTCAGTGGTGATCTTGGAGGTTTCACCTAGTTATCTACATTTTTGTTCTCCGAATTGCGAACTTGGAACTTTAATTTTAGAGAATGCGGCTTTGAGCGGTTCGGAGAGTGGGCTTGCTGGGCTTTTAAGTGTTCTTCCTGTCGCGGATCTCTGGGATGAACCTTCTTCAAGAGCGCTTGCCGCCCGAACGCAGAAACAAATGCGAACAGGAATAGGATCCCAGGAACGCAGAAAAGGGACTTGGTCGCGAGAGCAGCATGAAAAGCAAAAGGAACGAATAAATAGACATGCCAGATGAGCAAAAGCAGAGTTGCGATCCGTGACCAGCTTCTGGCCCAGAATCCCAAACCGATATAGCCCACAATCTTGAGAGCAATCATCCACAACTGATGCGACGAAAGCGCTCCGTCGCCAGAATACGCGGATGCACTCAATGCAATGATCACGACCACAAAAAAAACCGCCGTTGTCCACGCAACGTTCGACTTGGAATAGTGCCGCACGAACCATTCTCGCTCCTTTTTTGTGAGCATGGACAAATCGAGATATTCTAGATTGTGCTTTTTTTGCATTTCTTTTGCGGTCGACGGTAGTTAATTTCTGCCGGAAAGAATTTTCTGTCCGGGCAGGGTAGATTTCCCGTTTCGGGTTCGCAACGGTATTCTTGGATGTGGGGAATCGGGACGCGGGCAAACAAGGGTTTGGGATGAGCGTTCGGACGGTTTGATTTTTCGGTATAGTTCCCGGTCCGGCGGGGCGGCGGACTTGGTTATGCGCGGCGCTGCGAGGTACTCGGGGGCGAGGTGCGAATTCAGAAGGAAATCGGGGGGGCGCGGGTGGCGGCGGCGAAATCCGTTGGAAGATTTTCAGCCGCAAAAAGGGGCAAGAATTCGCGAAAAGGGAGGATCGGGCGCTCGGGGGGGAGGCGGGCGAGTTTGGATTTCGTGGGCTGTTAGGCCGCCGGTGGGTTCAACAGGATTTCTCGGCGGCCGCGTGGGTTTCCGCGGGTTTGCCGCAGGTGGGGCAGTGGTTCCAGCGGGGGTCCCAGGTTAGGGCGGCGCTTGGCGGGGCGGCTTCCGAGTTGTCGATTTGATCGGTGCCGAAGAGGGCGACCATCATCGCTTTGCCGACGATGTTCATAAGCATGCCGAAAAGCACCAAGCCGCAAAGCATGGTCCCGGCGGCGATGATGCGGCCCCAGACGGTGGTCGGATACATGTCGCCGTAGCCGACGGTGGTGAGCGTGGTCATGCACCACCACATCGTCTGGGGCACGGAGGTAAATGCGGTATCGCGCGCCCAGCGGATGGCTCCGGCGGGCAGCGGCGACGGGGAGGCGCTGGCTTTGGCGAGGATTTCCGGGTCGGGGACGGCGATTTCAAAGGCATGGTCCGCGGGTTTCCAAGATTTCACGACCCAGGTGCCGTCGAAATCCGAGCCGCCGGCGATGGCCAGATTCGCGCCCGGCGCCTCGTCATCGAGGTCCGGGGACTGGAACCGGAGCCGATCGCCGCCCACGCGCTGGACCGAGGTGACGTCGCCGTGGGAATATTCCGCGTAGTATTCGAGGGTGCTGGAAATCACGATGACGGAGAACATCGCGAGGCAGTAGATGACGAGATTGAGCTTGAGCGGACTGCGGCGCATCTCGTAGCGGACGCCGGTTTCCACGCGATCGACAGCCTCGCGGGCGAGCTTGAGGACGCGCATCACGCGGAGAACGCGCAGGACGCGGAGCATGCGGGCGGATTTCAGCGCGGTGACGTTGGCGACTTGGAAAAACGTCGGCAGGATCGCCATGAGGTCGATGAGTCCCCAGAAGCTGAAGATGTAGGCGAGCTTCCGCCGGGTGGTGGCGAGGTGGGCGATGTATTCGATTGTGAAATTCCCCGTGACGGCGATCTCGATGATGTGGAAGGCGGTGGCGTAGCGCAGGCTCAGCGCATCGACGGTCTGGAGCGCGCTGCCGATGACCGCCACGAAGATCATGAGGCTCAGGAAGTTGTGGCAGACGGCATACCATTTCGAGCTTGGATCGTGGAAGAGGCGGTAAAGCCAAATCGGCCCGGCGGGTGCGTCGCCGGGCGGGGTGGCGGGTGGCTTGCTCATGGCGCTGACCGCGGCCGGTGGGTGCGGCCCCCGGCCCGCGGGCGCGGAAATTGCGGAGATGCCCGCGGATTTGCAATGGCGGAAATCGGCCCGGATTCTCAGAGATTCACTCCGAAGAAATCGCGCATGACCTCGCGATACACGTCGCGCTTGAAGGCCGGAAGCCAGTCGAGATCGAACTCGGCAGGCGGGATCCAGCGGTAGGCGCGGAACTCGGGGCGCTTCTGCAACACGTTGACAGCCGGCGCGTCCGGCTTGAGGCGGCAGAGGAAATACGTCTGCTCTTGGCCGTGGCCGCCGTGCTTGCGGACCTTTTTCCGCCGCGCGTCCTCCGGGTACAGGTAGCGGTAGCCATCGCGCCGCTCCGCCACCTCGTAATGCCGGGCTAGCAGGCCGACCTCCTCCCGCACTTCGCGGAATAGCGCCATTTCCAACGATTCCCCGTCATCCACCCCGCCTTGCGGGAACTGCCATGCGCCGGGGACGGTGAAGCGCTCGCAAATCAGCAGGCTGTCCGCCGGATTGACGATCAGCGCCGCGACGTTCGGGCGGTAACGGATCACGCCGGCAAGGTGAGTGCGGCCCCGCGGACTGACAAATCCTAAACGCGCGTTCCCGCCATGATGGGGATTCCCCCGACAGTTCCCGGCCATGACGCTGCCGGCAGCCCGCGGAAATCCCTGCCCCGCCTTGCCTCCCCCGGTTCCACGCCAAAGACTGCGCCATGCTCAAGCGACAACGCGCCGACCATGTCCGGCGGCGCCTCCAGGAACTCTACCCGGAAACGCCGGTCCCGCTGGACCACACCGATGCTTTCACCCTGCTCATCGCGGTGCTGCTTTCGGCCCAATGCACCGACGTGCGGGTGAATCTCGTTACCCCGGCGCTGTTCGCGCTGGCGGACAATCCGCAGGAAATGATGCGGGTGCCGGTGGCGGAAATCCAAGCGATCATCCGCCCGTGCGGCCTCTCGCCGCGCAAATCCGCGGCGATTTCCGGCCTCTCGCGGATCCTCGTGGAGAAGCACGGCGGCGAGGTCCCGGCGGATTTCGCGGCGCTGGAGGAATTGCCGGGCGTCGGTCACAAGACGGCATCCGTGGTGATGTCCCAAATGTTCGGCATCCCGGCGTTCCCCGTGGACACGCACATCCACCGGCTGGCGACGCGCTGGAAACTCACCTCCGGGAAAAACGTGGTGGAAACCGAGCGCGATTTAAAACGGCTCTTCCCCCGCGAATCCTGGAACCGCCTGCACTTGCAAATCATCTTCTACGGCCGCGGCCACTGCACCGCCCGCGGGTGCGATGGCACGAAATGCCTGCTCTGCCGCGAGCTTTTCGCGAAATGAGCCGGGGCAACGCGGGAATCGACAGCGGCGGCTTTCGCGCTAGCTTGCGCCACGGATGACGTTGCGGGAACTCGGCTGGGACAAGGATTTCGAAGCCGCTTTCGCGGAATTTCGCGGCAAGGGCTGGGTCCCGGCGCGGTTGATCCGCGAATCGCCGATCAACTACGGCGCATTTCTCAAAGGCGGGGAGGAAATCGACGTCATCCTCTGCGGCCGCGTCTGGCACGCCGCCACCTGCGATGCGGATTTGCCCGCGGTGGGCGATTGGGTCGCCGTGGAAGTTGGCAATGAAAACCAGCCCCACGTCATCCGCGCGATGCTGCCGCGGCGGACGTGCTTCTCGCGGAAAATGCCCGGCAACAGCTCGCAAGCCCAAGTCATCGGCGCGAATGTGGACCTCGTCGCCGTGGTCACCGACGCCGGGCCGGACTACAACATCCGCCGCATGGAGCGCTATTTCATGCTCATCGCCAAGAGCGGCGCCCGCGCCGTCGTCCTCATCAACAAGGCCGATATTTTCCCGCCCGAAACGACCGCCGCCGCCGCCGCGGAAATCGGGGCGCTGTGGGACGGCGCCAGCGTCCACATCACCAGCGCGCTGAGCGGCGAGGGGCTGAAAGTGCTCAAGCAATACCTTAAAAAAGGCGTCACCATGTGCATGGTCGGCTCCAGCGGCGTGGGGAAATCCACCCTCGTCAACCAGCTCTACGGCGAGGAATGGCAATGGACCAGCGAAGTCAACGCAACGACCGGCAAGGGCCGCCACACCACCACCTCCCGCGAACTCGTCCCCCTGCCCGGCGGCGGCATGCTCATCGACAATCCCGGCATGCGGGAAATCCAGATGTGGACCGACGAATCCATCCTGCGCGACAGCTTTGCCGACGTCACCGCGCTGACTTACGAATGCCGTTTCGGCGATTGCAGCCACCGCAAGGAACCCGCCTGCGCCATCCGCGCCGCCGTCGCGGATGGCACCTTGGAAAGCGCCCGCTACGAGAATTTCCTCAACCTCGAAATCGAAATCGCCGCGCTCCGCAAGCGCGCCGAAAAGCGCCAGATGGCCGTCGAGCGCTGGGCCAAGCGCAACAGCAAGATCAAAGCCCGCAATCTCGACGACCGCATCCAGTTGGAGAAGGATTTGCGGGGGGATTTGTGAAAATCCAATCAATGGGTAATGAAAGCGCGTCTTTGGTTCCTACTTCCCGTCGCAGCGATCATCTTGGCAGTCTGGTGGACGCGGAGGGAAAAGACTTCGGCATCCATCGCGCCTCCGCCGGCACGTGAAGCCAGCCGGCCCTCCAAAACGACGCGAACCGATTTCCCTTCTTCGCGAAAACCAACGTCAGACACGGTCGCGCGACTTGCCCGCGGCGATACCCCGCTTTCTCTGGACATAAGGCAAGTGGAGGATTTCCTCCAATCCCGGAATCGCAGCGCGGATGCTTTGTTATGCGCCATGCGAATGACCAACGATCACAGCTATCTCCAAGAAGCTTTGACACGATTTCCTAACAATCCGGAGGTGTTGCTCGCGTCGATCCAACGGTCGGAACTCGCACCGGCGCAAAAGCTGGAGCTTGCCGAAAGACTCACTTCGGCGGATCCGGGAAATGCGCTCGGCGACCAGCTTGGAGCGATCGCCTTGCTCGATTTGGGCCGAACCGATGAAGCGCTCGCGAAACTTCAATCAGCCGATGGAAAGCGGATCGATACTTATATTATGGTTTCCTCACAAACGGATGAAGAAGCATTTCAAGCAGCGGGATTCTCCCCTTTGGAGGCGCGGATGAGCGCGCTTTACAACTCCGCCAATCCATCCGTGCTCGCGCTCAAAAAACTCAGCGACCGGCTGGATGACCTGAAGAATGCAAACCCGGGCGAGGCCACGGCAAATCTTCGCGCGCTTCAGGAATCCCTTGGCGAAGAACTTCAACATACCGGTCTGGTGATGGATTCGGTTGTCGGCATCCTGATCGAGAAACACTCGCTGGGCGGAATGGACACGGCAGATGCGGAAGAACACTTGCGGGATCTGGGCGTCCGCAAAGACCTGATGGTGGGTGAAGCGCAGAAAATTTCCGCAATGATGAAGGAGGGTTCCGTCCCGGATAGCGACTGGCTTTTCTACTTCGATCGCGTCAAACAATTTGGCGAGCAGTCCGCCAACACTTGGATGATCCAACGCTACCCAAGGTAGATGGCAACGCGCCCGCATCGCAATCGCCTGAAATATCATGCATTTCCGCGCCGTTGACCTGCATCCTCCCGCGCCAGCGACTCATTCCGATCAAACGCCTGATATATCATGCATCCCTCCGAGCTTTCCTCCCTGATCGGCTACCATCGCAAGCGCGCGCGGCTAAGCCAGGCGGATTTGGCGCTGCACGCCGGGGTGGGCCGGAGCGTAGTGCAGGATTTGGAGTCGGGAAAGGACCGGGCCAGCCTGAAGAACCTCCGGGCGGTGCTCGGCGTCCTGAACATCCAACTCGAACCGACCGGCCCGCTGGTGGAAATGTGGAAGAAGGAAACGCCGCGCGAGGAGGAGGGATTGTGAAACCGGAACGCATTGCGGCAATCAACCAGCACGGGCGACTAGCGGGAAAGTTGCGGTCGCTGGACCAGGACGCTTGGACGTTTCGGTATGAAGCGGACTACGATGGTCCGCCGGTTTCATTGACTTTGCCGGTGCGCGCCGAAGCCTACGATTTCCCGGATTTCCCCGCATTTCTCGAGGGATTGCTGCCTGAGGGGCCGCAACTCGAAGCGCTGCTTCGCAGGCACAAGATTGATCGCCACGATGCTTTTCGCCAGATCGTGACCGTCGGCGCGGACCTTGTGGGGTCGCTGACCGTGGAGGAAATCCCACCCGGGAATTGCTGAGATGCGCGCGTGCCCGATCATTTTGGAACCCAATCCGGACGGCGGGATTTACTCGCTTGCGGGCCTGCGCACGCTTCATCAGGGACTGCGCACCTTGGAACCGTTGGCGCTCGACCGGACGGAGCAGCTCCGGCAGGCGCGACTGCGGGCGGATAAAATGTCCATCGCCGGCGTGCAGCCGAAGCTTTCGGCGGTTCTGAATACTGGCGGGGGACGGTTCGAAATCGTGGACCGGGGCGGCCGCTTCATCCTCAAGCCCAATCCGCCGCCCTTCGAGGAAGTTCCTGCCAACGAGGCACTAAGCATGACCCTGGCGCGGGCCGCGGGAATCGAGGTGCCGGCGCACGGACTGCTGGCGGCGGTGGATGGCTCATGGCTTTATGCAATCCGGCGGTTCGACCGTAAAGGCCGCGCCGGGCGACTGCATGTGGAGGATTTCGCCCAGCTTTCGGGTGCGAGCCGGGAAACCAAGTACGACGGTTCCATCGAACGGGTGGCGAAGATCGTGGAAACCCATTGTTCATTCCCAACCATCGAAAAGGCGATCCTCGCAAGGCGACTGTTATTTTGCTTTCTGATCGGGAACGAAGATATGCATTTGAAGAATTTCTCGCTGATCGCGGAGGGTGGCATCGTCCGGCTGGCGCCTGCTTACGATTTCCTCAACACCACGCTGGTCTTGGAAAACGCGGTTGAGGAATCCGCGCTGCCCTTGGCCGGGCGCAAGCGCAAGCTGGGCAACGCCGAGTGGATCGATTATCTGTGCCGCGAGCGCCTGCAACTGGCGGAACCCGTAATCTCCGGCATTCTGACCGACCTCGGCAACGGACTGGCGGAGTGGACGGAAACCGTCGGGCGCTCCTATCTGTCGGGCGCCCGGCAGGATGGGTATCTGGCGATTCTGAAGGAACGTCATCGCCGGTTGTTTCCGGCAATCTGAGTGAATTTTTGAAATGAATGATGACGAAACATGGATGCGGCTGGCGCTCGACGAAGCGCGAAAAGGCGTGGGGAAAACCGCGCCGAACCCGCCGGTGGGCGCGGTGATTGTTAGGGACGGAATTTTGTTGGGGAAGGGTTGGCATCGCGCTGCCGGGCAGCCGCACGCCGAGCGGGAGGCGCTGGCGGACGCGGCGGGGACGGACGTTCGCGGGGCGACGATTTACGTGACGTTGGAGCCATGTTCGACCCACGGCCGCACGCCGCCATGCACAGCGGCGCTCGCCGCGGCGGGGATCTCGCGGGTCGTGTATGCGTGCGTGGACCGGAATCCGGATCATGCCGGGCGGGCGGACGAATTACTGCGGGCGGCGGGGATCGAGGTGCTTTCCGGTGTGCTGGCGGACGAGGCGGAGCGGATTTTACGGCCCTTTTTCAAGGCCCGCGAAACCGGGCTGCCGTGGGTCATCTGGAAAATCGCGATGAGTCTCGACGGCCGCATCACCCGCCCGCCGGGCGAGGGCCAGTGGCTCACCGGTCCCGTCGCGCGTGCGGATGTCCAAGCTCTCCGGGCCACGGCGGACGCGATTCTAACCAGCGGCGAAACCGTCCGCCGCGACAACCCGGCGCTTACCATCCGCGAGCCAGCGCTGCACGACGGGCGGGCGCAGCCGTGGCGCGTGATTTACACCGATCGCCCGGAAAGCCTGCCGCCGGACGCCGCGCTTCTCACCGACGAGTGGAGATCCCGCACGCTGGTCCGGCCGCGCCATGACTTGGCCGCGAGCCTGCGCCGGCTCGCCGCCGAACAAGGCGTCCTGACCGCCATGGTCGAGGCCGGCGGGGCGTTTTCCGCGGCGCTTTTCGAGGCCGGTTTGGTGGACGAGGTGGTCGTTTATTACGCGCCCATCCTTTGTGGCGGCCCCGCGCCCGCGCTGGGAGGGGAGGGCTTGCCGGAGCGATTGAAACTCCGCGAAATCCAGCACATCCGCCTCGGAGCGGACGTGCGGATGCACGGGATCATCGCGAAGTAAGCGGGCAGCTCACTTCTTGGTTCCGGGCACGATGGTCGCCGCGCCGGTGTCGATGTATTGTCCGCCGCCGGTCTGATGGCAATGCACGGCGATGACGTTGCTGCCGGGCTTGAACGCGGATTTGCCATCCTTCAACAAAGGTATGGATTCGTAATCTTCATTGAAGCCGGTGGCGGTGGCGGCCAGAACGCCATTCACATAAATCTCGATGTCTTCATCGTGATGGGAGATCAGAGCGATATTTCCCGGCAGCGGGTCGGGCAAATCAACGGTCCGGCGCATCCAAATGTCGTTGGTGTCCCACACGGTGCGGACGTGACTGTTCGGCGTGCCGTTGGTACCGAATCCGCCGGGGCCGCGGCGCCATTTCGAATCGTCGAAATCCGCGTTGCCCCAGCCATCTTCCGGCTTGGTAAAGCGATAGTTCCACATGACGGATTCGTCGTCATCCGCAGTCGGGACCAGCTTGGTGATGACGGGCGGAATGTAATCCGGCATGGGCGCCCAACCTTTGGCGCGGGTGACATCTTTCGAGGCATGATTTTTCCAAATCTTCTCATCATACAATGCCTTGGCAAACACCCCGCCGACCACGGGCCGGGCGGTGAATCCCACCTTTTTGGCCGTCTTCGTCTGATACCAATCCGACATCGGCGAACGGTCGGGAGTTTCCTCGAGGAAATGGAACACCGGCTCCACGAGCGCCTCGAAATCCTTACGGTCCGTCAGCGTCGCGGTCCATAACTGCCAATCGAGCTTGGTGTAGTCCGCGCGGTTGTCGAGCGGCAGGCCGTATTCGTTCATGTGCTCCAGATAGAAGTTCATTTCCGTCCGATAGACTTCTTCGGGAAAGAGTTTCAGATCCAGAATCTTGTCCCAAATGAGGTTGTATTTCTGACTCCACGTGCCGGGCCGATCGAAGGCGAGGCGATAATGATCGCCATCCTTCGCTTCCTCCACCCAACGTTTCGCATACTCCTGGGCAGCGTTTCGATATTCCCCCGCAAGCTGCTTCTCGCCGCGCATTTCGCATAGTTTGGCGAACGCGCCGATGCCGCAAATGGCCTTCACGCTCAGATTCACATTATGGGCGAGGTGGCCGGAGAAATCGTCCGTGCAGAGCTGGTTCTCGGGATCGAAACCCTTTTCCTTCAGATAACCCGCCCATTTCTCCAAGGTATCCCAATACAACCCGGCGAAATCCGCATTGCCTTCCATTTGCGCCACGGCGGCCATCAGGATCACCAGATTTCCGCTTTCCTCCACCGGCATCTGGTTCTCCTCCGTCTTCTCACCACCACCATATACCTGGCCGTTCGCCATCGGATAGGTGCCGAGGTCGTGCGGCGCGAAGGGGAACTTCCAGCGATCGCTGGACGCATAGTTCATGAATGGCACCAGAAACGATTTCGCCACCGTCGGCCCGAACAACAAGAACTGCGGCGCCATCGGATAGAACACATCCGAAGTGGCGATGCAGCCATTGGAATGATTTTCCTTACTGAACTGAAGCGGCTGCCCGTTCTTGTCCGCCACGAATTTGCCCGCGGCGAAACATTGGCGATAGGCCAACGCCGCGATTTTCGCATATTTCCCGCCGCCGATCGCGGACATGTCCGTCATGAGTTGTTTGTCGAATTCGGCGCAGCGCTGCAGCAGCGATTCGCGCTCTTTGGCGGATGCCACCAACAAGTCTTCCGCCTCCCACCCGTCCTTGCGCCAGTAGGGCCGCAGGTTCTCGCGGTTGTATTGAATGGAATATAAATCGTCATAAGCGATCATCACCCAGGCCGAGGCAGGGTCGGCTCCGAAACGCATCGGCTTCAACACAATACCAGCACCCGCTTTCCCGGCGGGGGCGGTGACCGGATTGCGTTCGGCTTCCGGTTGTCTCAACAGGATTTCGATCCGGTCGGACGGCCGTCCCAGATCCGCGACCGCCCCGTCCCGCGGGGCGGAGATATAGGCATAACCCCAATCGATGCGGATGTCGTCGCCCTTCGCCGCGAGCACGCGCTGGGAATCGGAACCGATTCTCACCGTGGCAAGGCCGGGGAAATCCACGCTGTTGCAAGTGACGGTCTGATCGGGGGTATTCACCGCCAATTCGCCGCCCGCGCCGAAGTAGATTGCGATTTCGTGCTCGCCACCGTCGGTGGCATGGAAATCGTAGTTCACATAGGTCACCGGGCGGGACAGCAATGCCATATCTTCCGGCAGCGCTGGTGTGGCGAAGGTCATGTTCAGTTCGATGCCCTCGCCCGCGAAGCGATAGATCGTGCGCGTCGGCAGCACTTCCATGGATTTCTGCGCTAGCGGCGGAATGGATGCCGGCGTGGAGCCCATCACGCGGAACGGTTTGCCATCGATGCGGACGACGCTGGTGAGCGGCTGCTGCTTACCGGTCCAATGGGTGGTTTCCGCGCCGGTCAGTAGATCGCCTTGCGACCAGATGCTGAAATAGGGATCGCAGGCAACGAGCGGCGTAGCGGGCGGGACGAGCTGGATTTCATCAGCGGCGGCGCACGAAAGCGCGCTGCCGACCAGCAAGCGGAAGACGGTGGGAATGAGGATTTTCGATTTCATGGCAAGGATTTGCCGCGAAATCTGCTGGGGTGGGGGCCGCCTGACAACCCATCGTTGCACCGGCGCGCTTTCCGGAAAATACGAAGCGCCCGGCCGCGAGATGCGGACGGGCGCTTCGATGGAAAAATCGGGGGAGTCCCCGCGGGTCAGCCAGCCTTGGGCTTGCCGACGCGGCGCACGGCGCCGAAGCGCTTCTGGAACTTGTCGATCCGGCCTTCGGTATCCACAAACTGCGCGAGGCCCGTGAAGAACGGGTGCGAGTCCGACGTGATGCCGATGGAAATCAGGCTGTGCTCCACGCCGTCGATCGTTTCCTTCTTGTCGGAGGTCTTGGTCGAGCGGCTGACGAAGCGCTTGCCGGTGGTCATGTCAACGAAGACGACCGGATGGTATTTGGGATGGAGATCCTTTTTCATGGAGATGGACGGGTGCGCCACGTTTCCGACGCGGCGGGGCGCGGAGATTGCACCTCGCGCCGGACCTGTCAAGCCGCCATCCCGGCGGGGCGGGCAAAAAACTTTCCTGAAAGATTTGCGATTCGGGCCTTGCCATGCGGTTTTTCCCGTTTGGAATGGATGGCTGTTTTTTTAGGGTCGCTTTTGGCTGCCGGAAGTGTAGCTTCGCGCCGTTATGGCAATTACAACGAAACGTACCCGATTCTCACGCCGCCTTCCCGACCATGTCACCGACGAACTTTGCAACGTCCTGGCGGAAAAGAAGGTTTTCGGATTCAACGATCTCTTCGAGCGCGTTTTCGCCAACCTGAAAGTTCGCAACGCCGTCAGCGGCGGCGAGGAAATGCTCCGCCTGCGGGCCTACGAGAAACTGCAAAACCTCGTAACCCGCGGCCTGGTCGAGAAACTCGGCAAGGAATACAAAGGCACGCCGCGCGTTCATGAGGCGTCCAGCGCCTACGCCGCGGCGCAGGAAGCCGCCGCCCAAGAGGAAGCCTGATCCGCACGGGAAATCGTCTGGAACCCGCGCCCTTCGAGGGCGCGGGTTTTTTTTCTACCCATCCCGCGCCGCCGGTCCTAAGTAGCCCGCGCCAGCCCGCGCCAGCCCGCGCCAGCCCGCCCCTTCCGCCCCTTCCGCCCATGCCGACCGATTATCTGCCCGTTCTGTTCCAAGTGCTCATCGCCCTCGGCTTCGCGGTTGCCACGCTGACGATGAGCGTGATTTTCGGCCGCGCCGGCAAGACCAACGCCACCAAGGACAGCGCCTATGAGTGCGGCATGCTGCCCATCGGCGAAGGTTCGCCGCGGTTTTCCGTAAAGTTCTACCTGGTGGCGATGCTCTTCGTGATTTTCGACATCGAGGTGGTCTTCATGTATCCGTGGGCGGTGCAGTTCCGCGAACTGGCGGCGCACGGTGCCACGGCTCTCACGAGCATGGCCGGATTCGCCGGAATCCTGGTCTTCGCCTACGTCTATGCCCTGAAAAAGGGCGCGCTGAACTGGAAGTCGTGAGGCATCTGCGATGATCCATCACGCGGTTCATTTCCAGCTCAAGCCCGGGGTGGACGCGGCGGCGATCGTGAGCCTCGTCCGCACCAGCCGCAGCATGCTGCTGAAAATCCCGGAGGTGCTGGTCGTGCGCTCTGGCAGAAATCTCGACCCGGAATCGCCGTGGCAGTTCTTCTTCGCGATCGAGGTGGTCTCGCGGGCGAAATTACGGGTGGCGCTGGACGATGCGGTCCTTCTCAAACTGCTCGACCACGTCATTGGCCCGCTCGCTACCGACAGGATCGCAATGGATTACGAACTCGATCCTTCCAAGGATCTGAAGTATTCCTGAACCGGCGTCGGCGCTCGCTTGGCATGAAACGGGCTTGAACCCGCCGCCGCGTCCGAGCAGTTTCCGCCTTCCCCGGCCTTGGCCGACTTCTTCATCACGATGGTATTTCCGATCCAACTTCCCGACGACGCCCCCTTCACTCCCGCGCAGCGCGCGTGGCTGAATGATTTCCTCTCGAAAGCGCTTGGCCCAGGCTCCGCCGGCGCTCCGGAAGCGCCCGCCGTGCCGGTGACCGTGCTCTACGGTTCACAGACCGGCACTGCCGAAAGTCTGGCGAAAAAGCTCACCAAAACCCTGAAGAAGGGGAACTTCGAGGTCGAGCTGCACGACATGGCCGCCTACGACCGCGAGCGCCTGCCGAAGGAGCGCAATCTCCTCCTCATCGCCTCCACCTATGGCGATGGAGAACCGCCCGACAGCGCCGCGGAGCTGCACGGCTGGCTGATGAACGGCGCCGCTCCGAAACTCGACGGCGTCTCCTACTCGGTGCTCGCGCTCGGCGACAGTAGCTACCCGGATTTCTGCAAATGCGGAGCGGAATTCGATTCCCGTCTCGCGGAACTCGGCGGCCGGCGCATCCACGACCGCGTCGAGGCCGACGTCGATGCCGATGAGCCGTTCGCCCGCTGGTCCGGGGAAATCCTCGCGAAACTCGCGCCCGCCGGTGCGGCGATTCCCGCTAATGGAGCAACTCACACCGAACCGGCCGACGAAGGCCACTCCAAGCACAACCCATTTATCGCGAGGGTTTTGCAAACCCGGAACCTGAACGGCACCGGTGCCAAACAGACCCACCACGTCGCGCTTTCGCTCGAAGGCTCCGGCCTTGCCTACGAAGTCGGCGACGCGCTCGGCGTCTATCCGACCAATCCGTCGGAAGTCGTCGATGAAATCATCGCCGCGCTGCCTTTCAAGGCGGAGGAGGTGCCAGCTCCGGATGGCGAGTCGGTCTCGCTACGCGAGGCGCTGATCCGGCACTACGACATCGGCACGATCACCAAGTCCTTCCTCCTCAAGTGGCAGCCCCGCAGCGGCTCGCCATTTCTCCGCTCGCTGGTCGAGGCGGACGACAAAAAGGCCTACGACGATTTCTGCTGGGGCCGCGAACTCATCGACCTCGTAATCGATCATCCCGCCGATTTCACGGATGCCGAGGAATTCGTCTCGATTCTCAAAAAACTCCAGCCGCGCCTCTACTCGATCGCCTCCAGCCCGCGCGCCCATCCCGGCGAGGTCCACCTGTGCGTCGGCATCGTCCGCTTCGATACGTTTGGCAGACGCCGCGGCGGGATTTGCTCCACGTTCCTATCCGACCGGGTCACGGCGGAGACGATGCCGCGCGTCTATGTCCACGGGAACAACGCGTTCCGCCCGCCCGCGGACGGCGCGACCGATGCGATCATGATCGGCCCCGGCACCGGCATCGCGCCATTCCGCGCGTTTCTCGAGGACCGCGCCGCCAACTCCGCCGTCGGCCGGAACTGGTTGTTTTTCGGCAATCCACACCGCGCCAGCGACTATCTCTATGAGGAGGAAATCGAGGCATGGCTTGCCGCGGGCACCCTAGCGAAATGCGATTTGGCGTGGTCGCGCGACCAGAAAGAGAAACTCTACGTCCAGAACCTGATGCTGCAAAACGGCGCGGAACTCTGGAAATGGCTGGATGGCGGCGCCGCCTTCTACGTCTGCGGCGATGCCTCGCGCATGGCCAAGGACGTGGACCACGCCCTGCACCAGATTGTGGAAATCCACGGGAAAATGAGCGCCGCGGACGCCGCGGCTTTCGTTTCCCAGCTCAAGAAAACCAAGCGCTACCAGCGCGACGTCTATTGAGTCGCCGCCGCGGGCAGCGGATACGGCACCCCGGCCCACGGCGCGGGCGCACCGGCGTCGGGGCCGCCCTGCCGGGCATGGTAGGTCTTGCAATTCGGGCACCAGTAATAGTCCGCCGCGCTGAATCCCGCGGGTAAAGGCGGGATTTCCTCCGTTCCTCCAGCCGCCGCCGCGACCGGTTGCGCTGCGGCCGCATCCCTCCTGTGATAAGCCTTGCACGTCGCGCACCAGTAGTAATCCGCCGCCGAAAGCCCGTCCGGCAGCGGCGGAATCCCCACGGCGGCGGCCGGCTCGTCGCCGCCGCCTTTCAGCCCGTTGATCGCCTCCTTCACCGCCTTGTCATAATAGGGCGAACCCGCCGCCGCCTGCCGCTCCGTGGTGCGGCCGTAGGAAATCACGGCAGCGGCGACGATTCCGAGGGCGATCCCCGGCACCACCCAGGAACCGGCGGCGGGGGCGTGGATTTTCGGCGAGGGCTTTGTCATGGCGGTGGGATTTTTCGATTTCCCGTAACCTGCGGCATCGCCGGGGCGGAGGGAAGTTCGAAAACGCCCCGCCTTACGGTCCGCTTCCCACGATCACGCGGTCCGGCAGGCCGTTCGGCACAAGTTGGCGCTCGACGAGCTGGAAATCAGCGATGCCGGCGGTGCCGGAAAGATTGATGATCAACGTCCCGCCGCCCGTATTCATCACGCCCACTCCGCCGATCGCGGTGAACGGATTTCCTGAGAAAATCGCCGTGGGATGGGAGGTGAGTCCCTCCGCCGCGTCCGCGATTTCCGCCTCGGGCACGATCGGTATTTCCGAGCGATTTCCCGCTTCATCCGTAATCACCGCGACGTGCCCGCTGCCGTTTGCCGGCGGCGGCAACCCATCAATCACCACCTCGGCGGATCTCTCCACCGGATCTTCGACGACAAATCCCTCCGGCCCGGTCCGCGGTTGCTCGATTGGCGGGAAATCAACCACTTCCGGGTCGTCCTTTCCGCGAAAGCCCGCGATTTCGTCCTCCGCCGTCGCCTGCCGGCCGATAAATCCCCGGCCTTGTGCATCCGGCGACCAGATCATGCCGCTAGCCGGGTCGAAATATCCGCCCGCAGCGTTGCGGCGCAGGCCGAGTTCGCGCCAGGCGTGTTCCGGGAAATGCCGGTGCCGGACCTCGCCGCCATCCGCCGGAGCCGCGAGTCCGCCCGGCAGCCAGCCGCGCTCGATCACCAGTGATGCGGGGTCGTCCGGCGCGCCGCTTTCGGCCTCCAAGGCGGATCGTAGCGCCCCAGCCAGGATTTCCTGCAAGCGCCGCCGCGATTCCTCGGGACTCACCCGCGCCGCGCCCGGCGCCCGCAGCCCGATGACCCGCGGCGCGCTTCCGCCCGCTTTTCCACGGATCTGCGCGAGTCGGGATTTCAGGCTCAGAATTTCCTCGCGCGAGCGCTTGTCCCGGACCGCCGAGGGGACGTTTCGAGCGATTGCCCGTGGCCTTTCTTGGCGGAAATCGGACGGAACCGGCGCGGCTGCCGAAATTCGGGCTGGTGATTTCCTCCCGTCCCGCGGCCACAGGCAAACCAATGCCGCGATTGCCGCCGCCCAGCCTGCCGCAGCGAAAATCCAGGCCGTCCGCGAGCGTTCCCCCCCCTCCTCCGGCGCGATTTCCGCCAAAATCTCCCGCAGCGCCTCCGCCGGCGCACGGCGCAGCGGGGACACGGCAAGCCAGACCTCCGCAGCCGTCTCACGCGCCAACAGCGCCTCCTCCGCCAGCCGCGGATCGCGCGCCAGACGGGGGTCGGATCGCGCGGAATCGCCCGGCGGCAGCAGGTCCAGCGCCTGGCAGGTGGCGTCCGCCATGTCTTCGGATTTCACGGCTCGCCGCCTTTCCGCATGATTTCCCGCAGTTTCAGCATCGCCCGGTGGATGCGGATTTTCGCCGTTCCCAACGGCACGCCCCAGCGCCCGGCGTGGTCGCTCACGCTGCCGGGGTCGAACAGCGCGGCCCGCACGCTCTCGGTTTCCGTCTCGTCCAGGCTCTCGAGCGCCGCCCGCACCCGGGCCACCGTTTCGCGGAAAAACAAATCCTCCACCCCGCCGTGCGCCGGTATTTCCAGCGCGGGCAGCGATTCCCAATCTTGCCAAACCGCCGCCCGTCGCCGCCGTTTCCGCAGGAAATCCAGGCACAGCCCACGCAGGATCATCGCCGCCCACGTGAAGCCGGCGCTCTTTTCCGCGTCGAAATCCGCCGCCTTTTTCCACATCCGCAGGAAGCAATCTTGCAGCGCCTCCCGCGCCGCGCCCTCGTCGCGAAGCCAGTGCAGGGCCATGCTGTAGAGCCGGTCGCCCCATAGCCGGTAGAGTTCCGACAGCGCGTCGGCATCCCGCCGGGCGATTCGCGAGAGCAGCCGCGTGCCGTCCCGCGCATCGTCCCGCGCGTCCGCCCTCATCGCCTTCGCCGCCTCGCCCATGGCTTCATTTTCTGGCATGAATCCGCCGCTTGGTGGAAGGGAAAACCCGCCGGAATCCGCCCTCGATCCGCGCCAATCCGTCCCGCGGATTGCCGCCCGCCACATTGAAATCCCCGGCCGTCCACAGGCTCTGCGAGGCCGGCTGCCACAGCATCGCCAGCGGCACCGCGGGGATTTCGTGCGCCGCCGGGCGGAATCGGATCCTGCCGAATTCCTCCGCTTTCCACCAATTTCCGCCAGCCTGCCGTTCCTGTTTCGCAAACCCGGGCGCGCGGAAATCCGCATCTGCCCGGCCCGTGATCCACAAGCGCCGCAGCTCCGGCCGGCCGGCGCGCCATGCCGCCGCCACGTAAAGCCGCCCCGCCTCACCCGGTTCCGCGAGCACTCCGCCGCGCCAGTCCGCGATCGCCGCCGGTCGGAACCACGAGGCCCAGCGGCCGCAGGTCCAGAGCCGCAGCCGGCCGCCCCGCGCGTTCGAGAATTCCAGAAAAACCACTCCGCCCAGCCACTCGCAAAGCGGCCGCAGCCACACGTCTTCCCGCGTGAAATCGCGCTCCACCGTCCCGTCCCGGCGGTAAATCGTCGCGCCGCGCACGTAGCCGCCGCTCCGCAGTGTCAGCAAATCGAACGCCCGCGGCCGATCATGCAGAACCTGGAAATCCACATCCGGCGATCCGTCCGGATTCAGCCGCGCGATCGTCGAGGACGACACCTCGCCGCCCTGAAAGGTTTCCACCAGAATGTCGCCGTCCGCGAATGGCAGGATTTTGCTGACGTTCGTCGCTGGATAGAAAAGCACCGCCGCCGAGCCGGGGAAGACGGGCAACGGATCGACCGGCCACAGCGGACCGAGCGAAATCGTGGTTCCTGAGGAAAATCCCCCGAAAATTCGCGGCCGGAAACTCTCATCCAGCGACCCGTCGAGCTGCAGCTTGACCAGATTCGAGCGGAAATCCGCCGTGACCGCCACCGGCTCCGGCGTCGCCACGTAGATCGCATTTCCCGCCACGGCCAGCGACGACCATTCCTCAATCCTGCCGTCCGCCACGAACGCCGGGTCCACACTTCCGTCGCTGCGGAAGACCACCAGCCGGTTCCGCACCAGCCCGTCCGCCGTTGCGAAATCCCCGCCCGCCAGCACCCGGCCGTCCGGCAGCGCTTGCAACCGTTTCACCACCGCCGGCCGGTCGAATTGCGGCTCCTTCCAACCCGCGTCCACACTGCCGTCCGCGTTCAAACGCCGCAATCCGTCCACCAGCCATTTCCCATCCGCCAGCGCCTTCACCGACCGCACCGGCCCCGGCGAGTGGAAATCCAAATCCTCCGTCCCGTCCGCCGCGAACCGCCGCAAATCCGCCGAGTTCGAGACATAAAGCTGGTTTCCTCCGTCGGTCCGCCGGCTCGCATCCGTCGCCACAAACGTCCCATCGGCCCCCTCCGCCCAAGCGAACGGGGTATAGATTTTCAGCCGGAAATCCTGCCCCCGCACCAGTTCCCCGTCGGCCGAATACCATTCGATCCGCCGCGTTTGCGTCGTTGGACTGGGCCAATACATCCACCCCGACTGATCCGCCCCCAAAACCACCCGGAACGCCCCCGCCGGCCCGGCGGCCAAATCCACCGTCCGCGGCACCGCGAATTCCCGCGCCGCGCCCACCGGATTTCCCGCCGCATCCACCTGGAAAATCCGCCGGGCCGGAAGCGGCTGCCCATACACCGGAAACAGAAACGGCTCCCCTGCCAGCACCCACGCACCGCCGTCCGGCCCCGCCACGGCTTGCATCGCATCCGTGGCTGACAGCGAAAATCCGCCATCAAGCGTCCCATCCGCCGCCCGCCGCTCCAGCGCCCGCCGCCCGTCCGCGAACTGCCGCACCACCCACAATTTCCCGTCCCGCTCGAACTGCGGCGCGATCGTTTCCCCAGTCTGGCGGTCCGGGAACGCCTTTCCGAGCACCCGGCCCGCCGCGCTCATCCGCAGCCAGCCGCCCGCTTCACCCGGCAGCAGGAAATCGCCGTTATCCAACAAAAACGGCCCTGCCCCCTCCGGCAGCGCCAACCCGAAATTCAGCCCGGCCGGCTTCGCCAAATACCCTGGCGCCGGCTCCCCCGCCACGCCGCCATTTTCGCCCAATCTCACCAGGTCGCCCACCGAAGCGCCATCCGCCCGATCAAATCCCCCGCCCGCCCAAGCCCTGCCATCCGGCCCGATTTCCACCCGCTCCGGCGCCACCCACGCCCGCAGGTCCGGCTGGAAATCCCGGACCAAATCGCCCGGCCGTCCAAGCGCCAGCGCCGCCGCTGCCATCCACACCAACGTGATTTTCGTAATCATCACCTCCTCTCCGCCCCCCGACGCCGCCCGGTTTCAAAAAAGGTGGCGGCGATCACCGGTCGCCGCAAACCCGTGGCGGCGGCTTCAAACCGCCAAGCCCCCCTTGCCTACTTCCTCCGCCGCCGGACGAGCATTCCCAGCCCAGCCAAAGATGCCAACAGCGCCGCACCGGGTTCGGGCGCTGCTACGACAGCCCCGTTCAATGTGAATCCATCGTAGGTGGCGTAAGCGCCGCCCGTTTGCAGGTTGTTCTGATTAACGGAGAACGTGTAAGTCGTCCCCGCGTCCAGGGTGATTCCGCTGAGATCGAAGGTGAAGGGCAGTTGGCCGACCGCGGGAAATCCATCGACCGGTCCGGTGGGATCGTCGGCATAGACAACCTGGTTAGCTGGAGTTGCCACCGGTGTGGCACCGGTTGTGATCGAAAAATTGATGTCGGACAGATAACCTTGGTTCGTGCCGCTGCCTGAGAGATGCCCCGCGATTACCACAACGTCAGTCAGGTTGTAAGTGGCCGTCGGAGTCAGAGTAAAGGTGTAGCCGCGCGGGATTGTTCTATCGCCGGAGTTCATGTTGTTTCCGATGGTCGCAACATCCGTGGTGGCATTGCCGACGCCGCTTACGAAGCCATTTGGTGTCGGAGGGTTGCCACTGACCGGGGCCGCTGCAGCAAGCGGACTGGGAAGACCGGTAACAGCTTCCGCACCGGAATAAGTAACGGCGAGAGCGGGCGAGCCACCGGTGATGCTTCCGCTGACAGAGCCGGTATTAGCATCGAAATCGGATGCGAGAACAATCGCGCCAGACGAAGACATCGGGAGTAGAGCGAGGCCGACGAAGGCGAGAGACAAGGTTTTCAGTTTCATGAGATGGAAGAATGGAGGCTCAACAGCAGAGTCTCGGATTCCCGCTAAAAGACTTACCCCCCATTTCCAGGTCAATCGGAAACGAGGATGTATGTAGGAAGGCAGCCGGTTTGTGGAATTGGGGTACCCGGATCTGCAGGAGAAGGAAACTACCCCCGCGACATGGCGGCGATCGCCGGTCGCCAAGAGTCCGGTGCTTCGCCCCCGCCGCCCGGTCTGCGACTCCACCCTTCGCTTGACGCCGCACCCCCCGCTCGCCCGCAATGCCGGGGCCTTGCCGGACACGACCGATATTTCCCCATTCCTCGCCGATCCCCGTTGGAAGGACCGCTTCGACGACGAATTGCTCGCCGCCGGCGCATCGCAGACCGGCAAGGTGCGGAACCTCCGCTGCGAAGAAACCGGGCCCGGCTCCGTCAGTCTCACCGCCACCGTCGCCAAGGAGGAGACCGAGGTGAATCTCTGGCAATCCGGTGGCGGCTGGGAGTTCGAGACGTTCTGCTCGTGCGACATCGGCAGCTTTTGCCAGCACGCCGCCGCCATTTTGACCAAAGCCGCCAAAGAGCGCGATCCGTCCCGCCTCCACGGTCGCGGCATCGCCGGAGCGGTCGCCGCCGCCTTGCCCGGCGCGCGCGAGCTGATGAAAGACCCGCCGCCCGATCTCCCGCGCATCCGCCTCGAACCGCGCTTCGAACTCGCCGTCAGGACCGGCAAATTCACAGCCACTCCCGACAATGCCGAACCCGCCGGCTACCTCGCCGCCACCCAAACGCCCGACAACATCATCCACCTCATTTCCAGCGCCCTCCACTGTTCCCGGTGCTTTTGCGAAATCCGCCGCCCTGTGCATCCCACACCACGCGCCCTCCGCGACTGAATCCAGCCATCCGGTTTGGCAAGCGGGGAATTTGCATTTCAATATCATGGAGCGGTCATTCCCGCAGTGGAAAATCCACAATCCAAGACCCGACCCCATTCACGACCCCACTCACGACGACCCCACTCACGACCCCGTTCACGACCTCATCCACGATTGGAAATAGGGAAGAACGGATTGATCCGGTTTCTTCAGGGTCAACGACCCGGCCATTCCTCAGCCCAGCCCAACGGGCTGGGTA
>JBBSUD010000043.1:0-38936 GCA_038235225.1 Verrucomicrobiales bacterium
AAGATGGCCGGGAACATGCAAGCCCGGCTCCCCCTAACGACTACTAATGAGGCTTGCAGCCGGTCCCAGCCACTTCCAAAAACGGGTCCAAGTGTAACCGATGTTGTCGGTCTAACTGTAACCCATGTTCCCGTCCGTACCAGTATATGGGGGTGTTCTTAACTCGTCTGCTCCCCCCGCTTGGCGGAAGTCATTCGGTGACCGGCCCCGGCGCGGGAGTTTTGTCGGTCACGAAACGAAAATCAAAGTAGGTCGCCTTGTCGGGACCGGGATTGCGCACGACGTGTTCGTCGTTTGAGGAAATAAAGACGATCGACCCCGGGCCGGCGCGCTGCGGGGTACCATTGAGCGTTACCTCCAGCGTCCCGTCTTTCACGACAATCAGTTCCTCGTCCGGGTGCCGGTGTGCGGGATGCGGCGACTCGCCCGGATTCAGCGTCGTGGCGTGGCATTCAAAATTCGCGCAGGTGACGGTGGGCGAGGCGAAGAGGTTGCGGCGCTCGCCATACGCGGTCGGGCGGGCGACGAGATTCCCCCAAACGAACGTGCTGGATGCGAGCTTCCCCGGCCCGGCGGATTCGGCCGCGGGCGTCCCGGGGGCGGTGAGGGTGGTGGCGGTGGAGAAATTGAAAACGAGGTAGGTCGCCGGGTTGTCGCCGACGTTGGTGACATTGTGGAGATCGTTCGACGCCAGGAAATACACCGAGCCGGGGCCGACGCGGCTGATCTTGCCATTGATGAAAACATCGAGCGTCCCCTCCTTCACGACGATGAATTCCTCCCGCGCGTGTTGGTGCGGCGGATGCGATTCCTTTCCCGGCCGCAGTTCGGTGATGTGCGATTCAAGATTCGCGATCGTGGGCGTCGGCAGGTTAGCGACATCCCACCGCCGGCCGACCCCGGTGGCGATGGGCTTCCGAATGAGGTCCCCCCATTGAAAAACCGTGGTGCGCAGGATCGCCGGCGCACTTGGCTGCGCCCCGGCGAGCACGGGCGTGAGAATCAGGAGCGACAGCGGATGTGGAAATCTCATGGTAGTGAATCGGCGGTTACGGCCGCGGCCTTCGTCATTCTTGCCGCTGGCATGTGCCCGTGAGAAATCCCTCCCCATCAGGATTGAATCCGGTAGGCTGGGCGGCATGCGTCACTCCGCCGTTCTACTTGTTCTGCTCAGCCTGATCCCGATCGCCCTGCCGGCCGCTCCGGAAAAGGAACTTTTCCCCGGCAGCGACCTCGCCGGCTGGGAGTTCGTCACCGTGCCGGCCGTGGACATCAAGGACGTTTGCACGGTCAAGCCGGACGGCGTGATCGCGGTCTCGGGCAAGCCGGTGGGATTCCTGGCCACCACCGGAAGCCACCGGGATTTCCGCCTGCACGCCGAGTGGCGCTGGCCCGGCAAGCCGGGAAATGGCGGCGTGCTGGTGAACATCAGCCCCGGGCCGAAGGATCACGAATGGCCGCTGTGCCTGCAGATGCAGCTCAAAAACGGCAATGCAGGCGACCTCATCCCGATGGCCGGGGCAACTTTCGCCGAGCCGCTCACCAGCGCGCCGGGCACGTCCCCGTCCATCAAGGCGCGCACCGCGGCGGATAGTGAGAAACCCGCCGGCGATTGGAACATCTGCGACATCACCTGCCGCGGCGGCACAATCGAAATCTCCGTGAACGGCGTGCCGCAAAACAAGGTGACTCATGCGAATCCCGCAGCCGGTCGCGTGGGATTCCAGCTCGAAGGCGTTCCTTTCGAGCTGCGGCACGTGACCGTCACTCCGCTGGACTGATTTCGGAAATCCGCCGGATTTTCCGCAGCGCGAAAAGCAGCGGCGGCAGGCAGAAAATCCCGAACGAGCTGTCGATCACGCTCCACCACAGCGGGATCCCGCGGAGCGGCCCGCAGATGAAGGCGAGCGGGAAGATCATCAGCGAGCATGCGATTCCCACCCGCAGCACGCCCGCGTAGCGAATGGGATCGCGCCACGGCAGCACGAAAAACACGGCGATCATCAAGTGCGCGAATGCCAGCCAATCGGTCCCATAAGCGATGAACGGGTAGCGCCGGTAGGTCACCTCCAATCCCTCGCGGACGATCAGGATCCAATGCGTGAATCCCGTGTGGGCGGAAGGATCCGTGGCCGAGCCGACGAGCGCATTCGAGATAAAGTTCAGTTCATGCAACAAGGGGAACGCCGTCACGCCGCTGATGACCAAACCGGTAACCACAATAGCGATGGCGAGGCGGATCTGTCGGAGGGGCGTCATCCCGGACAGCAAACCCAGACCCGCCGTTCGGGTCGATGCGACGTTTGGAAATCGCGCCAAAAAGCCGGGGAGTCCGCCGATTGGCTGGGCGATTTCGAGCGGCGGCTCGCGGAAATGCCGGTGGATTTCTCGCGGGCGCCCGGGAAAGGAAGCGGGCCCCGGCGGATTATCGGATTCAGGGAAGCGGATCAGACATCCCGGCTTGGGGCGGCGCTTCGGAAGTGTCTCCCGCTTCCGCTATGAAACCTGCGAGGAAATCCAGATAGCCGCGCGGGTCACCTCCGGCCATTTCGCGCCGGATATCGAGCGAGCCGCGGACCGCGCCGAGGCAGGCGGCGGATTCCTTGAGCGAGGCCTCGCCGGCGGCGGTCATGTCCCGGCATGCGTTGGCCAGGACGCGGGCCAGCGCGGCGGTCCATTCCTCCAGCGCTCCCGAGGGCGGCTTTTTCGGGAGTTTCCCGTCCAAGGCCAGCTCCGCTTTTCGCAGCGCGGATTTCACGGCGGAATCCTTGGGCGCGACGCTGCCCGCCTCGCGCGCGGCCCGATCCTCCCCGGCGATCCGGGATTCGAGGCGGAAAATGAGCGAGGTGAAATGCGGATCGCGGAGCATGTCGTGTTTTCCCATATGCGGCATCCCACCCGAATGCCGGCCATGCCGCAATACCGCGAATTCCACCAGCGTCCATCGGCGCTGGCCTGCCGGGCGGCGCTACAGGAAGATTGCTGCGCCCTGCGGGTGAAATCCGCGACCATCGCGGGGCGGCTTTTCGCAGCGCGGGGCGCAACCTGTCCTTTCCGCACGCGCCATGGCGGGTTATCCAATCTGGCCATGGCGAAAACCCCTTCTCCCGCTCCGGAAAACCGCGTCCGCCTCGTGCTCATCGAGGATCACGCCGATTTCCGCGAATCCGTCTCCATGGTGCTCGAACAACGCGGCGGCTACCACTGCGTCGGCGGATTTTCCACCATGGAGGATGCGCTGGAGGCGTTCCGCGGCGGGCTGACGGCGGATCTCGTGCTCTCCGACCTTGGGCTGCCCGGCATGAGCGGCATTGCGGGGATTCGGAAAATCCGGGCGTTGCTACCGGAGGCGCGGGTGCTTGTGCTCACCGCCTTCACGGACAAAGCCAAGGTATTCGCAGCGCTGGAAGCCGGCGCGCACGGCTATCTCGTCAAGGCTGGCAGTGCCAACCGGCTCATGGACACACTGGAGGAAGTCCTCGCCGGCGGCACCCCGCTGGACCCGAAAATCGCCGGCATGATCCTCCAAACCTTCCGCCAGCTCAGCCCGATTCCCGCGGCCGAGGCGCTCTCCGCCCGCGAATGTGAGGTGCTCCAGCTTTCCGCGAAGGGCCTCACCCGGTCGGAAATCGCGGACGAATTGAAAATCAGCCAGCATTCCGCCACCGAGTATATCAAGCGCAGCTTCGACAAGCTCCACGTCCGCAGCATGCCCGCCGCCGTCAGCGAGGCGATCCGGCGCGGCTTCCTGGATTTGTCCTGAAATCCCGGACCGGCACCGTGTCCCATTATTTGGTGACATGACAGAATCGAATCCATCCGCCATTTTTCACTCGTCGCGGGGATGGGGATCTCCAAGACCAGTATCAATTCATGACACAAACGGGGGTCGCGCGAGTGCGCGACCCCTTTTTTGTGGGGAAATTTCCGATCCGCCCGGAGTGCTTACTCCCCCTCGTCCGCGCCGATGACAAACTTGGCATTGAGGTCCATCAGGCTGGTTTGGTTCTCATCGGCGCCTTCGATGAGCAGGTTCACGGGCAGCGGCTGGGTCTGGGGGCGCTGGAATTCTTCCAGGGTTTTGCGCAGGGCGATGATGGCCAAGTTGAGGATTTGGCGGGTCGTCAGATCGACATCCGCCGGGATTGCCAGGCCGGCGATGTCCAGGCGGACGGTGAGGGTGCCGTCGGTCATTTCCCCGCTGATGCCTACATTGCAGAGAACCAGCAGGTTGGCTTCCTGGACCTTGTAGTTCGGATTGTTCGTCGGAATGAGCTGCGGGCTTCGGATGGCATCTACCAGCACTTCGGGAAACGCTCCGGTCAACGCCATCGGGCGCGGCATGACGGCGGCCTGGAGCGCCTCGCCAACCTCGGAAATCGCTTCGTCGCCGTCCGTGCCGTGCAGGCTGATCGGTTCGAAAATGGATACGACCGTGATCGTGGTGGCGGAGCAGCGGACGGCCAACAGCAAGGCAACGAGCAGGATTTTCATGCCGGCAAATTGGCTGCCGCCGCCCGGGATGGCGAGTGGAATTCCCACCTGCCGGGCGGCGCTTGCCAAGCGTCCGGCTGGCGGTATGTCATCGCCCATGGACTACCTGGCCAAGGCCCGTTGTGTGATCGAGATGGAAATCGACGGCCTGCGCCGGCTCTCGCAGCGACTGGATGACGGCTTGGGCGCAGCGGTGGAAATCCTCCAGCGGACCTTGGAAAACCGCGGCAAGATCGTCGTCGTGGGCGTCGGGAAATCGGAGACGATCGGCCTGAAAATCGCTGCCACGCTGAACTCCACCGGCGCGACTTCGGTAGTGCTCGATTCTCAAAACGCGTTTCACGGAGATCTCGGGCTGATTTCCGATGGCGATGCGGTGCTGGCGCTTTCCTACTCCGGTGAGACCCGCGAGATGCTCGATTTGCTGCCTTTCATCAAACGCTTCGACGTCCAGGTCATCGCCCTGACCGGCAAGCCGTCCTCCACACTTTCCCGCTACAGCGAGGTCACGCTCGATACATCCGTGGAGCGCGAGGCCTGCCCGCTCAATCTCGCGCCCACCTCATCCTCCACCGCCATGCTGGTCATGGGCGACGCGCTGGCGATGGTCTTGTTGGAATCGCGCGGCTTCACGGAGAAGGATTTCGCGCGATTTCACCCCGGCGGCTCGCTCGGCCGGGCGCTGCTGACCCGAGTCTGCGACATCATGCGCGCCGACGCCGCGCTGCCGACCATCGGCGAGGATGGCGATGTTTACGCCGCGCTCGACGCCATGAACAAGGCCCGCGCCGGTGCCTGCGTCATTCTCCGGCCGGACGGCGGGCTGGCCGGGATTTTCACTCATGGAGATTTCGCCCGCAGCTTCCGCAGCGATCCGCAGCTCGGCGGGAAATCTGTCGCCGCGCTGATGACACGCCAGCCGGTCACCGTCCGCGCCGACGCGCTCGCCGTGGAGGTTCTCAAGACCATCGGCGCGAACCGCATCGATGACATTGTGGTGCTTGGGGACGATGGGAAACCCGTTGGCCTCATCGACACGCAGGACCTCGCACGCCTCAAGATCGTATGAGGAACCGGGTTCGCCGCTTGCGGGAGAAAAACCATTTCCCACTTGCCAGCCCCCTTTCCTCTGCTAAATCACCCGCCCCGCGGAGTGACCGGTGAAATCCGGCTATCCTTCCGTGGTCACGCGAAATCACGCACATCATGGCACGCATCCTAGGTATTGAAATTCCCAACGAGAAGCGCATCGAAGCTTCCCTGCCCTACATGTTCGGCATCGGCCGCCCGACCGCGGCGAAGATTCTCGAGCACGCCGGCATTGATCCGAACATCCGCACCGGGCAGCTCAGCGAGGACCAACTCGTCCGCATCGCCCAAGTGATCCAGACAGAGAGCATCATCGTCGAGGGCGACCTCCGCCGCGAGCGGCAGGGCCAGCTCAAGCGCCTCACCTCCATCAACTGCTACCGCGGCATCCGCCACAAGCGCGGCCTTCCGGTCCGCGGCCAACGCACCCGCACCAATGCCCGCACCCGCAAGGGCAAGAAAAAGACGGTCGGCGTGAAGAAGTAAGATTTTTTTGAATCATGTCTGAAGAAACCACCAAAAAATCCGCCGACACACCGGCGGTTGAGCCGAAAGAAGCTCCAGCACCCGCCACCACTCCCGCCGCTGCGCCAGCAGCGGCGGCTCCTGATGCCGCCGCCACTCCCGCTCCCGCAGCGGACGGCCCGCCGAAAAAGGAAGCGAAGCGCGACATTTTCGCCGAAATCGGCGGAGGTGAGGAAGAGGTCAAGATCCACAAGGCCAAGGGCTCGAAGAACGTCCTTCGCGGGATCGTTCATGTGACCGCCACCTTCAACAACACGATCGTCAGCGTCACGGACGTGAATGGGAATGCGATCGGCTGGTCGAGCGCCGGCAAGATGGGCTTCAAGGGTTCGCGGAAAAGCACCGCTTACGCCGCCCAGGTGGTTTCGCAGGACGCCTGCCGCCAGGCCATGGGCCACGGCCTCAAAGAAGTCGATGTCCGCGTCAAAGGTCCCGGCTCCGGCCGCGAGTCCGCCGTCCGCGCCGTCCAAGGTCTCGGCTTGGAAATCCTTTCCATCCGCGACGTGACGCCGATCCCGCACAATGGCTGCCGCCCGAAAAAGGCCCGCCGCGTTTAATCCAACTTTTCCCAGAAAACTTTACCCATGGCTCGTTATACAGGACCACGCGCGAAGATCAGCCGCCGTTTCGGCGTCTCCCTCTTCGGCCCGTCGAAGGCATTCGAACGCCGCAACTTCCCGCCCGGACAACACGGCGTCCGCGCCGGCCGGAAGAAGAAAAGCGAATACTCCGTCGCCCTCGGCGAGAAACAGAAGCTCCGCTTCCAATACGGCGTGCTCGAAAAGCAATTCCGCGGTTACTACGAGGAAGCCACCCGCCGTCGCGGCGTGACCGGCGTCATTCTCCTGCAATTGCTGGAAACCCGCCTCGACAATGTCGTCTATCGCTCCGGCTTCGGGAACACCCGCCAAGCCGCCCGGCAGATCGTCAACCACGGCCACGTCCTCGTGAACGGCCGCACCGTTGACATCCCGAGCTGCCAGGTGAAGCCCGGCGACGTCATCAAAATCGGAGCCAAGCCCTCCTCGCAGCAGCTCGTCCTCCGCATGACCGACCTCACCCAAGCCATGGCGAATGTCGATTGGCTGGACGTGAACAAGGAAAAGATGGAGGCCACCGTTACCCGCGTGCCGGAGCGCGACGATATCGCCCCGCTCGTCAACGAGCAGCTCATCGTCGAGCTTTACTCCCGCTGAAACCGGCTTACCGCCGACTTGAAATTTCAAGAACGTCCGGACGCAGGTCCGGGCGTTTTTTTGCGCAAGTCCGGCCCGCCGCGTCAATTTTTTCACCTCCCCCCGGCAACGCGGCTTTGCAAACTGTTTGAAATCGGGAAACTTGCCCCCCTCCCGCCGGGTTTTCGCGGCTTGGAGGCATTGTCCGCTCTTCCGTCCTCATGAGAAATCCCGTCCGGCATTTGCTGACCGTCTCGATCCTCGCGATTTGCGCGTGGATCGGATGGTGGCTTGCCCGGGATTTCCAAACACCCGCCACCGCCGCGCGGCCCGCCGCCGCGCCGCAAGCTCCGGCGCCCAAGCCATTTGCCCGGCCCACATTGCGGCAGCGCCCCGCGGAGCGCGATTCCTTCCGCGACGGCGCAACCGTGGAAATCCTCGCCAGCAAGCGCCGCGACGAGGCGATTCTACGTTTTCCTTCGAATGAGAATTTCCAAGCGTTCCTATTCGCCCTCGGTGGTAGCCGGATCCAATTGGTCGATCAAATCGACCGTTTTCGCGCCGTGCGCCTTCAATTCCGGAACCGCGAGGATCTCGATTTCCTGCTCATCGGCGAGAACATCGCCACCTTCGATTCCGCAGCCGGCGTTGCTCCGCCCGCGCCGGTCGGCTCGGGCGCGCAGCCGGGACTGGTCGGCTTCGGCAGCGGGCTCTTGTCCTGGCTCGGGGTTGACGAGGACAACTCGGCTTGGGGAGCAGGGGTTAAAATCGCCGTCTTGGACACCGGCGTCGTGCCGCACCCGGATTTGCCGGGGCTTTCCCGATCGATCGCGATCGTGCCGTTCCCCGACGATCTCTCCCGGACCCGCAGCCACGGGACCGCCGTGGCCTCGCTCATCGCCGGGAACGACCCGATGGCGCGTGGCGTCGCGCCGGCCGCGGAGCTGATTTCCGTCCGCGTGAGCGACGATACCGGGCGGACGGATTCGTTCGCGCTGGCAAAGGGCATCGTGGCCGCCATCGACGCCGGGGCGCAAATCATCAACATTTCCATGGGCTGCGCGGCGGATAACCCGCTCATCGAGGAGGCCGTGCTATATGCGGACGCTTGCGGCTCGCTGATCGTGGCGTCCTCCGGAAATTCCGAGAGCGAGGATGCCTCCTTCCCCGCCGGCTACCCGAGCGTGATCAGCGTGGGCGCGGTGGACGCGCGCGGTGAGCACTTGGATTTCTCAAATTTCGGCACCTACCTCTCTCTCACCGCACCCGGCTACTCGATCAACGCGGCGCTGCCCGGCGGGCGCTACGGCAGGATCAGCGGGACGTCGGCCAGCGCGCCGATCGTCGCCGGTGCCATCGCCGCGGCCATGTCCAGCGGCGAGGGAGTGACGATGAGCGCTGCGGACGCGGCCAAGTTGGTCATGGATTTCGCCGATGAAGCGGGCCTGCCGGGGCCGGATTCAGAGTATGGCGTCGGCATTCTCAACCTCGGCCGGGTGATGTCCCGCAACCGCCCCGGCATCGTGGATGCCGCCATTACCGACCAACGGATCGCCGGTGGAAATGCGGTGGAGGTCACGATTCAAAACCGCGGTTCGAGCGTGCTGGTGAACGCGCTTTTGGAAATCCGCACCCCGGCCGGCAGCCGCACTTTCAATACGACGACGTTGGCGCCGGGCGCGATCCGCACGTTTTCGATGCCTGTCCGGGCCGGTGCGATTTCCGCCGCGAAGGGCATGGAAGTGCATTCCTCGCTCACCCTCGATTCGCCCGGCGACGATGCGACGCCCTACAACAACCAGCGCGGCGACACTCTGTTCGACCGTTAGCCGCGGCGGATTTTCGATCCCGCGAAGAGGATTGTCATCCGATAGACGCGCTTGGTGCGCAGCTTGATTTCCCCGGTCTGGAGGTCGAAGCGCACGGGGATTTCCTGGTGGTGGATGTCCACGCTGGCGCGAAAGCCGCGCTCGGAAAAGATGTCGATGAGGATGGCGATGGCCAAAGGGTTTTCAAACAGGCGCTCCTCGGTATTGACCATAGCCCGGCCGCTGACGGCGTAGCGCTTGATGATCGGCATCATGCGGCCGTGGATGAAATCCGCTACGGCGCGCATGATTTCCGGGTGCTCGACTTGATAGCTGTCGAGCCGATTGACGAGATCCTGGCGGGCGTGGAGGACGATCTCGTCCGCCAGCGGGATGTGGCGCAGCACGTCGAAAGTGCGCGGGTCGAGCTCCAGCGAGCTTTGGTATTCGAGCTCGTTGACGATGTTCTGCCGGACGGTCTCGATGGGCGCCTGGGCGTTGATGAAATGGTAGTGGAAGATCTGTTTGAGGGAGACCAGCGCGTCGAAAGTCTTCTCCTTGAAGGTGCGGTAGCGGTTGCGGGCGAGTTCGGGATCGAAGTCGGTATTACGCTCCTCCTCGCGCTCGTCGGTGCCGGCTTGGCGGAGTTCCTCGTTGCGCAGGATGCTCTCCCTGCCGCGCTTGAGCTGGCGGGCGATGCTTTCCGTTTCATCGACGAAAAGCACCATGATGTGGAATACCGGCTGCCGGAAGAAATGTGCCTTCGGCGTGTCTGAGAACTCCGAACGCAGGCGCATCATCTGGTCGTAGAACATTTTCAAGCACTCCACCTGGACGTTGGTCCTCGGAAATCCGTCGAGCACGGCGCTGTCGCGGAATTCGGGCTTGAGCAGCTCGGCAAGCAGCAGCCGGAGGACCTCCTCATCGCCCACCATGCCTCCGCCGGCTTTGATTTTCCGCGCTTCCGGCGAGTCGAGCAAGCTGCTGATGACGATCGGCGGGGAGGCGATGCCGCGGATTTCCCGGATGAAATCGGTGTTCGTGCCCTTGCCGGATCCCGGTGCGCCGCCCAGCAGGATCAGCTCCTTGGGGAATTGCAGGTGTTCCCGGCCGACTTCCTTTTCAAGACCGCGCCAGACGCGGTTGAAAATGAGCTGCGCGTCCTTGATTTCAAGGTCGGGCGTGGCGGCGGAAAGGGAATGCGGGCGGATGTTCACGGTGCCGGGATTGAACCGTGGCCGGGCGGGCTGGTCCAGAACTCCGGGCGGGAAATTGGCCGGGGATTCCTCGGGACAAATCGGATGGACTGGTGTGTCCATCTGCCCGCAGGCACCTTCTCAAGCGTTGAGATGATCGGCAATCCGACCGATCGATTGATAAAGCTCCGCCAGCCGATCGGCAATTTCAGTGGCTTGCGCGCGAAGCGCCGGATCGAACTCGATCACAGGGTGGGAAGCGACGTGTGTCTCGAATTGGTCCGCAAAAATCGCCTTGCGGTCGAGCACCTCATGCCGATGGTAGTCGTCCAACGGGCGTTGCTCGGTCGCGTCGGGCTTGAGAACCGCTTCATCGCCCTCCCCGTGAATGCGCAGGACGGGACGGAAAACCGCGAGACGCATCAAGTCGCAGTTGCGGCGGATTTGGGAATCCCGCACTCAGGCGGCTTTCTTCTTATCAGATTCTCCAGCGTTTCTGGGTTTTGCAGCAGGTTTCGCCGCTGGCTTCGGAATGTCCCAAGCGGTCATCCATTCCTTCCGGGTCCGCCTGAAGCCCATATCCAAAAGCCGTTTCTCCATGTCTGGAAAATGGGCGGCACCGTAGAAAATGCCGAGGTTGGTGTGGCCGGCGGCCAGCTCGCGGGCGAGCACTTCCATGCACCGCGCGTTGCGGTCGGTCACGATCACGCTGTCACCGGCGAGCGCCGCGACTTGGTCGTCGCCTTCGCCAAGCGTGCGGACGATCTGCAATTTCACCGCGTCCGCATTGCCGGAAATCAGCGCCATCAGGAGCTTCGCCGGGTCCGGCGGGTTCTTCGGGTCCGGCTGGGCCATGGCGGCGGCTAAGGCGAATCCAAGGATGGATTCGCCCTTTTCGGCCTGCAAATTCAGGAACTCGTCCGTGGTCAAATCGGCATGGATGAAGTTTTTCGTCCGGTAATCGATGTTCTCGACCTGGCCGGTCAGCACGAGGAAGCGGGCGATCGCGCCATAAATCCGGTGGAGGCCGGAAAGGTCCTTCTTTTTCGGCGCATCGGCGGCTTCCGGCACCGGTTCGACCACCGCCGCCGCAGCCGCCGCCGCGCCGAGCTTCTCCCCGCCGATCATTTCAAAAAGCAGCTCGTCGTACGTGGCGAATCGCTCGGAAAGCTTGTCGTAGTAGGCCTTGTCCGCGATGTGGATGGCGCCTACCAGCTCCACGCTTGCACCGTCCTTTTCGTAGCGGGTGACGGCGGTTTGCAGGCGGGCGGAGCCTGCGTCCTCGTCCACTCGCAGGAAATCCCCGGCGCTGGCGGTGGCGACAAGGCAGACAAGAGCGGTGAGATAACGAATTCCGCGGATCATGGGCGCGATTTTCGCACGCGCCGCAGGGACGGGCGAGGGATTTTTCCCGGCCACGCGGGCGTTGCCGGGGCCGGATTTCTCGTTTATGTCGCCCGCGAGATGACGTCGCCCGCCCCTTTGCGCTACTGTCCGGATCTGCTTAGCTACTCGCGGCGGCCGACGCGTGAGGTGATGGTCGGGAATGTCGGCGTGGGCGGCGGAAATCCCATCCGCGTGCAGTCGATGATCACCTCGGACACGCGCGACACGCCGGCCTGCGTGGCCGAAGTGCTGGCGCTGGCGGAGGTCGGCTGCGAGATCGTGCGGATCACGGCGCAAACCCGGATCTATGCGGCGAATCTGGAAAACATCGCGAAAGGCGTGCGCGCCGCCGGCTGCCAGGTGCCGTTGGTGGCGGACATTCATTTCAAGCCAGACGCCGCGCTGGAGGCCGCGAAATGGGTCGAAAAAGTGCGCGTGAATCCGGGCAACTACGCCGACAAGAAGAAGTTCGAAATCCGCGAATACAGCGACGCGCAATACGCGGAGGAGCTGGAGCGCATTCGCGAGGAATTCACCCCGCTCGTCCGGCTTTGCCAGGATTTGGGCCGCGCCATGCGGATCGGCACGAACCACGGCTCGCTATCCGACCGCATCATGAATCGCTACGGCGACACGCCGCTCGGCATGTGCGAAAGCGCGCTGGAATTCGCCCGGTTGGCGCGGGAGAACGACTACCACAATTTCGTGTTCTCGATGAAGGCGAGCAACCCGAAGGTCATGATCGAGGCCTATCGCCTGCTCGTCGCCCGGCTCGGCGCGGAAGGTCCGGACTGGAACTATCCCATCCACCTCGGCGTCACCGAGGCCGGCGATGGCGAGGACGGCCGGATTAAAAGCGCCATCGGCATCGGCTCGCTGCTGGCGGATGGCATCGGCGATACGATCCGCGTCTCGCTGACCGAAGACTCCGTGCATGAAATCCCCGTGGCGCAAGCGCTGGCGGAGCCGTTTCAGAAAAAATCAGCGTTTTTTCGCGGTGGCAGTCTCACACCATCTTACGATCCGTTTTCCTATGAGCGGCGGGCATCGCAGGTGGTGACGACGATGTCCCACGAGTTGGGAGGCGAAAATCCGGTGCGGGTTTTCACGACGCAGGAGCGGTGGAACGCGATCGCCCACAAGATCGCTAATATGGGCGATTTTAAGCCGGAGGTCATCGTGGAGAAATCCGGCGTGTTGGAGATCGATCCACGGGATGCGGCGGCGATTTCCGCGCTGAATTCGGAGACCGCGCCGCGGCTGGTGACGGTGGCGGACGGGCTGGAGCTGGAGGTGGTCCACGCGTTCCGGGAGCTGGCTTTCAAGGTCGATCCGCGTCATCCGATTCTGCTGAAGGACACGCTTCATCCGCCCTCCGGTGAGACGGATTTCCTCCGCGCGCTGCTGCCAGCCTCGCGAAATCTTGGCTCGCTGCTGTGCGACGGCATCGGCGACGCGATCCTCGTCCGCGGCGAGACCGCGCCGGGACAATCGCTTCGGTTGGCTTACAACATCCTCCAAGCGGCCGGCACCCGGATTTTCAAAACCGACTACGTGGCCTGCCCGAGCTGCGGCCGCACGCTCTTCAATCTCCAGCTCACCACTCAGAAAATCCGTGCCGCGACGGGGCACCTAAAGGGCGTGCGCATCGCTGTCATGGGCTGCATCGTCAACGGCCCGGGCGAGATGGCGGACGCGGATTTCGGCTACGTCGGAGGCGCGCCGGGGAAAATCAATCTTTACGTCGGCAAGACCGCGGTGAAGTTCAACATTCCCGAGGCCGAGGCCGTTGGCCGCCTCACCGATCTCATCCGCGAGCACGGGAAATGGGTGGACGCGCCCGAGCTGGACACCGCCGGCGTCTGACCCACCGATCATGCCCGATACCGACACCCTCACCCGCCCGAAACAGGAGGTTTCGCCCGACGTCCCGTGGAATGTCGTCGTTTATGACGATCCGGTAAATCTCATGGGCTACGTGACTTACGTGCTTATGAAAATCTTCGGCTACGACGCGAAGAAGGCGCGCGTGCTCATGCTCCAGGTACACAAACAAGGCCGCTCGGTCGTCTGGTCCGGCGAGCGCGAAAAGGCCGAATTCTACGTCCAGCAGCTCCAGTCCCACCAATTGAAAACCTCTCTCGAAAAAGCCGAATGATCGCCACCCCCACGCCCGACGGAGGCATGCGCATTGAAGCCGAGGAGTCGGGGGATTGGGAAATTCTGCGCGGAATCGTCCGCGATGCCGAGGGCTCAGGCGATTTGGCGGAGCGCTTCGGCGATCTCATCGGACCCGAGGCGGACGGCGGCGATTGGCGTGAATACGTCGTGCCGGATCTCCGCGAGGGATTTCACGACGAGCTGACCGAGGTCGGCGCGGCAGTCGAGGCCGCCATGTTCGAGGCGCTGAACGGGCCGGGGGAAATCTGGATCAAGGCGTCGGAAGGCTTTGCGTGGTATAGCGCGCTGAATCAGGCCCGCCTCGCGCTGGAGGAGAAATATCATTTCGGCCCTGAGGAAAAGGCGCGTTCCCATTCGCTCGACGAGGAAGGCAAAGCCGCGTTCCAGCGCTCCCGCTTCTACTGCGCCATCCAAGGCATGCTCCTCGAATACGTCCTCGTCTGACGGCCGATTTCCCCTACTCCGCGATCCCCGGCGGCGTGCCGTAGCCCATGAAGACCGCCCGGCTTCCTTCCCGTGGCAGGCGGAAATCGTAGACACCGTAGCCGTTGGCCTTCTTCCCGCGGTAAGATCGGCCGTCGGTCGCGTTGATCATCACCGCGAGCCCGTCCTTTTTCTCGTGGCCGAGGTAGATCGCGACGTGGGTCACTTTCACCTCGCGGCCGTCCGTCGGCACGTATGTGCCGCCCCAGAACAGCAGATCGCCGGGCCGCAGCTTCGCCATGGACGCATCATCCAGCTCACGCGCATCGGCCGGGATTTCACGCAGCCGTCCCGCGTCCTTTAGCCACTGGTATTGCTCCGCCGAAGTCCGCGGAGGTTCGAGCCCGGCCTTACGCAGCACGAAACACATCGCTCCGGAACAATCGAACCCCCCTTCTTCGGGCGACGATCCGCCGAAACGATACGGCAGCCACGGCGAATCCCGCGCCACCGCCACCGCGCCGTCGATCAGCTTTTTGCGGTCGGCCGGCAGCGCGTCGTATTCCTTCAAATCCGCCACCGTCACCAGCGCCGGACGGCCGTACGGAGATTTCTTCGGCGGCTCCTGCGCCGGCAGGATTCCGCAGGTCAGCAGCAGGAGGGAAATCGCGAGACGCATCGTCCGCCACGCTACCGCCGCCGCGCGGCGTTGCAATCCGCGATCCGCCCGGCAAGAGTCCGCGCGTGGCGAGAGACCCCCTGAACGTGTGGTGGCTGGGCGATGGCAAACCCGGACATGAGAACCAGTCGCTCGGCCTCGCCGAAGGGCTCGACCGACTGACGCCGTGTGACATCCGCCGGATTTCCGTGGAAGGACAAGGCGGCCCGATCGCCCGCACCCGCGCCGCCGCCCGCACCACCGCCAGCATGCCCGCGCCCGATCTCATCCTTGCCGCCGGCCACGCCACGCATCTGCCGCTGCTCTATTTGTCGCGGAAATTCTCCTGCCGCAGCGTGGTCCTGATGCGCCCCAGCCTGCCGCTTTCGTGGTTCGATCTCTGCATTGTCCCGGAGCACGATTTCCCGAAATCCGCCGCGCCGCCCAAGGTCCTGCTCACCCGCGGCGCGCCGAACCGCATCGTCGCGGGCCACGGCGGAACCGGTAAAATCTTCCTGATCGGCGGCCCGTCGCGCACCCACGGCTGGCAGCCGGACGAGTTGCTCGGTGCGATTGCGGAAATCGCGGCCGGTGGCGGCTGGGAGCTCGCCGATTCGCGCCGCACGCCCGAGCCATTTCTCCGGCAAATCGAGTCCCGGCTGCCGGAAATCGCCGTTTTCCCGCACCAGGAAACCGGCCCCGGCTGGCTTCCCGGCAAGCTTTCCGCCGCCGCGGAAATCTGGGTAACCGAGGATTCCGTCTCCATGATTTACGAGGCGCTCGGCTCCGGCGCGCGCGTCGGCATCCTGCCATTGCCCTGCACCGACCCGGATTCCCGCGTCATCCGCGGGCTGGACAAACTTATTGCCGACGGATTTCTCACCCCCTTCCCCACTTGGCAGAAATCCCGCGAACTCTTCCCCCCGCCGGAAATCCTGCGTGAGGCCGACCGCTGCGCCGCCCTCCTGCTGGCGACGATCCGCCCGTGAGGACTGGATTTATCCTCGACGCCCGCCCGCCGGATTTCTGAAATCCGCGATGACCGGAATCTCACGTATGGCGGCGCTGGCCGCGCTTGGCACCCTGACCGCCCACGCCGCCGAACCCGATGGCTGGCAAAACCTCTTCAACGGCAGCGATTTGACCGGCTGGACCGGCCTCATCGGCAAGCGTCCGCTCGGGGAAATCCCGCCGGACCATGTCGTCGTCCGCGATGGCACGGTCCACATGTATGCGGATTTGCCAAGCGGCCAGCAGGTGGATTTCGGCACCATGGTTCACGATCGGACGGTTTCCCGCTTCCACCTGAGCGTGGAATACCAGTGGGGCGGCAAGCAGTTCGCCCCGCGCGCCACCGGCCTCCGCGATGCCGGCGTGCTCTATTTCATCCCCGCCACGCCCGCCGCCGAGTCAGGAGTTTGGCCGACTTCCGTGGAATGCCAGGTTCAGGAAGGCGACACCGGCGACATCGTGATGATCAACACCTCAGCGCTCACGTGGGCAAATCCCGAACCGGACAAAGCGCCGGAAGGCCAGGGAAACCCCGGTATGCTGCCCGAAGACGGCGGCGTCCCGATCCTTACGGGCAAAGGAAAATACATCGGCCGCTTCCCCGTGGCGGACAAGCTGGACGGCTGGAATACCGTGGAAATCATCGCCAACGGCGGCACCAGCGCCGTCCACAAAGTCAACGGCGTCATCCGCGGCCGCCTCGCCCTCATCGACGGGCCGGATGGCAAACCACTGGATTCCGGCAAAATCGGCATCCAGCTCGAAGGCGCGGAAATCCTCTACCGGAACATCCGCGTCCGCGAACTGGCGGAGCCGCTGAAAATCGCCGCTCCCTACGCCAGCCTCAGCGCCGTGGCCGGGATTTCCGCCGGCAAGCTCGCATTGGAAGTGGAGAATCCTGGCAAATCCGTCGGGCTGGATTTGAAAATCCTTGGCAAGGACGCCGCGTCGTTCCGCGTCACCGACGCTGGCGGCACCACCCTCGCGGCCGACGCCAAAACCACCCTGACCATCGATTTCACCCCCACCGGCAAGGCCGGCCGCTACAGCGCCGGACTGCAAATCGGCCCCGAGGACGGCGGCGCGTTCGTCGTGCTGCAAGGCGTCGCGACCAACGCCTTGGAGGGCGAAAACGAGCCGCCGCTGGAACGGGTCATCCAAGCGCTCGGTATTCCCGTCGATGTCGGCGGCTCCGCGCTCAAGCTCGAAATCAAGCCCGCGATCATCGGCGGAAGTGTGCCATGCCGGACCTTCCAGCATGTCGGCGACGCACCCGTCCGGCTCACGCCCGTCGCCCGCTACTCGCCGCCCGGCGAATATCCCTTCGGCTGGCAGGCCGACGGCGATCAGGTGGTAGCTGGCTCCTTAGCCGCATCCGCGGAAATCAAAGATGCCCACCAGCGCCTGTTTCCGCCACTCGCCGACGGTGGAAAATCCGTGGAAATCGCGCCCGGCAATGCCTCGTTCGGCCTGTTCGTCCGCGCCGGCAAACGCACCGTCGGCACAGATTTCGCCAAAATCCCCAGCCCCCTCGCCAACCCCACCCGCGTCTATCCCATCCAGGTCTTTCAAGGCCGCCGCGTCAAAAACGCCTTCCTCGTCTGCTTCGAGGAAGCCGCCAACGGCGACTACCAAGACTGCGTCTTCCTCGTCGAAAACGTCCGCGTCGCGGACGGGAGGTGAGGTCCGTGGAGCCGGATTTCAAACGGAAGCCCGCACCGCCCGAAGTACGGACCCAACCTGCCACTTCCGCCATCGGAAAGACCGGAAACCACGCCGCTCCGCCCATCACTCCGCGTGAAATCCCATCTCCCTCTTCGGAGCGTCGTCGGTGGCGATGAGTTGGCGGATGGCGTCGAAGACGATCTGGAACTGCTGGTCGTGATCGGCATATTTCGCCTCCAAATTCTCGATCTTCTCGGCGAGCAGGGCGTTCGAGTCCATCAGGCGGCGGAGCTGGACGAAGGTGCGCATGATGGCAATGTTCACCTCCACGGCGCGGGGCGAACGGAGGACGCTGGAAAGCATGGCCACACCTTGCTCGGTGAAGGCGAAGGGGAGGTATTTCCGGTGTTGGCCTCGCTTTAAGATCGCAGATTGCGATCTTAAAGCCGACTCCGTATTTTTTGAGGTCGCAATTTGCGACTTCAAGGACGGCTCTTCATTTTTTAAGGTCACAGTTTGTGACTTCAAAGAGTTCGCCTCAACCTCAGTGAGTTGGAATATGAAATCGGAGGGAAAGCGGTCGAGGTTTCGCTTCACAGCCTCATTCAAACGGCCGGTCGGCACCCCGTAGAGATCCGCCAAATCTGAATCTAAAATGACTTTCTCGTGACGCAGCAGGTGAACGAGCGGGGCGATCGCGGCGGGGACTACGGTGGCGGGCTCGTGGCCCGGTGCGGGTTTCTCTCTGGCGGCCATGAATCTATCTGGAGGAAAAGTTGCGGCAATTCAACCGGATTCGCGGCAAGCCTGGAGCGTCTGGAACCAACACATTGATGAATTAGCCGCCCCGGAAACCGTAATTGGCGTTTTGGTTTGATCCTTTATTGGAAACGAGAAGGCCTGGATGTCGGAGAGCATCCAATTCATATCGCGGTGAAAGCCATTCATCCGGGAGAGAAAGTCTTCCAAGTGAGTATGACAGCGTAACGACCGGGTGTGGTGATAGAGAATCATCTCTTTATCTTTCGGTGCCTTGATTACAAAAAGATCATTTCGATTTCGGTTTTTCCCGGTTAGTGGGATCGGCCGGAATGGGGTGGAGCGCGGATTTCACCGGCTGGCCTGATCGATTTCACATCCGGAAGAGCAAACTGAAGTTTGAACTCCGGGCGGGGACGCTTATCTGGCGCCGGCGGCTTTGAGGTTTTTCACGGCATCGTCGAGGCGGGCGCGGGTGGCGGTTAGGGCGGTGTTGAGTTCGCCGATTTTCGCGTCGCGGGCGGCGATGGCTTCTTCCCAGATTTTGGTTTGCTCTCCGGCGGCGGTGGCAAGGGCTGTCATTTGAGAGTTTTGTTCGGCGAGAGCGGCGGCGGTGGCGGCCTCGCGGGATTCGCGGGTGGCGGCGGCGGATTCGATGGAGTTCTTGAGCTGGGCGGCGTCGCCTTCAAGAGCTTGGACGCGGAGAATGCCGGCGGCGGTTTCGGCGCGGGAGGTTTCGAGCCGGGTTTGCAGGGATTCGATTTCCCGGTCGAGCCGGCGCTCTTTGGACCATTGCCCGTAAAGGACGGCGGCGACGACGAGGCAGCCGGCAAGATTGAGAAGGGGGAGGAACCGCTGGACGATCACGGCGCGGAGGATTTGGATTCGAAGCCGACCTTTTCAATGCCGGCGGCGCGCACGGCGTCCAGCACGGCGAGGACGTTGCGGTGGCGCGACTCGGCATCGGCGGAGATGAGGACGCGGGTCTCGCCGGGGGCGGCTTCCCGATCGAGGCGGGAGGTGATTTCCGATAGGATGACGATTTTCGCATCCCAAGTGATGACGCCGTTGGCATCGATGGCGATTTGGAATGGCGGGGCCTTGCTCTCGGCGCGGCCGGTGCTGGCCTGCGGCAAATCGATGGGGACGCGGTTGAGCTGGGTCATGCTAAGGCTGACCATCATGAAGCTGGCCAGCAGGAAGAACATGATGTCGATGAGCGGGATGATCTCGATGCGCGCTTCGTCTCCTTGGTCATCTGAGGAAGTGCGGGAGTGGAGCTGGATGGGCATGGAGACGTTAGACTGAAGACGTAAGACTGGAAGACGGAAGAGGAGAGGTGGGGAAGAGGCGCAAATTCTTAGTCTTGAGCCTTAGGTCTTGGAGCGGAGCGGTCCTGCGTCTGTTGTGCGAAGGCTTCGAGGTCGTGTCCGTGGGCGCGGGCGGAAATGACGAGGAGTTCGGAATGATTGATCCAGCGTTCGAGGGAGCCGCGGAGGACGGAGACGCGCTTGCGGAAGAAGTTATAGGGCAGCAGACAAATCACGGCGATGCCGATGCCGCAGGCGGTGGCGATGAGCGCCTCGCCGATGCCGCCGGTGACCTTGGTGACGGCGAGCTGGTCGGTGCCGATCGCGGCAAATGAACCCATCAGCCCGGCCACGGTGCCGAACAGTCCGAGCAGCGGCGCGAGCGTGATCATGGTGCTGAGCACCCACATGCGGGCCTCGGATTTCTCGATGATCTGGGTGGCGTGGAGCTGCATGGCGGCAAGCATGGAGGTGTGCGCGTGGAGCATGCCCTCGCGCAGATTTCCAAGAAACGGCTCGTCGGGATGCTGGCCACCGAGCTGCCAGGCGGTCGCGAAATCGCCGGTGCCGAGCGCCTCGCGGGCCTGGTCCTGGAGCTTCGTCCGCAGCCGGGATTGCAGCGCGGTCCACCAGACGGCGCGGTCGAGGATGACGCTGAGCGCGAGCAGGAATGCGGCGAGGATGGGCCACATGACGGGACCTCCTTCGGTGAATTTCTCGAGGACGATGTTGGCCAGCACGGGGGATTTCAGTTCAGTTTGAAGGTGATGGGGCGCACGTATTTGGTGGTGCCGCCGGCGGGAAATCGCCAGCGGCGCACGCAACTGAGCGCGCTGGAATTGAGCAACGGCCAAGGCGACGCGCTCCTGGCGCTGGCGGAAATGACGCGGCCATCTGTGCCGACGACGAATTCCACCACCACCGTCCCTTCCTGGCCGCGCGATCGGGCGGCGGCGGGGTAGGATGGCGGCGGCATGCGGCCGCCGGCCAGCCGTTTGGCATCGGACATACCGGAGCCGCCGCCGCTGCCGCCGCTGCCGGATTTCCCTTGGCCGGTGGCGGTGCCGCGGGTGCTGCCGCCGGTCGGGCGGGTCGGTGTTTCGGTGCGGCGGGCGGGGCGGGGCACAGTTTTCACGGCCGGACGGGTGGATGGGAATTCCGGCACATCCGGCAGCGGTGCGAAATCGGCCGTGGCAGGCATTTCCGGCGGCTCAGACAGGGCGCCGGTGTCCAGCAAAGTGATGGCGATAGCATCGGCTTCCCCGGTGTCGGTCTCCTCGGAAGACGGGCGATCGCCCACGGAGAAATCCTCGGTCAGGCCTACGGATTCCAAGTCTGCGAATGGATCGGCCTCAGGCTGCTCCCGCTTGAACAAATCCAGCGAGGCCGGCGCAACGATGGCCACCATGCCGAACGCCGCGACCGTCAGCCACGCGGCCAGCGTACCGATGTTGGGGGCATGGAAGAGGGAATTCATGCGCGCGGGCTTGGAGTCACCGGGATTCAACGGGACGATCTCCCGATGACAATCGAAATCCCGAATCGGACAATCCGCCGCTGATTTTCCCGCAAGCTGCCTTTCGCCGCCGCCGACCATCGGTATTGCATTCCGGGTTCTAGGACGAAACGCTCGACAGCGCACACACACCCGAACCGACCCTTTCGAGGAAATCCGCCACCGCGCGTCGCCGCTGGTCACGCGCCCGCCGATCCGGCCGCAACGGATTCCCTGCCAGGAAATCCGCCACCAAGTCTCCTCGATCGCGCATTCCGGTTCCCCGTTCGGGGCGGGCATGCTGGGAGATTGTTGCGAGTAAATCGCAATGGGAAATGGCATTCCAAACTTCACGCGAGATAAATCTCGCGGTCCGTAAGAGCTAGCGCGCGCCCGCCCGGCGCATTTTCACGACGGCTTCGTCCAGCTTGGTGCGGGAGGAAACGAGCTGGCGGTTGAGGTCGGCAATGGTCGCATCGCGGGCGGCGAGGGCAGTTTCCCAATTCCCGACTTGGGCGCGGGCGGCTTCCAAATCGTCGGATAGAACGGCCGCGCGGACGCGTTCCGCGGATGCCGCGAGGGCGGTGTTCCGGATCGATTCCAGCGCGTCCTTGAGGCCCGCGATGTCCCGCCGCAGTGCGTCCGCCTCGCGGGTGAGGGTTTCCTCGCGGCTGAGGATGGTGGCGTTTTCCGAACCCAGCCGCGCGACCTCGTCGAGGGTGCGCCGCTCCTTCGCCCACTGGTGGACGAGCACGGCGACGAGCGCGAGGCAGCCGAGTGCGTTGATGACGGCGAGCGGGCGGGGTTGCACGGATTACGGGAGTTTGAAGGCGATCGGGCGGATCAGGCGCATGGTTTCGCCCGGGGGGAAATTCCAGCTCTCGACGGTGCCGAGTGCCACGCGATCCAGCAGATTCCAGCCGGAGGACGAGTAAATCGAGGCATTCGTAACGCGCCCGGAGGCTGTGATGGTGAACTGGACGACGGCGGTGCCGGTTTGGCCGTTCCGCTTGGAATACGGCGGATATTCCGGTCCCGGAGTGGTCCCGGCAGCGAGCCGCGCGGCGATGGCGCCCGCCGCGCCGGTGGCAGCGGGACGCGGACGGACGGGGAAATCCGGGACATCGGGCAGCGCCGCTGCGGTGAAGGCGGCGGGCATTTGCGGAGGAGCCGGCAATGCCTCCGCCGGCTCGCGGGCCGCCGGGATTTCGCCCTCGGCGGCTGCCTTCGCATCAGCCGTGGCGGATTCGCCGAGGATGAAAACCGGTCCATCATTCATTGCCGCGCCGCCGTCCTGAATGACGGTTTCCACCTTCCGATCCACCACGAAGATCCCCGTCAGCCCCGCCGCCGCCGCGCTCAGCCAGAGGGCGAACGTGCCGATGCTCAACGCGTGTGTCGCGGGGTCCGCCATGGATGGACGCAGAATCTAGCCGCCTCCGCGCGGGTTGACAATCACCGGAAATCCGCCGGTGCCATCGCGATTTCCAACCCCGCCCGGCTCGCCAGGCTTAGTCTTTGACCTGGCGGCGGAGCTTTTAAAGTTGGTGCCCGTGACCATTTGCGGGCTCTGGCAAATCCGCACCGTGCCGGACAGGCGCTGGATCTGGCAGAAGCTCGGACCGCTGGACTTCGTTGTAGCGAATTTCCGGCAGGAGTGGCGGGTGGCCACCCTGCCCCGCGGAGGGCGGCGCGGGGGAATTCACGGCGTCCGCAATGGCATCGCCCGGGACCTGCAGCAGGCGTTCGCGCGGGAGGGCATCGAGATCGCCTTCCCCCACCAGGTGTCGGCGGGAGGCAAGGCCGCGGTGCCCATCGCGATGAGCCTGGTGCGCGCCGCGGACTGACGTTGCGCGGCGATTGAAAGGGCGCAGCATGGAACGAAATCACGCCCGATCGGGATCGGGACTTTCCGCCATTTCCCAAGGATTTCCTCTCGCCGGGTCCGGCTTGCCAACCCAAGGTTCCGGTCATGCAGGGTTCGGGAACAGTCCTTGGTCCCGTCTCATGGACGCGTATGAGCGAGGGAATCGAAAAGGTGAAGGACCGCCTCCGGCGGGCGGTTGCCGCGCTGGATGGCGCGGGCATCGACTACGCCGTAATCGGCGGGAATGCCGTCGCCGCGTGGGTTTCCCGGGTGGATGACTCGGTCGTCCGCAATACCCGCGATGTCGATCTCCTCGTGCGCCGGGGCGATATGGACCGGATCGTCCCGGTGATGAAGGCCGCCGGTTTCATCCACCGCAGCGTCTCCATTCTCGGCGGGAAGGGTCGGATTGAAATGTTCTTGGACGGCCGCGGAGCCAAGGCGCGTGATGGCGTCCACCTCATCTTCGCCGACGAAAAGGTGAACGAAGATGCCATCGAGCCGTCCCCATCGGTCACGGATTTCGATCCGACGCATGAGGATTTCAAGCTGCTCGATCTGCCCGCCTTGGTGACGATGAAGCTCACTTCCTATCGGGACAAGGACCGGGTGCATCTTCGCGACATGATGGAAATCGGGCAGTTGGACGAATCCTGGCTTGGCAAGGTTCCGCTGTCCCTGAGGCAGCGGCTTCAGGACCTGCTGGACGATCCCGACGGTTAGCCCGGATGGACCGAGCCGGCATCCCGCGGCATGCGCAGCGTCATGCGGGTTTCCTCTTCGGACGATTGGGCGTGTAGCTCGCCGCCGTGGGCGCGGGCGATTTGGGAGGCGATATACAATCCCAGCCCCAGCCCTTGCTGGCTCGGCCGTTCCTCGTCCCGCGTGAATGGCTGGAACAATTTCCCGAGCGTCGCCGGGGGAATCGGGATTCCGCCGTTGCTGACGGAAAGCTCGAAAAGCCCGGCGCTCGACGCCGCGCGCACCCGGACCGTGCCGTCGGATTGCCCGTGGGTCAGCGCGTTTGCGACTAGATTGGAAACCAACTGCGACAACCGGCCCGCATCGCAGACGACGGGCTGCGGAAGATCGAAATCCGACTCAATCAGCCGCCCCGGCCGCGCCGTCCTCAGCTCTTCGATCACATGGGCGAGGACCGGCTCAAGCTCGATTTCCACCAATGCCAGCGCGATTCCGCCGCCCAGCCGGCCGCGAGCGAAATCCATCACGTCGTCGATCAGCTCGCCCATGCGCGAGGCGCTGTTCCGGATGACCTCCACGAGCTGCGCGCCCTTGTCCGTGAGCGGGGTGACTTGGCCGAGGAAATTCGCGCCGGTGGTGATGGCCGTCAGCGGGTTGCGCAAGTCATGGCCGAGCACGGCGATGAATTGCTCGCGCAGGGTCGAGGTCATCCGCTCGTCGTTCAGCGAGATTTCCGCGAGGTCGCGCGCCTGGCGCAGGTTCCGCTCGTAGAGGAGGCGATCGGTGCCTTTGAACAAAGTCAGCCGCAGCGAGATGGGATTCCCCTCGGAATCGCGCCGCTCCCAGGCATTTACGAAGACCGGCAGCCGCGTTCCCTCCGCGCCGCGCAATTCCAACGCCACCTCGCCGAATTCCCCCTGCATCCGCAGCAGCGGTGCCAAGTGGGTCTCATACAGGATCTTCCCCCCGATTGTCAGACAATCGGAGAACCGCCGTCCCGCCAGCTCCGCCGGTGTCGTTCCGAGCCACGCCGCCAGCCGGCAATTCGCCCGTGCGATGGTCCCGTCCGGAGCTGCAAACGCATATCCATTCAGGGAATTCTCGAAAAAATCCTCCAAGTCCTCGTCCGGCGGGCCGGCGGCGCGCGGTTCGTCCTTCATGATTCCAAAAACGCGCGGATGGCCCCGATCGTTTCCTGCGGGGCGCTCAAATTCGGGCAGTGCCCCGTCGCCTTCATCACTACCAACTCGCTGCCGGAAATCCGTTCGTGCAGGTATTTCCCCACCTCCAGAGGCGCGATCACATCCTGCGAACACTGCAAAATCAGGCACGGCACCCGCGCCGACTCGAGGATGTCCCGGGTGTCCGAGAGAAAGGTCGTCCGCGCGAATTCCCGCGCGATCCGCGGGTCGGTCCGGCAGAAGCTGTTCGCCAGTTCCTCGCCCAGCTCCGGCCGCTCCGGATTTCCCATAATCACCGGCGCCATCGTCTGAGACCAGCCCAAGTGGTTGGTGTCCAGGGATTCCAGCAACTCGTCGATTTCCGCTCTCGTGAATCCGCCGACGTAATCGCCATCGTCGATGTAGCGCGGCGACGGCCCGACGAGCACCAGCGCCTTGAACACGTCCGGCGCACGCTCCGCCGCCAACAGTCCGATCATCGCGCTGACCGAGTGACCCACGAAGACAGCGTCCCGCAGCTCCAGCTTCCGCACGATTTCCACCAGATCGTCCGCGTAGCCCCGCAAATCCGCATATTTCTCCGGCGCGTACGCTCCCAGATCCGAGCCACCCGCGCCCACATGGTCGAACAAAATCGTCTGGAAATCCGCCTCGAACGCCGGCGCCACGAAGCGCCACATATTCTGGTCGCAGCCGTAGCCATGGGCGAAAACCATCGCCTTCGCGCCCGCCCCGCGGATTTTCACATTATTCCGCTCCAAGACGTTCATTGGGCGGATTCAAAAAGAAAATCCCGCGGGAAACAAGAGTCGGTAGAAGGGAAAATCGCCTCCTGATTTCATTTCGAGCGACCCCGCCGCGTTCGTTTGTCGCCGCAGTTCAGGGTAAGCTTGAGGCGGGTTCCGGTGTCCGGAGCGCCCCCGACGATCAGCGCGCCGCCGAGAGCGGTGGCCCGCTGGCGCAGCGCGCGCAGGGTCGCGGGACGGGCGAGTTTGTCCGGATCGATCCCGATTCCGTTGTCGGAGATGGCCAGCAGGAAGCGGCCGTCAGGCCGCTCGCAGCGGATCTCGGCGCGCGTGGCTTTCGAATGCCGGAGGATGTTGTGCAGCGCCTCGCGGAAATACAGGAAGAGATCGCGGTTCGCGGCTTCCGGCAGCTCGGTCCCCCACGCGGCCTCGCTGGCGCCGAATTTCCAGTCCAGCCCTTCGAGCATAATGGACGCGGTCTCGCGCAGGTGCTCCACTGTGGCGATCCGGTGGTCGCCCGACGGACGCAGCAGCCAGACGATGTCCCGGACGGCGCTCACCGTTTCCGCGGCGATCCGCTGGATGCGCTTGAGCTCGTCCGATGGACCGGCGCGGCCTTCGGCCAAATCCGCGAACATCTGGATGCTGCCGAGATTGCTGCCGACCTCGTCGTGCAAATCTCCCGCGATGCGTTCTCGGACGGCGGCCAACTCGCGGCGGGCGTGGACGCGGTAGCGGATCGGCAGGACGACGATGAGAAACGCCCCCGCCAGCACCAGCGCGCCGATCGCCGTCTGCCCGGTGCGCCGCCAGCCCGCGACGAGCCGCGCGGACTCGGCGCGCAGCCGGTGGCGGCGGGTTTCCAAGTCCAGCCGGGTCTGGAGAAGCTCCATCCACTCGCGCGTCGAAACGAGCCGACCGTCCGGCCCAAAGCCATCACACAGCGCCGCGGAGCTCCAGATCCGCCCGCCCGCCGCGATAATCGTGCCCATGCCATCCGGCGAGCGCACCGGCTTGTCCAGCGCCAGATTCCGGTCTCCCGCCAGCACTTCCAACTCGCTGAGCGCGAAATAAGCAGGGTAATCGTCGAAGGCTTTCCAAAGCTTCTCCGCCATCACCCGGACGTAGCGGGCCCGGACCATTTCGAACTCCACCGTCACCGGATTGTGTCCCGGATTACCCAAATCCCAGGTGGCGACCGTCCTCCAATCCGCGTCCTTCCCCGTCTCTGAAATGGCCACCGCCAGCTTGCGCGGAAATCCGAAACCGCTCGGCAAATCCGACGTCGGCTTGCGCGCCGGCAACAAGCGCACGGCATCGATTTCCTCCAATGCACCCAGATCCACCGTCACCGGAATCGCCCGGTCCGGCGTGTCCTGCTGCTCGGAAATCCAGCCGATATTCGCTTGTTCCTCCGGGATTTCCGGCAAGCCGAGCGGCGTCTCGCAATCCACCAAGTAGGCGTTCCCCCACCGCCAGGGAGCCGACGGACTACCGCCGCCGATGCCGCGGACCTGCGCCCCGGCCGCGACATTTTTGCCGCCCTCGAATGCCTGCGCCTCCGCCCAGGCGTGGACATACGTGCCGTCACCCTCGGGCGATGGCAGCAGCGTGCGGGCGGAAATCCGCAGGGCCGCCGCCGCCACCGCCGGCTCCACCCGATAGACAAAGGGATGCCCGCGCCGCACCGGATCCGCCGCGGTGTTCCGCTCCCGCGCGACCTCCCGGAGCACTTTCCCGTCCGCATCCAGCAGCTCGACCGAGAAATCTTCCGGCAAGCCGTATTCCGCGTCCAATCCGCTCGCATCGTAGCGGCGCGCCGGCACCAGTGCGATCAGGTCGATTTCCGCCACTGCCCGGAAGTGGATTTCCACCGCAAACCGCTCGTCACCCTCGGGCGATGACTGCCCGTACGATCCCGAATACCCGCCCGTGCCACCTTGGTCATCGATGGGAATCCCCGGCAACTTCGCCAGCCGCGGCGCGAGTCCGGCGAGTTCCGCGCGGATTTCCGACCATCTGCTAGAAAACGTTTCCGCCAGCCGCTGATCCCAGCCGGTATCCTGCGCCTCCCCCACCCCGGCGAGCGTTAGAAAAATGGCGGCGAATCCAAGATTTCGAGTCATGCGGCCGGCACGCTAGCGCAATCCGCCCGCCGACCGCAGCCCATAAATTCGCGCAGGAAAATCCTCACTCCGCCGCCGCCAGCAACTCTCGCGCCCACTCCAGATCCTCCGGAGACAACGGCGGCGAAGGGTCTTTGGAATACGGCAAATCCCGATAGTTCCCGCGAAGGTGGCAGCGGTCGAAGAGTTCTTGCAAGTGGAGCGCGATGCCAAGCTCCCCCTCGCGGAGCGGGACCCGGACCACCGGCAGAGGCTCGCGCAGGGGACAGGGCCAGACCTCGGAAATGCCGGGATTCCACGGACTGTCCACCACAATCTGGCACCGCTCGATCGGCCAGTTGTCGCCGACGCGGGTGTCGCTGGCACGTAATCCGTTTCGGATAAAATCGATCTCCATCGTGCTCACCCCGGAGTGCAGCAAATTTCCCATCTTGCCATCGAACGCCTCCCGCCCGCCCAAGGTCTTATTCGCCGGGCTCGCAATTTCGATAACTGTCACCAAATCGCCGCCGACTTTGCGGATTTCGATCCAGCGGGGCGTGATTTCAGAAATGGTCACAAGCACTGGCTTGGTCACGGGTTCCGCCAGCGCGACATTCGAGTCGGGCTTCCAAGTGGGGCGTTCGCCCTGTTTCCATCCCTCGGATTCCGAAACCGTCACATCTCCCTTAAAGGCTTCCTTCTTCCCACGCCCTTCCCGAAGAACCACACCTTCCTCCGTTCGGGCTGTGAGATCGGGGGGCAGGTTGTCGAAAATGGCGTCCCGGATGTAGGCGATCAGCATGGTGTGGACGTCATGCCAGACCCGCTGCACCCACGGGTTCATTCCGGGAAAGGGATTCTCGCGCTTCATGGTTCCGAGATTAGATCGCCGCCCGCGCACCGTCAACGCGGCCTTCCCCCGCGGCTCTTCCGGCCGCCGGCGGCCGCGCCCTTGACCGGTCCGGCCGATGCCTCATCTTGCCGGCCGCCGCCATTTTTCCACATGAACCTGCCCGATTCCGATTTCCTCGTCCGTCTGCTCGAAACCCCCAGCCCGACCGGATTCGAGATGCCCGGTCAGCGCGTCTGGGCGGAGCATCTCAAGGGGCACGCCACGGAAATCGAGTGTGATGCCCATGGCTCGACGTGGGCCAAGCTGCCGGGGAAATCCGAGCGCATCGTGATGCTGGAAGCCCATGCCGACGAAATCGGCTACATGGTCAAGCACGTGGACGAGCACGGATTTCTCCGCATCGACCGCATTGGCGGGTCGGACGCGGCGACGGCAAGGGGCCGGCGGATTTCCCTCCTCGGCGACAAGGGCGCGGTCACCGGCATCATCGGGAACACCGCCATTCACCTCCGCCGGGATCAGGCCGGCACGGAGAAATCCCCGCAGGTGCATGACCTTTGGGTGGACGTGGGCGCGTCGAACGCTGCGGAAGTCGCGGCGCTGGGAATCCGCGTCGGCCACCCGGCGGTTTACCTCTATGGCCCGCTGGAAATGGCGCACAACCGGCTCGTCGGCCGGGCGCTCGACAACCGCATCGGCGGTTACATCATCGCCCAGGTCCTCAAGCGCATCGCCGCCGCCAAAGAAAAGCCCGCTTTCACGCTGATCTGTCTGAACGCCGTGCAGGAGGAAATCGGCAGCGAGGGCGCGATCATGGCCACCTACCGCCTGCGCCCGGAAATCAGCATTTGCCTCGATGTCACGCATGCCACCGACACCCCCGGCATCGACGCCGTGAAATTCGGCCGCGTCACCTTGGGCGGCGGCCCGACCCTCTGCCACGGTACCGCCAACCACCCGCACGTCGTCAGGCGGCTCATGGAAGTGGCGAAGAAAGGCAAAATCGCCGTCCAGCACGAAGCCAGCAGCCGCTTCACCGGGACGGATACCGACAAGATCGCGCGTTCACGGGAAGGCGTGCCGAGCGCCCTCGTTTCCCTGCCGCTGCGCTGCATGCACTCCGTCGTGGAAACCGCCCATCTCGAAGACATTCGCAAGACTGTGGATTTGCTGACGGATTTCGTGATGTCCCTTACGGAAGAGGACGATTTCTGCCACCGGCTTGGGGACGGGCCGGCCAGATAGACTGGCGGGGAATTGAGTCCGTTTTATGCGGAAGGATGGTTTCGAATAATCCCGGAGGGATGAAATCCTGTAGAAGCGACACGCCCGGATGATGGCCGGTAAAAACCAATTCTCACGCCAGCCAGCGCTTGGTCAGGTCTTGGTAGGCGTCGATGCGGCGGTCGCGGAAGAAGGGCCAGATGCGGCGGAAGCTTTCGACGAGCTCGAAATCGAGGTCGTGGGTGACGATTTGCTCGTCCTCGATGCGGGCGCGGGCGACGAGCTCGCCATACGGATTTGCGATGAACGACTGGCCCCAGAACTCGGTGCCGGCGTGGGTGCCGCTGCGGTTGACGGCGGCGAGGTAGCAGCCGTTGGCGACGGCGTGGCCGCGCTGGACGGTTTCCCAGGCGCAATGCTGGGCATCGCCAAGCATGTCCTTTTCCTCGGGCAGCCAGCCGATGGCGGTGGGATAGACGAGGAGCTGCGCGCCGCCGAGCGCCATGAGCCGGGCGGCCTCGGGATACCATTGGTCCCAGCAGATCAGGACGCCGATTTTGCCGAAACGAGTGTCCCAGACCGGCCAGCCGCTATCGCCGGGGGTGAAGTAGAATTTCTCCTCGAAGCCGGGATCCTGCGGGATGTGGGCCTTCCGGTAGAGTCCCATGAGCGAACCGTCGGCATCGTGGATGGCGGCGGTGTTGTGATAGAGGCCGGGGCCGCGCGCTTCGAAGAGCGAGGAAATCAGGACAATGCCGAGCTCGCCGGCGATTTCCCCGAGCCGGTCGGTGACGGGGCCGGGGAGCTTGTCGGCGAGATCGAAGAGCGCGGGGTCCTCGATGGTGCAGAAGTAGGGCGTGAGGAAAAGCTCCTGAGTGACGACGATGTTGGCGCCCTTTTCCGCGGCCTTGCGGATGAGCTTTTCGTGATGGTCGAAGGATTCCGCCTTGCTGGCGAAGGTGCCGGACTGGAGGAGGGCGATGCGTGGCATGCCGGGACTTCGGGGCTGCGCGACGGGAAATCAAGCCCGGCCGCGCGGGAAATCGATCTGGTCCCGCGGGCGGCGGCGGGTAGTCTGGCGGGATGCGCGCGCTGCTGATTTCCGTCCTGATCGTGTTTGCCGCCGCTGCGGGAGCTGCTGGGCTGCCGACCGCGGTGACGGCGATCGTGGGGAATTTCGCCCGCGGGCCGGTGGATTTCGCGGTCGAGGCGGATGCGGGGAAATTCGTGGCACTGTTCGGATCGGCGACGCCCGGGGCGTTTCCGGCGGAGGCGCAGGCGCGGCAGTTTTTCCGAAATGGCGGGGGCTCCGTCTTTGTGGTGCGCGTCGATCCGGCGCGGCCGCTGGCGGAGGCGCTGGCGGGGACGATGCAGCCGCCGGCTTTGCGCGGGCTGGGCGCGTTGTTGCCGCTGAGCGACTTGGGCCTGCTGGTCTGCCCGGAACTCACCGGCCTGACCGACGCCGGGCGGGACGCCTGCCTGCTAGTCATCGCGGCGCTCGGCGAAACCCGCCCGCTGTTCACCATTCTCGATCCGCCGCCGGGGGTGGTGACGAGCTCTGGCATGGTGGCGTGGCGACAGGCGCATTTGCCGGACGATTTCGCCCAAGGCGCGCTGTATTTCCCGAACGTGACGGTGGATCCCGCGAAATGGAGCGGCGGCAGCTCGGCGGAACGGATTTCCATCGGCGCGAGCGGCACGGTGGCCGCGGTGATTGCTGCGAACGATGCGATCCGCGGCATCTGGAAATCCCCGGCGGGCAGCACAGCGACCTTGGTGGCGGAAGGTTTCGCGACCAATCTCACCAACCTCGAATCCGACTCGCTGAATCAGGCTGGCGTGGACTCCCTGCGCAGTTTCCAGCCGCCGACCCTGCTTGTCTGGGCCGCGCGGACGCTTTCGAGCGCCCCGGAGGACATCTACATTTCGAGCGTTCGCACCCGCCGGTGGATTACCCGCAGCTTGGAGCGCGAGCTATCGGACGCGGCGGTGCAGGCGAACGGACCCGCGCTGTGGACCTCGCTCCAGCAGCGGGCGGACGCGTTTCTTTACGGACTCTATCAAGCCGGAGCATTCGCCGGAACCAGACCGCAAGACGCATATTTCGTCCGCTGCGATGCCAGCACGACGAGCGCGGCGGACATCGCGGCGCACCGCGTGAAGGTATTTTTAGGCGTCTCGATGCTGCGGCCTGCCGAGTTTTCCACCGCGATCGTCACACTCGCCACACTCGACGCCGCGCGGCCGACGCCCGCCGTGCCGCTGATGATTTCCCCGCCCATCGCCGGGGAAATCGTGCTGACCTATCCGGGCACGCCGGGATTCCGGCATCGTTTGGAATCGTCGCCAACATTGGCACCCGGCGGCTGGGTCCAGCCCGCGCCAGCCGCGGGAACGGGGGCGTGGTTCCGGGAAAATGTCACGCCCACGGGGGGAAAACGGCTCTTCCGGGTGAGGACGGAACCTGGCTGGTGAAGCGGATGCTTGCCTGCGAGGACCGCGCAAGTAGTCTCTCCTTATGAAAGATCGGATCGCCAATGACATCCTCGCCGTTGATCTGGCTAAGGTCCGACAAGCACGGAGAATGTCACCCGAGGAGCGGATGCTGGCCGGTCCGCGGCTATTTCAAGGCGTCTGCGAGCGAATGAAGGAAGGCCTCCGCGACGAAAACCCGGGAGCATCGGAAGCGGAAATCCACGAATTCCTGAGAATCCGGCTACGACGGCTGCGGCGGTTGGAAGATCCAGCCCGCCTGTCATGAAAACGGGCGACGAGGTTGTAGGGAATCTAATCGATATCCTGAACGGATTGCAGATCGATTACATGGTAGTCGGTTCGTTTTCCTCCAACCGCTACGGGGTTCCCCGCGCAACCAAAGATGCGGATTTCGTTCTGCGCGTATTTTCCGGAAATCAAGACCAGTTGTTCGATGCATTGCCTACTGCTTATCAGATCGACCCTCAAGCGACCTTTGAAATTGTAACCGGAACCTGGCGGCGGATCATTGAAGTTCCCGAGGTTCCTTTCACCATTGAGTTGTTCGAACTCAGCCATGATCCATTCGATACCAGCAGATTCGGCCGCCGTAGGATGGTCACTTTGCTGTCCCGGAAAGCGTGGCTGCCTACTCCGGAAGACGTGATCGTTCAGAAGCTGCGGTGGAGCAAGATCGGCAGGAGGACAAAAGATTTCGACGATGCCGTCTCGGTTTTGGCCGTTCAAGGAGAGACGGCGATCGATTGGGTTTACGTGGAATCCTGGTGTTCAACACATAGCACATCTGACATCTTAGCAGAGGCCAAAGCCGAAGCGGCACGGGTGTGGGCGGCGGAGGGGGATTGAACCGGCTCCGGCCTTTCCGGAAAACGGCTCAATAGTAGGAGGGAGCGGGAGGCGGGACGACTACAGTGCTGGTGCGGGTCGTGCGGGTGGTGGTGGTGCTGTTCGGGGGGACGGTGCCGCCGGTGGACTCGGCTTGGTTTTCGAGATTGTTACCGACTTTCTGCAAATCCTGGCCGAAGCCGCGGGTGGTGGCGCAGGAGGTGGCGAGGGCGGTGGCGGCGGCGGCGGCAACGAGGGCGATGGTTTTGAGCGTGCTCATGATGCGCGATGGTTGTGCGGTGTTTGCGGGGATGCAACGGGAAAACATGCCGCGTCACGGCTCGATCTGCGGCAGCACGGCGATGGCTTTCCGGCGCGTTTCCGGGATGCGGCGCGGGCCGGTCATTTTCTCCGGAGTGAGGATTTCATCGAGCTGCTCGCGCGCGAGCCAGCCCTTAGCCAAGACCAGATCGTAGATGCTGCCGCCGGTGGCGAGGGCCTCGCGGGCGAGGGCGGCGCTGCGCTCGTAGCCGAGCACGGGATTGAGCGCGGTCACGAGGCCGATGGAATTCCGGACGTAGCCGAGGCAGACCTCGCGGTTCGCCTCAATGCCGGAGACGCAGCGAGTCTGGAGGGCGATGGCGGCATTGCGCAGCAGGGTGAGGCCGAAGAGGAGATTGAAGGAAATGACCGGCTCGGCCATGTTCAGCTCCAGCTCGCCGGCCTCGGCAGCCATGGAGACGGTGACGTCCGCGCCGACGATCTGGTAGCAGACCTGATTGACCATTTCCGGGATCACCGGGTTGACCTTGCCGGGCATGATGGAGGAGCCGGGCTGCATGGCGGGCAGGCGGATTTCCTGCAAGCCGCATCGCGGGCCGGAGGAAAGCCAGCGGAGATCGTTGCAGATCTTGGAAATCCGGACGGCGGCGGTCTTCATCGCGCCGCTCATGAGGGTGAACGAGCCGCTATCCTGAGTGGCCTCGATGAGATTTTCCGCGAGGCGGACGGGCAGGCCGCTGACCTCGGCGAGGCGCGCGGTGCAGAGTTCCGCGTAGCCGGGCAGGCTGTTGATGCCGGTGCCGATGGCGGTCGCGCCCATGTTGATTTCCAACAATTCCTCCCCCGCCCGCTCCAGATGCCGGATGCCTTCGCCGACCATGACGGCGTACGCGCCGAACTCCTGGCCGAGGGTCATCGGGACGGCGTCTTGATTCTCGGTGCGCCCCATTTTGATGACATCCGCGAATTCCGCGACCTTTTCTTCAAGACCTTCCCGCAGCTCGCGGAGGGCGGAGGTGGCGTCCCGCATGGTGAGGATGACGCCGATCTTGATGGCGGTGGGATAGACGTCGTTGGTGGATTGAGAGCAATTGACGTCGTCGTTCGGGTGGAGAAATTGGTACTGACCCTTGTGGTGGCCGAGGATTTCGAGGGCGCGGTTCGCGATGACCTCGTTGGCGTTCATGTTGGTGGAGGTGCCGGCGCCGCCTTGGATCATATCGACGGCGAAATGCTGGTGCCATTTCCCGGCGAGGATTTCGTCGCAGGCGGCGATGATGGCGCCGGCGCGGGCGGGATCGACGGCGAGGAGCTCTCGGTTGGCCTGCGCGGCGGCCTTTTTCACGTAGGCGAGGCCGCGGACGAAGTGGCTGAAATGGCTGAGCCGGATGCCGGAAATCGGGAAATTCTCGATGCCCCGCAAGGTCTGCACGCCGTAGTAGGCGGTGTCCGGCAGCTCCCGCTCGCCGAGCGAATCGTGTTCCTTGCGCCACGTGGCGGCGACCGGCGCAATGCCGGAAAGGTACTGCTCGTTCGCCGCCTCCAGCCGCGCCCGGAGCCTCCGGGCCACGTGGCCGAGCATGCGGTGGAAGACCTCCGGCTTCCGCTCCCGCAGTTCCTCGAACACCGCCCGCGGGATTTGCCAAATGCGGGAATCGGTCAGCGCCACGGCGGAGGCGTAGTGCGGCAAATCGTCGAACAGCGCGCCCTCGCTGAAGGCGGTGCCATGAGTGAGCGTGGCCAGCCGGGTGGCACTGCCGTGATTGCCCCGGACGATCTCGATTTCCCCTTCCTCGACGATGCCCATCCAGAGGCGCGGGGTGGATTCGTGGAAGAGATACGCGCCGGCCGGATATTCGTGGAGCGCGCCCCGGCCGACGATTTCCGCCAAATCGGCCGTGGCGATGGACATGGTGGCGGCGATAGTGGCGAGGCGTTCCGGAGTGAATGACATGGAATCGCCACGGTGCTCGCTCGGGGCGGCGAAGCAAATCCGATCCCGGCGCGTGCCGGAAATCTGAAAGATGTGGATGGACGGCGGGAGTTGATTTCCGCCCATGAAATTCCCGCCCGCCGCCGTGCTCGCCGTCCTGCTGTCTGCTCTGCCCGCTGCGGCGGAGGGCGGCGAACATTACGATTTGAAAGTCCGCGCCAGCGCGATCGACAAGCAGGCGAAGGCGAACCCGGAGGTGGGATTCCTGCTGGAAAAGGGCGGGAAACCGCAGGACGAGGAACACGCCAGCGTCGATACCCGCGTGCCGTCCCGCCACAGGCTGGTCATCTGGCTGATGGGCTACAATCGCGAGCTATTCGACCATCTGGACGGCTACGGCATGAACTCGATCCAGGTGCATTACCCGCGCGAGTGGTTCGGGAAATTGTATTCCGGCAAGCCGCCGGCGGACGATCTTTTCCTCTCGAAAATCCGGCTGGAAGCAGCCACCGGCAAGGATTCCTCCCAGGCGATCGACGTGCCGGAGCCGGACAGCGTGAAGGGCCGGTCCTACCGGCTGGTGAAGTGGCTGGCGCGGGAAAATCCGGAGGGAAACTGGAAGCAATTCCTCACGCGCGACGGCCGCGATCTGAACTGGGACATGGTAATCCTGAGCGGAGCATCCCACGGCTCGACGACGGCGGCGCGGATGGCGAAGGAAGTGAAGGTGGCGCGCGTGGTGATGTTTTCCGGGCCGCGCGACCAGTTCGAGGTCTGGCAAAAGCTGCCATCCGCCACGCCGGACAACCGCTACTTCGGATTTTCCAACGTCCTGGACGACGGCTGGATCGGCGAACACTACCCGCGCTCCTGGCAGCTCATGGGGCTGAACCAGTTCGGGCCGATCGTGAACGTGGACGAGACGCCGCCGCCGTACGGGAACTCGCGCCGGCTGATTTCCACGGCGGATGTGAAGGGAAATCACGACCGCGCCCACGGCTCGTCGGTGCCGGGCGGCGCGGCGGTGAAGGACGCCAGCGGGAAATTCATCCACGAGGCGGTGTGGAGCTATCTCTTCACCCACCCCGTAGAGGAAACCGGGAAGCCGGTCGCGCCGGATCGCGAATTGTGGATCGACCAGCGGAAACCGAAGCCGGAAAAGCGCTGATTTCCGCGTCTCAGCCGGGGAGCAAATCCTTCACGGCGTCGCGCTCTTCCTTCAGCTCGCCGATGGTCGCATCGATCTTTTCTTGGCTGAAGGCATCGACCGGGACGCCTTGGACGACCTCCCATTTGCCGTCGGCGCGGACGCGGATTGGCATGGATGCCATGAGGCCTTTTTCGATGCCGTAGGAACCATCCGAGCAGACGGCGACCGAGGTCCAATCGCCCTCCGGCGTCGGCGTGATGAGGCTTTTCACGGTGTCCAGCGCGGCATTCGCGGCGGAGGCGGCGGAGGAAAGTCCGCGCGCTTTGATGACGGCGGCACCGCGCTGCTGGACGGTGGAAATGAACTCGCCCTTGAGCCAGGCGTGGTCGGAAATCACGTCGGTGACGGGCTTGCCGTCGATTTTCGCATTGGTGAAATCCGGATACTGGGTGGCGGAGTGGTTGCCCCAGATGCAGAGGTTGGTGACCTTGGATTGGTGGACGCCGGCCTTCTGGGCGAGCTGGCTTTTGGCGCGGTTTTCATCGAGCCGGGTCATTGCGAAAAAGCGGTCGGACGGGACGCCCTTCGCGTTGTTCATGGCGATGAGCGCGTTGGTATTGCAGGGATTTCCGACGACGAGCACGCGCACGTCCTTGGCGGCATTGCGGGCGATCGCCTGGCCCTGGCCGGTGAAAATCTTGCCGTTGATTCCGAGCAAATCCGCCCGCTCCATCCCGGCCTTGCGCGGCACCGAGCCGACGAGCAGGCACCAGTTCGCGTCCTTGAAGCCAACGTCCAGATCGGCCGTGCCGACGACTTCGCGGAGCAGCGGGAAGGCGCAATCGTCGAGTTCCATCATCACGCCATTGAGGGCGGGCAGGCCCGGCTCGATCTCGATGAGGCGGAGATTGACCGGCTGATCCGGGCCAAACACGAAGCCGGATGCGATGCGAAACAGCAGCGCGTAGCCGATCTGGCCCGCGGCGCCCGTGATGGATACGGTGATGGGAGTTTTCATGGGGCCGGGAACCTACCGGGAAGCCCGTGGCTGGGAAGCCGAAATCCCGAAAGGCAATTCACGACGCTTGCGGAAACCGGCCGCAAGCCGCTCGACAACCGAAGTTCGGATTCGTTCGAACATGGCCGGAAATGGGAGCAGTTGGCCGGATTCGGGCCTTCTAAATCATTCCCACCCGGCGCTCGGGCGGGGAATCTTCCGACTACCCGCAAGCGGGCGATTTCCCGACCTTCCCCACCCGCCATGCAATCCGACGCCTGTCCTCCCATTTCCCCACGATGAACGCGGCCCCCGAATTGAGTCTGGATGAGGAGGTGCGGTTGGCCAACGCTGCGGTGAAGGCCGCCGCTGGCGCGAAATCCGCCACCAAGGCCAAGCGCACGGCAGACGAAGAAGCCCGCGAGGCCGCGGCCCGGGCGCGCACGCTGGCCAAGGCGGAAGCCCGCGCCCGCGCCGCCGCGGAGGAGGAGGCGCGGATCGAGGCGGCAGGCGGCGACAGTTGGTTTTTCATCCGGCACGAAGTCCAGCACGGCCCGGCGACGCTGGCCGAGATGAAGGCGCATATTTGGGATCCGGCGGTCGGCCCGACCATCGATCGGGTGTGGACCGAGGGCATGGACGCTTGGAAACCGAGCTACGAAGTCAGGAAATTGTGCGAACCGGGGCCGGAAGACCACGCCGCCAAGGCGGTCGAATCGAATGCGGAAACCGAAGCCCGGCTGCGCAATACCGCGGAGATCCGGGCGGCGGAGCAGGCGCGGATCGCCGCTGCGGTGCGCGCCGAGGAAGAACGGATTTCCCAGGAAGCGGAAGCCGCGCGCGCCGCCGCCGAAGCGGTGGAAGCCACCGCGGCGGAAGTCGTGAAAGATGCCGAGAACGCCGCGCGGGCCGAGGGGAACCGGCAGGCGCGTCTCGCCGCGGCGAAAGCGCAGGCCGAGGAGGAAAATCGCCTCGCCAACGCCCGTGCCAAAGCTGCGGAGGACGCGCGGATGACCGCGGCACGCGTGAAGGCGGAGGCCGCGGCCCGGATTTCCGCAGAGAAAATCAAAGCCGCCGAAACGGCCCGCACGGAAGCGGCGCGGACGAAAGCGGAGAAGGAGGCGCGCGCCGCCGAGGCCAAGCGTCTGGCGGCGGAGAAGGCGCTGGCCCAAGCGGAGGCGGACGCGAAATCCCGCGCCGAAGACGCCGCGAGGGTCGCCGCCGCCAACGCCGTGGCGGCGGAGAAGGCGCAGGCCAAGGCCGAGGCCGACGCGAAGGCCCGTGCCGAAGAGGCCGCGAGGATCGCCACCGCCAAGGCGGTGGCGGCGGAGAATGCCCGAATCGCGGAAGAACAGGCGCGGGCGGCGGAAGCCGAACGGGTGGCTGTTGCGAAAGCG
>JBBSUD010000044.1:0-38701 GCA_038235225.1 Verrucomicrobiales bacterium
AAGAGTCCCTGAAACGATGCGGCAAAGTCGGTGAAGAGAACGGTGGTGGCGGACATTCCGGCAGCTTGGACGAGCCGTTCTAACGTACAAGTGCAAATTGCACGAATCTTTCGATTCGCGAATCCTTAACGGCATTGGCCTTCAGGTGGCTCGTGCGCCGCTAGCACAACCCGGAAGAGCAAGCTAAAGCTTGAACTCCGGGCGCCGGAGTCCGGCCTTCAGGCTGCTCTTCCGCCGTCGGGAAGCTGCCGAAGAGCAAGCTAAAGCTTGGACCCCGGGCGCAGCGCCAGCAGCGCCAGTTCGTTGCGGTGGACGGAGAATTGTTGCAGGCGGATTTCGCCAAATCCCATCCCGCGGAGGGCTGCGAACCATTCCGGTTTGTCCGCAATTTGCCCGAGGTCGGTGAGCTTGAGGGTCATCAGCGCGCCGCGGATGGTCGGGGCCATTTTGCAAAACCGGGCGCATTCGGCGAGGACGACGCGGGGGGCTTGATTCATATCCGACATAAACCAGGTGACGCCGGCGCCGAGATCCCGCCGGCCGCAGAGCGCGGCGGGTTTCCGGCAGTGGAGGAACCACGGGCGCCCGGCCGGGGCGGCATCGCGGGACGGGATGGCATAATCCATGACGACATCCGCCATCTTCGCCGGATCCACACCGATGACCGGGACGCCGCGGTCGAGCAGGTCGAGCGCAACGCCGCCGGGCGCGCAGCCGATTTCCACGACGAGGTCCCGCGGGTTGAAATCCAACCGGAAAAACCGAATGGCTTCCTCCAGTTTCAACCACGCGCGGGACGGCGAGCGCGCCGGCATTTCCAAGCCGCCATCGCCGCCCGGATCCGGGCTGAGAAACGGCGCATGCCGGTGCAGCCCGGACCAGAACTCCCCGGCTCCAAGCTCGACGATGGTGCCAATGAGCTGGCCGACCCGCGGGATCGGGAGTTCGCCGTCTGGCACGATGCCGCGCATTTGGCTTAGCTCGTAGCGGACATGGTGGACGATTTCCGCCATGCGGAGCCGGTCGCGCGCTTCCTCCCGCGTGGCCGATTTCCCGAAGGAAAGGCAGAGCCGGCGGGCCATCGCGATTTCCACATCGAGCGCCGCCAGATCGAACGGCGCGTCGGCCTTGAAGGTGACAAATCCGCGCCGCTGGTAGCCGGGCCGCCAGCCACAGCCGACGTTTTCCATCTCCTGCTTGAGCGCGCGCTCGGAACCGGGATTCGCCAGCGCGAAGCCGAAATCGGCGCGCAAATCGCTGTCCATCAGGCGTTCATCAGGTCCTCGATTTCGTCCGGCTCGATCGGGATGCCACCCATCAGGTCGTCATTGGCGTCCTTGCCGATGAGCAAATCGTTCTCCAGGCGCACTCCCAGTCCTTCCTCGCGGATGTAGATGCCTGGCTCGATGGTGAAGACCATGCCCTCCGCGAACGGCTCGTGCGGCGGGGCGACATCGTGGACGTCGAGGCCGATGTGGTGGGAGGTGCCGTGCATGAAATACTTCTTCACGAGCTTCTTGTCCTCGCCCTGATCCGCCGCCTCTTTCGCGGTGAAAAGACCGAGATCGACGAGTTCCTTCTCCATCATTTCGACGACCGCTTTTTGGTAGTCGAGCGGCGTATTGCCGGGGCGGAGGATGCCGTTGGCACCGTGGAAAACCCGCAGCACGGCGTCGTACACCTGCCGCTGGCGCTTGGTGAATCGGCCATTTACGGGGACGGTGCGGGTCAGGTCGGACGCCCAGTTGGCATATTCCGCGGCCACGTCCATAAGCACCATCTGCCCGTCCTCGCAGACGCTGTGATTTTCCAAATAGTGGAGCACGCAGGCGTTCTTGCCGGCACCGATGATGGGGGTGTAGGCGAATCCGCGCGAGCCGCGGCGGACGAATTCGTGCAGAAGCTCGGCCTCGATTTCCCACTCGCCCACGCCGGGCTTGATGAAGCCGAGCACGCGCCGGAAGCCGGCCTCGGTGATGCCGCAGGCGTGCCGCATGATGCGTAATTCCTCGGCATCCTTGATGATCCGCAACCGGTGCATCAGCGGCGCGAGGCGCTCGTAGTGGTGCAGCGGGTAGCGGTGCTGGCAATCCTGAATGAAGCGCGCGTTGCACGTCTGCACCACGCTGCTGGCGCGCAAGTGCTCGTTGGTAGCCAGGTAGATATGGTCCGCCTGGGGCACCAGCCGGTGGAGCTGATTGTCAAATTCGTGCGCCCACTCGACGCGCTTGATCCCGGTGGCCTCGCGCGCCTGCTCCTTGGTCAGCTTGTCGCCTTCCCAGACCGCGATGTGCTCGCTGGTTTCCTTCACGAAGAGGATTTCCCGGTCCTTCGGATCGCCGGCGCCGGGCATGAGGACGAGCGTGGTGTCCTCCTGGTCGACGCCAGTGAGATACATCAGGTCCGCGTTCTGCCGGAACGGGAGCGTGCCGTCGGCGTTGGTAGGGTAGAGGTCGTTCGAGCGAACGATCGCAATGCTGCCGGGTTTGAGCAGGGCGCGGAGGTTGTCGCGGTTGCGGGTCAGGAAATCCGGGGAAATTGGTTCGTATCGCACGCGCGGCACTTCAAAGGATGGATGCGGCGGCGGCAATCCGGGAATTGGGAAATGTCGCGGGCGGCGATTGCAGCGCAAGGTTCCTGGACGATTTCCTACCAGCCGGGAACAACCCGCCCCGGCGGAAATCCGGCGATATTTGGGGTTGCGGGCGAGGGCTTGCCGCGTAGCCTCCGAGCGACTGCTGTGTGCGCCTATTTTTGGTAGCTGGCCCGAACCGATATAACTGTTACGGGGTCACTACCCGGCATAATCCGTCACGCCTTCTCAGGAAGACGGAAAACCGCCGGGCGACCCCACCTTTTAGAGTTCCACGGAACGTGGCTCACAGCGCCAACGACGGCACAGCGGTCTACTTTTTCCCATTTCCGGCACGGCCAGGGGACGTAGCTCTTGCCGGATTTCCCGCCGCCCGCCATCGTCCCGGCGTGATTCGGTTTGCGGTGCTGGGAAGCGGGAGCGGGGGAAATGCGGCGGTGGTTGAGTGCCGCGGGCTGCGGCTGATGATCGATGCGGGCCTGAGCGCGAAGCAGTTGTGCCTGCGGCTCCGGCTCGTCGGCATTGAGCCGGAATCGCTCGACGGCATCCTGCTCACTCACGAGCACGGCGACCACGTCCGCGGGCTGAAAGTGTTTCTCCGGCAGTTCGGGATTCCCGTTTTCACCACGCCCTCGACGGCGCGCATCGTCCGCGAGGCCGGCATCGATGGCGGCCAGTGGAAATCCTTCGAGGCCGGGCAGACTTTCGCGCTCGGCGGACTCGCCATCGAAACTTTCGCGATCCAGCACGATGCGGTCGATCCGGTCGGCTTCGTGGTCGGCCACGGCACGCTGCGGCTGGGGTTTCTCTCGGACGCCGGCTTCGTCACCCGCGTCATGATCGAGCGCCTCCGCGGCCTGCGCGGCCTCTTCGTGGAGGCGAACTACGATGACGATTTGCTCGAAGCGGACAACAAGCGACCGTGGACGATCAAGCAGCGGATTTCCTCCCGCCACGGCCACCTCTCGAACCTGCAAGTCACCGAGCTGATCCGGGAAATCTCGCATCTTGGCCTTGGCCGCATCGTCCTCGGCCACCTCAGCTCGGACTGCAACACCCCGGAAACCGTCCTCGGCTGCCTGCGCGCCTGCCTTGCGGAAATCGGCCACGACCACGTCGGCCTGCATTGCGCCGTCCAGCACGAGCCATCGGAATGGTTCCATTTTGAAGCTGATCCAGCGCCCGAACCTGCCGTCCGCGACTGCCGGGCTCTCGTCCAAGCGACGATGTGGGACTAGCGGAAATGGCTAAAGGCATGGGACGAAAGCGACGAGCCGGGCCGCAAGGCAGCTCTACTTCCCGACCCCGGCGCAGCGGCGGATCAGCTCGATGAGGCGGCCGGCGGAGGCGGCCACGGTCGGTGCGAAAGGCAGCCGCGCGTCATCCTCGTCCGGCGTGAGCTGCGCGCGGGTCGCCACGCGGACGGCGGGCAAATCCATCTCGAAGAGCACGCTCGCCAGGTCCGCGTCATCGCCCAAGCAGGCAACTTCCGCGCCGACGACCTTGCCCAATCCGTCCACGAGCCCGAGCGGTTTCGCGGAAAGGTCGTGCGAGGTCAGCCAGAGCGATTCGCCCGCGCCCATCGCCTCGACGCAGAGCACGGCGGCGGGAGCCGGTTGGGCCGCCATTTCCGCCAGGCGGGCGGCGCATTCCACAATTGGCGAGTCGGCGTCATTGCCGTGCGGCAGGAATACGAAATGGATGTCCGCCGCCGGCTTATCTGCCGCAAGTGCTTGAGCCGCAGCCAGCGTGGCAGCCACGCCCGTGGCGTTCGCCTCCGCACCGGGCGAGCCGGCGGGGCTGTCGTACGCCGCAAGAACCCAGACGGGCGGACTGCTGGAATCGCTGCCCCGGACGGTCGCCTTGATCAGCGGCCAATCGGCCGGGCCGCGGATTTCCTCCACCTTGTAGCCGATGTTCTGCGGTCCGAGCGTGCCCTCGATCATCGAGGCCATGGCGGACAATTTCGCCGCCGCGCCTTCGGACGACGGATTCCGCTCGCCTATCACCTGCACGATTTTCCGCAAATCGTCCTGCATCGCCGGGATTGCCACGGATTTCGCGAAGCGCGCCTGCTCGACCAGCGCCTCCGCCTTCTCCCGGTGGAAATAATACCAAAGCCCCGCGCCCGCCGAGACCGCCAGCCAGACCGGCAGCAGGATCAGCATCCACGTCACCATCGGCGACCGGCGCCGGAATACCGGGACGGATTCCTCAGTCATCCCGCGCGTCGTTCGGGATTTCCGACGGCGCTATGCGCGCCGGTTCGTCATCCGGGTCCTGATCCACCTCGATTTCCTTCCGCAGCCGTTGGGAAATCATCGGCCGGATCAGGCCGTAAATCAGGAACCCGGTGAACAGCACCACCGGCATCACGTAGCGGAAGCGCACCGTCGCGAAGACCACCAGCAGCGCCACCACGATCGCGCCCATGCGCCCGCGGGTTTTCCAGTCCACTTTCTTGAAGCTCGGGTAGCGCACATCGCTGATCATCAGCAGGGAAAGCCCGAGCATGGCACCCGCCAGGATGTATTTCCAGTAGCCGATGTCGCGGTCGTTCTTGTAGAGATCGATCAGCAGGAAGGTCACGGAAGCGATGAATCCGGCGGCCATCGGGATGGGCAGGCCGCGGAATTCGTGGGAGGCGAGCGACTTGTTCGGCACCGCAGCCAGGCAGTTGAAGCGCGCCAGCCGCATCGCCCCGCAGACCAGATAGACCAGCGCGATCGCCCAGCCGACATTTCCCAGCGGGAAAAGCACCGCCCGCGCCACCAGCATCGCCGGCGCCATGCCGAAGGAAATGATGTCCGCCAGCGAGTCGAACTCCCGGCCGAAGGGCGAATCCTGCCCGCCGAGCCGCGCCAGCCGTCCGTCGAGCAAATCGAACAGGCACGATCCGAAAATCAGCAGGATTGCATACTCGTAGTAGCTGCGGGAAATCTCGAAGAAGCCCTTCACGCTCATTTCGTCCCCGCCCGTCAGCATCTTCGCTTCGACCAGCTTCGCCTCGGTGATTCCCTTGAAAATCATGAGCACGGCGAAGAAGCCGCAGGCCATGTTGCAGGCCGTCATCAGATTCGGCAAAAAATAGATCTTCGGCTCGTCCGGATCGCGTTCTCTCGGCATGGCGGCGAGCCTATTCCACCTTCCGGGATTTGGAAACAGCGGAAAATCCCGTGTCGCCGCCCGCCTCCGCGCCGCTACCCTCGCCGCATGCGCGCCACCGACCTGACGATCGATTCCACCATGGGCGAAATCCTCGCCACGCTGCCCGGCGCCCGCCGCGCGATTTTTTCCCGCTACCACCTCGGCGGCTGCCAGAGCTGCGCCTTCGCCAACGAGGAAACCCTCGCCCAGCTCTGCTCCCGCTCGGAAATCCCGCCCGCCGAGGCGCTCGCCCACCTCCTGGAGAGCCACACCCACGACGCCGCCATGCTGCTTTCCCCCGCCGATGCCGCCGCCCGGATCGGCCGGTTCCGGCTCATCGACATCCGCACCCGCGAGGAGCACGAGGCCGTCGCGATTTCCGGCTCCGAATTCTTCACCCAGGAACTCCAGCAGCAGCTCATCGCCGGCTCGCCCGAGACGCACATCCTCCTCTACGACCACAGCGGGAAATCCTCGCTCGACCAAGCCGCCTGGTTCCGCGGGCATGGCCTCCACCAGACCTTCGCTCTCCGCGGCGGCATCGACGCCTGGAGCCAGGAAATCGATCCCACCCTCCAGCGCTACCGCCTTGAGCTGGACGAATGATCCATCATTCCTGCCATTTCTTCTAAGGATTCACCCGCTCCCGTGTCTTCCCCCACAGAACGCATGAAATCCAAGCCCGCCCGCCATGGAAACCCTCGCCGCCAGCGCCCGCTCCCGGCCTGAGGCCGTGATCGTCAACCTCCGCCAACCCGCCCCGCCCATGGAGGAAAAACCGACGCTCCGGCAGGTCTTCGATGCGGAGGAATCCCCGCTCCTGCGCTACGCCCACGGCCTGCTCGCCCAGCGCGAAACCGCCGAAGACGTCGTACAGGACGCGTTTCTCAAGCTCCACGCCCATTGGGAAGAAGTGATCAATCCCCGCGCCTGGCTCTTCCGCTGCGTGCGGAATCTCGCCCTCAGCCACATCCGCGACCACAAGCGCGAGACCCCCATCGCCGACCGCGAATGGGCCGCCGCCGGTCCCGATCCCGAACGCGCCCTCGGCCGCCTCGAAGCCATCGGCACCCTCCAACTCCTGATTTCCGAAATGAAGGAAGACGAGCGCACCCTCATTTCCCTCAAATACCACCAAGGCCTCAAATACGACCAGATCAGCGAGCGCACCGGCCTCAGCGTCGGCAACGTCGGTTACAAACTCCACCACGCCCTCAAAACCCTCGCCGATTCCCTCCGCCGCATGGGCGTCGAGACATCGGAGGGCTGATTCAAAATCTCAAATCTCCAACCCTTCGCGCTCCTCTCCCCTACCTCCGCGCCTCCGCGTTTCGATTCATCCACCATCTTCCATCCCCAATCCCCGATCCTCTTCCCATGTCCGATCAACCACCAGACCCCTTCGACACCGTCGGCGACGAGCACGTCGAGGCGCGCGTCGTCGCCTGGGTGCTTGGCGAGGCCTCCGCATTCGAAGCGGCCGAGCTGGAGCGCCTTTGCGCCGGGCGTCCCGAGCTGGAAATCTTCCGCCGCCGCATCCACGCCGTCCACGAACTGGTCGGCGAAGCCACCACCGCCGGCGCCGATCCCGCCTGGCGGCTCCCGCCGGAAAAGCGCTTCGCCATCGACGCCAAATTCGGCCCGAAAAATCCCGTCATTTCCCCGCCCGAAAACGAAATCCGCATCCGCCGCAGCGCCCGCCGCGTGCTCTGGGGAATCGCCGCCTGCGTACTTCTGACCGGTGTTGTCATCCAGATGGTGAATCCAGTGTGGGTCCGCCAGAGCCCGCTACGTGAACCGGAGATCAAAATCGATTTCATGCCCTCGGCGTCGGCCGGTGGCAAAGCAGCGGACGAAGCGGAAACCCTCGAACTCGCCGTCCGCAACCAAGAGGACAAAGTCGAGGAGCGCCGCAAGAACCTCGCCGGAATCGCGAGAACGAAAGGCATCGTTTATCGCGGCCAAGACTTCTTCCATGGCCAGAACGGAGTCGATGAGGACCAAGGAGCCAGAAATGCTTTGGACACCTACAACGAACTCGCACAACAAAAACTGCAATATGAGTCGCAGCTCGAATCTCTCCAAAAGTATGGCAACGAGCAATTAATAATCTATGCCTCCAACCTTGATCTTCCCGATAATACCGTCAAAGTGCTCTACCCCCAATATCAGGAGGCGAGGCGGAAGCTTGAATCAGGCGCCCTTGCAGGACTTGGTGGCGACGACCCCAATGTGAAGTCAGCGAAAGAACAAATCGATCAACTCAAGCGGAAACTCGACGGGGGCGTTACCGATTTACGGACGACCCTGAAAAACCAACTCGCGCAGACCGACAAGCGCTTGAGCAAAGTGGAGGTGATGAAAAGCGAGACCCGGGATGACGCCATCAAACGCGGTCTCGACGCCCAGGACTATGTCGATGCCAAACGGGACTATGAGACGGATGTCGAACTTCTTTCCAAACTCAAAGCGAAGCAGGCGGAACTCAATGCGTCCGACAGGCTGGCCGGAGAACGGCTTGCGGCGAACGAGCCACCCGCCCCCCCGGCGGCACCTGCCTCCCGGAGTTATGCCGTGGAATCCGCCGCGTCCGGCGGCCGCGAACTGAACATGCGCCAGACCGCCGGCCAGAATCAGTTGGCTCGCCGCAAGCCCGCCGCAGAGGCTACGAAATCGCAGCCCGCGCTGCCGGAAATCGCGCGGGCGGACGAGGCGCTTATGGACCGGTTCAGCAGCGATTCAGCACCCTCCGCCGGCTCCGCGTCCGGGCTGGTTCCCGACAACCGCAACAACATCGACGCCATCCTCATCAATCCCAATGTGAAGGACAAGCAAGCCGCCGCCACCATGAATCTCGCCATGAAGGACAGTGCCATTTCCGCCAACCTCCCCACCCTCTCTTCCCGCCAGCGCGCGATTGGCCAACCGATGCCAGTTCCTGACTTGGGCAACGAAGAGGCAAAGCTCGAATTGGGGAAGCGCGACGCTCCGATTCGCTCCAATCCCGCGCTGACGGAAGCCCACCAACAAAACGTGGATCAGATCCGCCGGGGTTTATATACCGCTGAAGGGAATTTCAACTTGGGCAAATTCGGCGAGGCCAAGAAGAGTTATGAAGAGGTTCTCAGAACCGATCCCGATAACTCCGCAGCACGTCGCGGAATGGAACAAGTGGCCGGAGCGAAATCCGATTATTACCGCGCCGCCTACGACAATTCCCGCGCTGAATTGCTGGCTCAGGTGGACAAGGCTTGGGAGCTGAAGCTCCCGGCGGATCAACCTGCCGAGAACGACGCATCCGCCGCACCCGCGGCCGAGCCTGCGATGCTGGAGGAGAGGCCAACTGCCCCGACCGAGCCGGCGGTTGGGTCGGAAACCTCCGCGGCGGAGGATCCTTATTCCACCTTTTCCCTCAATGTGAGCGACGCGTCATTCCAGCTTGCGAAAGACGCGGTCGAGAAGGGCGGACGGCCGGACCCGGCGCAGATCAAGCCGGAGCAATTCTATAATGCCGTCGATTATGGCGACCCGGCGCCGGGCGCGGACCAACCGGTGGCGGCGACGGTGGAGCAATGCGCGCATCCCGTGATTCCCGGGCGGAATCTGGTGCGCGTCGCTCTCCGCACCGCGTCCGGCGGGCGAGGCGCGGCGCAGGCCTTGCGGCTGACCTTATTGGTGGATCAATCCGGCTCGATGGTCCGCGAGGACCGCCGCGCGGCGATGGATCACGCGCTCGGCCAGCTCGGCGGATTGCTCACCGCCAACGACCGCATCACCATCGTCGGGTTTTCCCGCACGCCGCATTTGCTGGCGGAAAGCATGTCCGGCGCGGAGGGAAAAAAGGTGGGGGAAATCATCAACCAGGCATCGAGCGAGGGCGGCACGAACCTGGAGGAAGCGATGAAACTGGCCGCCCAACTCGCGGAGCGCCACCAGCTCGCCGGTGCGCAAAACCGCATCGTCCTCTTCACCGACGGCGCGGCGAATCTCGGCAATGCGGACCCGGACAAGCTGGAGCAACAAGTGAAAGCGCTGCGGCAGAAAGGCATTGCCTTCGACATTGCGGGGATCGGCACGGACGGGCTGAACGATCGCCTGTTAGCGCAGCTCGCCCGGCACGGGAACGGACGTTACTATGTGGTCGGCGCGGAAAAGAATGACAGCCTCGCCCGCCAGCTTGCCGGCGCTTTCCGCCCGGCGGCGGAGAATGTGAAAGTGCAGGTGAGATTCAATCCGCAGCGCGTGGGGAATTATCAACTCATCGGCTTCGAAAAGGACCGGCTCAAGACCGAGGATTTCCGCAACGACGCCGTGGATGCCGCCGAACTCGCCGCGGACGAGGCCGGCGTCGCGCTCTATCAGGTCGAGCCGCTGCCCGGCGGCGGCGGGGAAATCGGCGAGGTCAGCGTACGCTTCCGGGACGTGGCGAGCGGCGAAATGGTCGAGCGCGCGTGGACGATTCCCTATGATGAATCCGCCACCGCATTCGATCGCGCCACGCCTTCCATGCAGCTCGCCGGGCTGGCGATGATGGCTGCGGAAAAACTTGGTGGCGGGCCTGCGGCAGCGATTATCGATTTCAAACAATTCGCCGGCAGTATCGCTCAGGTGAAGCAGTTTTACGCGCAGAACGCGCGGGTGGCGGAGATGCTGAGACTCATCAACGCGCTATGATGGGAATTCACCATAGACGGAGCGCGGAATTCATTCCGCGCGTCGTCAGCGAAGCACCGCTCTTACGGACCGCGAGATTCATCTCGCGAGAAGTTTGCAAAGCACCAGCAGAGGCGTTGCGGCAAGACGCCGCAGCCACATTAATCATAACAAACACTTTTCTATGAAAACTCTTCTCATCTTCCTTCTCTCCCTCGTTTCCCTTCTCGCGCAGGACCCGCAGGAACGCATCGTCCTCGTGCCATTCAACAACGCCCCGAAGGAAATTCCGCTGTTTTTCTCCGCCACGGCGAATGTGACATCGGAAGTGAAACTCGATACGCTCACCAGCGAGCAGCGCCTTCATTTCACCATTCATCAGGGGAAACCGGAAACCCTCACGCTGGCTCTAACCGGCGCTGGCGATGTTACCGCCGTAGCGGGCGCGGGGCTGCGGGACTGGGCGGTGCGGGTGGCGGACGACGGCGCGCGCTTCCTCGACATCCGCCCGACGCTTGCCGATGACACCAAGCTCACGGACCTCGAAGTCACCGTCCAAACCCGGCTCAAGCTCGAAAACGGCGCGGGCACCCTGCTCCTCCCCTCGCCCGGACCGGCCACCGGATTCTCGCTTTCCATCGATCTAACCAGCGCCCCCGGCGTCGATCTGCGCGTGGTGAAGGCGGACGGCCTGAGCCCGGTGACGGGCGGAAACGGCCGCGGATTTCTTGGCACGACGGCGGCGAATCTGGAGATTTCCGCAATGCCGGCCGGCTCGGGATCGCGCGGGCTGGAGCTGCGGGACGCCACCGCGACCGGCCGCCTCGCCGCCGATGGCAACAGCGTTTCCTTCAAGCTGACCGGCACCGCGCGGGCGGACGCGCCGGGCGCGGCGGCGGAACTTTTCGGCGGCGGCGCGGCGCTTTCCGGCGGCGTGGCGGGCGATGGCTGGCACGTCGTGCTGCGCCCGGACGACCGCGCCTACGAGCTTGTGGCGGAGCGCGAGGGCGAGTTCCCGGTGGAAATCGAGTTCGTCGCGCCGGTCGGCCGGAAGGGCGATTGGCGGCAGTTGGATTTCAAACTGCCCGCTGGCGTCGTCGTGCCGGTGCGCATCGAGGGACTCGGCGCGGATGTCACATTCGACCGCGCGCGGCCGGTCGTCCCGCGGCGCGAGGGCGACGCGTGGCTGGGATTTCTCCCGGCGGACGGCGTGGCGGCGCTGGCGTGGAAACCGGCGGGCGCGGTCGCGGACGGCGCGCTGTTTTTCTCCAGCACCGGCACCTCCGACGTGCGCATCGGCAGCGGGCTGATGCGGCAAATGACGGTCATCGACCTGCGCGTGCTGCAGGGAAAATTGCCCGCGCTGAGCCTGACGATGGACGGCCCCGGCGAGATTCTATCGGTCACGGGCGACCAGGTGCTCGGCTGGTCGGTCGGCAAGGAGCGGAAGTTGGAAATCGAACTCAACCGCGCGATCGAAGGCGGCGGCCGGATTGTGATTGAGGCGCAGGCGGCGCTCGGCGCGTTCCCGGTGAAGGCGGAGGCGCTGCGGATCGTGCCGGACGGCGCGCTGCGGCACAGCGGCTGGCTGCGGATTGCGAACGATGGCGCGGTGCGGATTGAAATAACGAATGCGGCGGGATTGATTCAACTGGCGCCCGCGCAATTTCCCGGCGGCGTGGACGAATCGCTGCGTCAGGTATTTGTCTATCGGTTTCCCTCCGCGGATTACAACTATGTCATCCAGGCGGACCAGGTATTGCCGGAAACGGGAGTTACCGAAGTGACGGTTTACGAACTTGGAGAAACCGATCGAAGCATTACTTCCAACATCGAACTCGACATCCGCGAGGCGCCGCTGCGCGAGTGGGAAATGGAAATCCCGGCGGACCACGCGGTTGCTGCGGTGACCGGCGCGCAGGTGGCGGATTATGCCGTCGGCGGCGAGGCGAAGGACGGGATGCGCAAATTGAAAATCATTTTCAAACAACCGGTCATCGACCGCCAGCTCATCAATGTGCGCTTGGAGAAAAACGAAGCCGCCAAGGCCGGCGCGTGGAAGCTCCAGCCGCTCGGATTTCCCGGTGCGAAATCGCGGCGCGGCTACATCGGCGCGGCGGCGGCGGCGGGCTACCGGCTCGTCGCGGGAAAGACCGCGGGCGTCGCCGAGGTGCCGGTCACGTTTTTCCCAAATAAAATCAAGGGATTGCAGCAATCGTTCCGGCTGCGCGAGGCAGCGTGGAGCGTCGATCTAACGGTCGAGGCGCTCGGCCAGAGCGTGCAGGCCGATGTCTTCCACCTCTATTCGCTCAAGGCCGGCTCGGCGTATGGCAGCGTGCTGATCAATTATTTCGTGGTCGGCGCGCCGGCGACGGAGTGGCGGATTTCCGTGCCGGACGGCATAGGCAACATTGAGGTGACGGGCCAGAACGTCGGCCGCGATTGGCGGCGCGAGGACAATGTGGTGATTGTCCCGCTGTCCAGTCCGCTGCTCGGCGCGGGCACGGTTTTGCTAACATTCGAGCAGCCGATGAGCGCCCGCGGCGGCGAAATCCATCCGGGCGAGGTGCGGCCGCTGGAGGTGCAGGCGGAGCGCGGTTATGTGCAAGTTGTCAGTCCGCTGCAGGTGAAGTTCGACAAGCCGATCGTTATGGGTCCGCTGCTGGAAATCGATGCCAGCGAGCTGCCGCCGGAGTTTCGATTGCTAAGCTCCGCGCCGACGTTGAAGGCATGGCAATATACTTCCCGGGATTTCCAAATCGGCATGAAGATCGAATGGTATGAATCCGGCGAAACGGTCGCGCAGGTGGTGGATTTCATGAAGCTCTCCACGCAGGTCTCGCGCGATGGCCAGTGGGTGACGGACGCGCGGCTTTTCGTGAAATCCAAGGCGCGCGGCGCGCTACGGGTGACGATGCCCGCGGGCTCGAAACTATGGGAAGCCGGCGTCGATGGCGCGGCGGTCAATGCCCGCGCCGATGGCGCCGCCACGCTGATCCCGCTGCCCGCGCGGACCGATCCGAACGAGGCGGTGGAGGTCACTTTGCGCTACGGCGCCACGGCCGCAAGCGCCCGGCACCCGCGCCTCGCCGCGCCGGTGCTGGCCTCGCCGGTGGTCATCGCGGATTGGACCGTCGCGGGAGACGAGGGCCGGCAACTTGTCCCGCGCGGCGGCTCGGCGGAGCTGGTGCGCCCCGGCCTGGCCGAAAGCGGCTGGGAATGGGCGGCGCGGCACCCGGGAAATGTGGGGGTTTTGCTGCTGCTGGGCGCGGCGGCGTGCGGGCTTTCGCTCGCCGGGAACCGGACGCTGGCGCTGGTCTTCGGGCTGGTATTCGTGGTGGCGTCGCTCGGCGTGGCGCTGTCCGCCGCGGCGAACGGACGGGGCAATGAGGCGATTTTGGAATACGCCGCGCCGGTCGTCGCGCCGGGCGTGGAAGTGGCCGTGGAGGTGGGAAATCTCGCGCCATGGCAGGCGCGGACGGACTGGGTAGCATGGATTTTGCTGGCGCTCGGCGTGGTCGTCGTCGTTCGCGGCGTGTGGAAGGGCAGCCGCATCTGGCGCGGCTGCGGGCTGGCGCTGGCGGGGGCGGCATTTCTATCGATCCGCGGCGGCGCGCCGTTGTTCTTCGGGATTTCCGCGCTAATCGCGCTGGCGTGGTGGGTGCCGCGCGTCCGGCAGCTCGTGGGGAAATCCCGCCTGCCGAAAGCCGCCGCAACCGCCGCGATTTTCCTCGCCGCCTGCTGCTGGAACGACGCCCGCGCCGCGGAGCTGCCGGACCACGCCAAGCCGGCGGAATCCATGATCCAGAACTGGCAAATCCGCGACGGCAGGCTGCGCGGGACCTTGGAGGTGACGGTGCGCGCCGAAGCGGGAAATCGCTTCCTGCTGCTGCGTCCGCCGGCGGTTCTGAGCGGATTCCAAGGCGAGGGAATGCACGTGGTGAAATCGCCGATCGACGGCAAAGACGCCTATTTTTTGGTCGCCGATGCCGCGGGCCGGCTGACCGGCAAGGCCACCTTCGAGATGCCGGCGGCGAACCCGGCGGACGGCTGGGAAGTGCCGGGCGGACCGGCGGCATTGCGGGAAATCACGCTGCGCTGGGATCAGCCGGGCTGGGAGTTTTTCTCCGATGGTGCGGCCAAGATTTCGCCGCTGGCGGACCTCAACCAAGGCGAAAGCGGCGCGGTGCTCACGCTCGGCCCGGCCGACCCGGTGAGCATCCGGGCGCGGGCGAAACAGCGCGATGCGGGCTCGGAGGAAACGCGGTTTTTCGCGGAAGTTTCCAATCTCTATCAGCCAGCGCCCGGTGTGGTGAACGGCAGGCACAGGATCGCGATCCGCCCGGCGCAGGGCCGGGTGGCGGCGCTGGTGCTGGCAATTCCCGAGGGATTTACTGTCAGCGACGTGGTCGATGGCCCGGCCGGCGCGTGGCGCTTCGACCCGGAAAAGCGCGAGCTGCGGGTGCCGATCGAGCCGGCGCAAGATCAGGCATTCGGCCTGACCGTGGAAACCCAGCGCAGCGCCGGCACGCTGCCGATGGACTTGGATTTGCAGCCGATCCGCGTGCAAGGCGCGGCGGGCGAAATCGGATTTCTCGCGCTCGCATTCGGCGATGACGCGCAACCGGAAAGCGTGGAAACCGACGGGCTTTCCCGCGTGAATCCCGAGGATTTCGCGCAAAATCTGCTGCCCCGCGACAAGGACGGCAACCCGCTCGCACTGCTGAGGAATGCCTTCCGCTACGGTCCCGCCGAGGCCACCGCGCACGTCCGGGTGAGCGCCGTGGAGCCGGAATTGCGCGCGGATTCCTGGCAGCTCGTTTCGCTCGGCGAGGACCGGCTGCTGGTCGCGACGGACATACGGGTGTCCATCACGCGGGCCGGGATTTTCAAGCTGGCGCTGGAAATCCCGAAGGATTTGGAAGTCGAAACAGTGACCGGCGAGGGCCTCAGCCACTGGACGGAAACCGCGGACGGCGGCGCGCGCGTGCTGACGCTTCACCTGACCGGCCGGACGCTCGGCGAGCGGGTTTTCAGCCTCGCCCTGACCGGCCGCCCGCCCGGCCCGCAGAAATCCTGGCAGGTCCCGCGGCTCTCGCTGCGCGGCGCTTCCCGCGAGACCGGCTTGGTGACGATCGTCCCCGAGCGCGGCCTGCAAGTGCGCGCGGTGGTGCGGAAAAACGTCTCCCGGCTCGACCCGAAAGAACTGGCCGACGCCCCGGCGGATTCCGCCCGTGCCGCCGCCCGGCCCGGCGCGCTGGCTTACCGGCTGCTCCAGGCGGATTGGGCGCTCGGGCTGGCAATCGACCGGCTGGACCCGTGGGTCACGGCGAAGGTTTTCCATGAGGCGACGCTGCGCGAGGGTCAGGTGCTGACGCGGGTCGCGATCGACTGGCGGATCGATAACGCGGCGCTGAAATCGGTGCGGCTGCGCATCCCTGGCCTCGACGAAACGGCCGCCGCCACGGTCCGCGCGAGCGGCGCGGCGGTCGCCGAAATGGTGCCGGTGCCGGGCGAGGACGGGCTGTGGGAAATCCATTTCCAGCGCGGCATCGCCGGGGAAACCCGCACCGAGCTGGAGTGGCAGCGCGCCACCGCGAACAAGGGCGCGGAGGAAATCCGGCCGGTCACGCTGGAGGGCGTCCGGCAGGTCGAGTATTTCGCAGCGATCCGCGCCGGCGGCCGGCTGGAGGTCGATGCCGGGGAAATCCCGCGCGGCTGGCAGCGCGCCGATTGGGCGGTGGTGCGGTCGTCGCTCGGCGCGCTGGCGGGAAATGTCGCGCCGCTCATGGCCTTCCGCGTGGCCGATCCGGAAGGACCGTTGCCGGTCGTCCTGAAGCGCCACGATCTTGCGGATTTGCAAAAACTCCGCGTTTCCGAAGGCACGCTCACGACGCTGATGTCCCCGCGTGGCGACGCGCTCACCGCCGTGGATTTGCAGCTCCAGGTGACCGCCAAAGCCACGCTGCGCCTCTCCTTGCCGGCCGGCGCGCGGCTCTTCAACGTGCTCGTGAATGACGAGGGCGCGCCGCTGGTCCGGGAGGGCGAGGCGTGGCTTTTCTACGTTTTCCCATCGCCGGAAGTCGGGCAACCGGCCTCGGTGCGCTTCGTATATTCCGCCGGCACCGGCAAGGGCGAGCGCCTCATCGGCCCCAAGCTCGACGTGCCGATGGAAAATCTAACGTGGCGCGTGCTGGTCCCGGAAGGCTGGAAAATGACCGATCACGGCGGCGATTTCGACCTCAAGGAACAGTCCGCCATGGGTTCGTTCCGGCTGGAGGACTACCGCTCGTTTGTGGCCAGCAAACGCGCGAACGATTCGCAAAGCGCCGTCGCCCTGCTCGATCAAGCCAATGGCTGGCTCGCCGCCGGCGATCAGGAAAAGGCCAGCGTCGCCTTCAGCAACGCCGTCCGCAGCAACCAGCTCGATGCCGCATCCGGCGAGGACGCCCGCGTCCGCCTGCGCGAGCTGAAAACCCAGCAGGCCGTGCTCGGCCTCAACACCCGCCGCCAAAAGCTTGTCCTCGAAAACGGCACCGCCACCCCGCAGGCCGGCAACGCCCAGCTCGACCGCGCCGCCGAGGCCAACCCCGTCATGCGCGGCGATTCCAACTATGATCCCCGCCAGTTTGACCGCTTTTTCGAAGGCAATACCGCTGACGAGAACGCCGCGCTCAAGGAAATCGCCAACCGCATAGTCACCCAGCAGCTCGCCGCCGAGCCGGCGCCCGTCGCGCTGGATGTCACCCTGCCCGAGCGCGGCACCGTCGTCACTTTCGCCCGCAGCGTGCAGGTCGAAGGCGGGAAACCGATGGAAATCACCCTGGCCCTGAAGCGCGCCGGCAGCGGCGTCGCCTGGCTGGCCATCGCGCTCTGCCTCGTGCTCGGTGCCCTCGGCGCGACCCGCAAGCGGGTGGTTTGACCAAGTCTCTGGATTTCCCTCTAGCAGAAAATCCAGCGTTCCTACGCGACACGAAAAGTCCCGAGGCCTTGCGGCGTCGGGACTCTTTCATTTCCAACGAGAAGTGCTCGAAAGAGGACTCGAACCTCCACGGGTTACCCCACTAGATCCTTAGTCTAGCGCGTCTACCAATTCCGCCATCCGAGCATCCGGTTGGGTGGGCGCACTTGGTAGAATCCGCCCCCGGCCGTGGCAAGCGAATCTTCGGAAAAATTTCGCCCCGGAGATTTGTCCGCTTGCTGCTTGATTCCATGCGCCCAGCCGGAAGCATGGGCCGTCAATCGTCATGGAATCCATCCGCGCAGAGTCGCTTGTGAAATCGTTTGGGAGCGCCCGCGCGCTGGACGGCATTGATCTGGAAATCGCGCCGGGCGAGTTGTTTTTCCTGCTAGGCGCGTCGGGTTGCGGGAAGACGACGCTGCTGCGCTGCATCGCCGGGCTGGAGACGCCGACCTCGGGACGGATTTTCTTCGGCGACCGGGACGTGACGAAAATGCCGCCGCACAAGCGTGAGGCGGCGATGGTTTTCCAGAGCTACGCGCTGTGGCCGCACCTGACGGTCGCCAAGAACATCGCCTTCGGGCTGGAGGAACGGCGGGTGCCGCGGGCGGAAATCGTGCGGCGGGTGGAAGAGGCATTGGAAATGGTGAAATTGCCGGGGTTCGGCCCGCGCTCGATCGACCAGATGTCCGGCGGCCAACAACAGCGGGTCTCGCTGGCGCGGGCACTGGTTGTGAAGCCGAAATGCCTGTTGCTCGACGAGCCGCTCTCGAATCTGGACGCGCAACTCCGCGTGGAAATGCGCCGGGAAATCCGCCGGATTGTGAAGGAAAACGGGCTCACCGGGATTTATGTGACTCACGATCAGGAGGAAGCGCTGGCGATGGCGGACCGGATGGCGGTGCTAAGCCGGGGAAAAATCGGCCAGATCGGCGCGCCGGAGGAGGTGTATCGCGCGCCGCTCAACGCGTATGTGGCGGGCTTCATCGGGGAGACGAACCTGATTTCCGCAGAGGCGGTGGAGACACGGGATGGGTTCACCTTGGCGAAATCCCCTGCCGGGCCGCTGGTCGGCCGGGTGACGGACCCGGCGTGGTCGCCGGCGCCGGGCGAGGCGGTGCGGATATCCGTGCGGCCGGAGGCATGGCGGCTTTTCCCGCTGGAGGGCGACAACCGGATTTCCGGCAAAATCGCCGACCGCAGCTACCTCGGCCAGCGCATCCAATACTGGGTGGAAACCCCGGCCGGCCGGCAGCAGGTGGTCGAACTGAATCCGCATATCATCCGCGAACCGGGCTATACGGAGGTCTCGCTTTACGCCCGGCACGACGATGTGGTCGTGCTGAAACCCTGATTTCCCTAGCCGCAGATGAGGTTGAAAATCGGAATCGTCTTCGGGCTGCTGGCGCTGATCGTGGCATTGCCGCTCATCCTGCGGCGGAAAAGCGCGATGACCTCGGCGCGGGACGCGGACGACATGCTGGTCATCCTGAGTCCGCACAACGAATCGATCCGCCAGGAATTCGGCGAGGCCTTCGCCCGCGAGTGGAAGGCGGAAACCGGGCGCTCGCTGCACATGGATTGGCGCACGCCGGGCGGCACTTCGGAAATCCGGATGGTGCTGGACGCGGGATTCAAGGCGGCGGCGGATACCGGCCGGGAGGGCATCGGCGTCGATCTTTTCTTCGGCGGCGGCGAGCCGGATTTCGCCGGGCAGGCGAAGCAAGGGCGGTTTGTGCCACTGCGGATTTTCGCGGACAAGCCGGAGCTGTTTGCCGACGGCGGGCCGATTCCGGAGACATTTACCGGGGAGCGTTACTACTCAGCGGACCGCGTCTGGGTCGGCACGTGCATGTCGCAGTTCGGGATTTGCTACAATCCCGACGTGCTGCGGCGCTTGGAAATCGCGGCCCCGCGGACTTGGCGCGACCTCGGCGATCCGCGCTACCATGGCGCGCTGGCGCTGGCGGATCCGACGAAAAGCGGCTCGGTCGCCCGGACGTTCGAGCTGCTCGTGCAGGGGGAAATGCAGCGGGCGCTGGCCGTGCCGGGCGCGGCTCCGGCGGCGGTGGCGGACGACGGATGGGCGGAGGGATTGCGGCTGATCCAGCGGATGGCGGCCAATGCGCGCTACTTCACCGACAGCGCCTCGAAGATCCCGCTCGATGTCGGCCAGGGCAATGCCGCCGCCGGCATGTGCATCGATTTCTACGGCCGCTCGTATGCCGCGGAGCTCAGTTCGCGCGCCGGCTCGCCGCGGCTGGTGTGGATCGCGCCGGTGGGCGGGACGACCTTGAGCGCGGATCCGATCGCCGTGCTGCAAGGCGCGCCGCACCCGGAGGTGGCGCAGGCATTTGTGGAATTCTGCCTCAGCAAATCGGGCCAAAACCTCTGGTTCGGCCGACCCGGCACGCCCGGCGGACCGACCCGCCACGCGCTCCACCGCACGCCGATCCGGCGCGATCTCTACACGCCGGATTTCCTCGCGAACTCGACCATGCCGGACGCCGATCCTTACGGAGATAAGGGAAATTTCACCTACAATCCCGCGCTCACCGGCGCCGCATTCAACACGCTGCGCCAGCTCGTGAAAATCATGTGCATCGATTCGCACGAGGAAATGACCGCCGCTTGGGCCACCATGCGCGAGGGGGGAATGCCGGCGGATGCGCTGGCGGTTTTCCAGGACGTTTCCCGCGTCAGCTACGCAATCGCCGGCCATGGCGACCCGGTGCTCAACGGCAAGGACGCCCTCAAAGCCGCCGCCCGCGCCGCCGACTTGGGCGAGTGGTTTCGGGCGAACTACCGGGGCGCCGGGGAAATGGCTGCTGCCAAAATCCTGGAATCGAACCGCCGATGAATACGACGCACTCAGATCGAAAGAGCAGCCTGAAGGCCGGACTCCAGCCGCCCGGAGTTCAAGCTTCAGCTTGCTCTTCGGCATTGTCCCCGCCGCGGAAGAGCAGCCTGAAGGCCGGACTCCGGGCGCCCGGAGTTCAAGCTTCAGCTTGCTCTTCGGCATTGTCCCGGCCGCGAAAGAGCAGCCTGAAGGCCGGACTCCAGCCGCCCGGAGTTCAAGCTTCAGCTTGCTCTTCAGCATTGTCCCCGCCGCGAAAGAGCAGCCTAAAGGCCGGACTCCGGCCACTATCCGCTAAATTTCCATGAAACGCGGCACCGCCATCCTGATTTCCGTGATCGTGACCGTGCTGTTCGCGGTATTTTTCGTCTATCCGGCGGGGATGGTGGTGAAGCAGGCGTTCGAGGGCACGCGGGCGAATGGCGACCATTTCCTCACGCTGGATTTCGTGGCGGCGGTCTTCCGGAACCCGATTTACCGCGAGGGACTTTGGAACGCGTTCGCGCTCGGCATCGCCAGCACGGCGGCAACCTTGGCGATCGCCCTGCCGCTGGCGATGATCGGACACCGCTACGATTTCGTAGGAAAACCCGCGCTTGGCGTGCTCGTGCTCGCGCCGCTGATCCTGCCGCCGTTCGTCGGCGCGGTCGGCGTGAAGCAAATGCTCGGCGTCAATGGCGCGCTCAACTCGTTGCTCATCAAGCTCGACCTGATGGACGCCGCATTGCCGTATGACTGGCTCGCCCATGGGCGTTTCGCCGGCATCGTGGCGATGAACGCGCTCCATCTCTACCCGATCCTCTACATGAACATCGCCGCCGCGCTGGCGAATCTCGACCCCGCCATGGAGCAAGCTGCGGAAAATCTGGGCTGTCCGCCATGGAAACGATTTTTCCGCATCACGCTGCCGTTGGCCATGCCGGGGATTTTCGCGGGCGCGTCGATCGTCTTCATCTGGGCCTTCACCGAGCTGGGCGTGCCGCTGGTGTTCGATTACGCCCGCGTCGCGCCGGTGCAGATTTTCGACGGGCTGAAAGGGTTGGAGAAAAACCCGATTCCCTATGCGCTGACCGCCGTGCTGCTCGTCGTGGCCGCGGCGGTCTTCGCGATTTCCAAGCTCGTCATCGGGCGCTCGCCGCTGGGGACCGCGCCGCGTCCGCCGGGGCGCAGCGATTCGCGGCGGATCCGCGGGTGGAAATCGGCGGCATGCGCGGCGGTTTTCGTGGGAGTTTTCGCGTTGGCGACCATTCCCCACCTCGGCGTGATCCTGCTGAGCCTGTCCGGCCGCTGGTATGGCACGGTGATTCCCGACGAATTCACGATGCGCCACTTCGCCGAGGCGCTCGGCAACGGGCTCGTCGTCCCCTCGATCCAAAACAGCCTGCTTTACGCCGGCACCGCCACGCTCGCCGCGCTTGCCGTGGGACTGGCGGTGGCGTGGGTCGTCGTGCGCTCGGACCTGAAATTCCGGAATTTCCTCGATGCCGTCGTAATGCTCCCGCTCGCCGTGCCGGGGCTGGTCATGGCGTTCGGCTATCTGGCGCTCTCGCAGCCGGGAAAACCGTTCCATTTCCTCATCGGCGCGGGCGGCAGTCCGTTTTTGCTGATCGTGGTGGCCTACGCGACCCGGCGGATGCCCTACATCGTCCGCGCCGCCGTCGCCGGTCTCCAGCAGAGCAATCCGGCGCTGGAGGAAGCCGCGAAATCGCTCGGCGCGACGCCGGCCCGGATGCTCCGCCGGATCGCCATCCCGCTCATCGGCGCGAACCTCGCCGCCGGGTCGATCCTCGCTTTTGCCTTCGCCATGCTGGAGGTGAGCGACAGCCTGATTCTGGCCCAGCAAGAGCAGCATTTCCCCATCACCAAGGCGATTTACGCTCTCCTCAGCACCCTTGGAAACGGCACCGAACTCGCCGCCGCGCTCGGCGTCTGGGCGATGGTTTTCCTGTCTGTGGCCATCATGGGCGCCGCCGTGCTGGGCGGGAAACGCGGCGGGCTTTTCAAGGTTTGAGCCGGCACCCTACGCGATCGCGTAGTATCGGCGTGGCCGGAAATGGGATACTTCTTTTCCTGTCGCCGCGAGCAAGTCTTCCCCCCCGGACAAGCGAACGGCGAAATCCCCCCAAACGAGCCTCCCCCCCGGGCTTGCAAGTGGCCGGCGCAGAACGAGTTCCCCCCCGACTCGGACTCCGCCGGCTTCGTTGCGTTTGGGGGGGTGGACTTCACAGGCAAACGATGATTGATCGGCCATCCGCTGCAGCTAGGTTTCCCCTGTCATGTCCGATTCCCCGTCCGCCAATACTCCCGAGCGCGCGCCCTTCGCGCCGAACCCGGCGTTTGCGGAGGAGTGGGACAATCCGGAAATGACGGAGTTCAAACGGCTGGAAGCGGAGGACCGGGTGGCGTTCGCAAATTCGCACACTCAGGAGGAATGGCGGGAGGCGTTGGCCGCCTCCGCGCGCGAGTCGAAGAGCAAGCCGTTCGTGCTGCGCCGCGTTCCGCACGGACCGGAGCCGGTTAAAGTAATCCGGCTGAATTGGTGATATTTTCGAGGAGGCGCACAAGTCGGATCAATGGGTGATTGATCGCTCGCCCGCTGCTGCTAGCTTTCCGCCGTTATGTCCGATTTCCCGTCATCCGAAGCCTCCGAGCGCGCGCCGTTTGTGCCGAACCCGGCGTTTGCGGAAGAGTGGGATAATCCGGAAATGACGGAGTTCAAGCGGTTGGAAGCGGAGGACCGGGTCGCTTATGGAAAATCCGACGAAGCGCGGGAATGGCTGGAACGGTTTCAAAATTCAGTTCCGCCCGAATTCACCATTCGCTTGGCAAAGAAGCCGTCTGATCGGTTTTCCGTGCGTGTGGTAAATCTCAACTGGTGACATGGAATCGACCGCCGAGCGTCCGTTCTGCCTCGAAGATTACAGACCGTTTCTGGGATCGCTGGTGAAAGACGAGGATGAGAGCGTGCTGATTGGCGGTCTTGCGGTTTCGGCATGGGCTGAATTTCTGCTGAAGGGCAACGAGCGCCAAGACCTTGATCTACCGATCTTCAGCAAGGACATCGATTTCCGGGGAAAGAAAATCACATGCTCCACAATGGCGATGTTGCTACAGCTCGATGGAGCGAAGATGCGCGGATTGGTGGCCGCGACGCGAAAAGACGCTCCTCACATGGGCCGCGTTTTTGGAGCTTCCTTGTTCTGGCGGGAGAACAGAACGTCCGTGGAGGTATTAGAAAGGCTGCCTGGGCTGGATACAGCGCTTGTAGACCCACCAAGGGGCACCTCTCTGAATCCGACCGGCGGCATGGTATTGTTAGACCCCTGCTCCCTCTTCATCTGCAAGATGCACGCGGCGAACAGCCGGCCGGGGGGACAGGCAGGGAACGATGTGAAGCACTTGAGGATCTTGAGCCGGGTGATTCCCCGATTTCTCGAAAAGCTCCGGGCGATGCCGGTGGAGGATTACGACGGCAAGGTGGACGCCGAACGCATGCTCCGGCACATCGAGGACTGCGAGGCGGGACGGCATCCGTTTGTGGTGCCGCTGGCGGCGGAGGAAATTGGCGGGCTTTGCGAGGCGCTTCGCCGGCATCTGAATTGATATCAAGCGCCGGCCAAGCAGCCGGGACAGTTCTGCGCGAAATGCCCGTCTTCGATTTCCGCGAGGGGCGGGGCGCTATCCGTGAGGCAGAGTTCGCGATTTCCGAGCAGATTGCGGGGGCGGAAGGAGCAGCCGGCGGGAAGATTCGTTAGATCGGGCGGGAGGCCGGGAATGGTCTGCAGCGGCTCGCCTTTCGCGTGGGTGGCGGGGATGGCTTTGAGCAGCGAGCGCGTATAGGCGTGCAGCGGATGCCGGAACAGGGCGGATTTCTCCGCGCTTTCCACGATGCGACCGGCATACATGACATTGATGCGATCGCACATTTCCGAGACCACGGCGAGGTCGTGGGTGATGAAGATGACGGCGGTGCCGAGGTCTCGCTGGCGCTCGCGGATGAGGTCGAGCACCTGCTTCTGGACGGTCACATCGAGCGCGGTCGTCGGCTCGTCGCAAACGATGAGCTCGGGCCGGGTGATGAGGGCCATGGCGATCATGACGCGCTGGCGCATGCCGCCGGAAAATTCGTGCGGGTAGGAGCGGATGCGCCCGGCGGCATCGGGGATGCCGACTTCCTCCAGCGCGGTGATGGCGCGGTGGAGCGCTTGCTTGCCGCGGAGATGCTCGTGCAGCGCGAGCGGCTCGGTGAGCTGGTCGCCGACTCGCATGAAGGGATTTAGCGAGGTCATCGGATCTTGGAAAATCATGGAAATCCGCTTGCCGCGGATTTTGCGGAGCTGGCGCTCGGTGGCTTTGAGGAGATCGATCCCATCGAAGATCGCCTCGCCGCGCTCGATCCGGCCGGGCGGCTGCGGGATGAGGCCGAGCAGCGAGTAACAGGTCACGGATTTCCCGGAACCGGACTCGCCGACGATGCCGAGAGTTTCGCCGGGATCGACGGTGAAGGACACGTCCTCGACGGCGCGAACCACGCCGTGGCGGGTGTGGAAACGGGTGGTGAGGTGGCGGACGTCGAGCAGGGGCATGGGTGGAAATGGCGGAACGCGGCAGGAGCTTGGCGGACGCGGACGGATTGGCAAGGTCGCGGGGGCGGCAACAGGCTTGCGCTGGAGCGGCGGGAGCAGGGAAGCTGGGCGAGTGAAACGGTTCCTATTGCGAGAGACGCCGCGTGCGTTGCTGGTGGCGGCGGCGCTGATGTTTGTGGGGTTCCATTTTTTGCCAATCGAAAAACATTATAATGGCTGGCGACTCTGGCCCGAAATCTGGTCCTTAACATTGCATCCAACAAAAATGGTAGGATACCCAGTTGGTGCGATTGCGGCAGCAGCGTTCCTCACTTTCACATGGTTGATCGCGGTGGCACCCTTCCTGATTTCCGCGCTTCGAAAATCCAGCCTGGTGTGGTGGGCGTTTAGCTTGTTGAGCGGAATTTCCGCAGCAGGATTCTGGCTCGCGATATTTCGCCACGGTTGGCCCGACGTCGAATATGGAATTCTATGCCTCGCATTCGCCAACATTCTTAACTTCACGGGCCTCCTCCTCCTGCGCGTCGGACGGCGGAACGTTCCACCGCCGAGCTTCGATTTCCGGGATGCCGGGGAAATCATTTCCCCAGCAGATTGGCCATCAGATCCTTGAGTTCGTCGGCGTTGAGCCGGTCGATAAGGCCGGGGGGCATGGGCGAAACCACGGATTTCTTGGTTTCCTTGATTTCGCTCCGCTCGATCTCCCCGGGCAGCAACAGGCTTGCGTTGGAGCCGCCGGAATGGGAACGCTGGGCGGGTGAAACGGTTCCTATTGCGAGAGACGCCGGGTGCGCTGCTGGTGTCGGCGGCGCTGCTGTTTCTGGGGTTTCATTTTTTGCCAGTCCAATACGGATCTTATGGCTGGCAAATCTGGCTCGGCATCTGGGCCATGCTCTCCGACCCCTCGCTTTTTACAAGGGAACCCCACGCGGGCGTGATCATCGCTGCGTTTCTCTCTTTCGCACTGACCATCTTGCTGTCGCCATTCCTGATTTCCGTACTTCGAAAATCCCGCTTGGCTTGGTGGGCGCTAACTTTGCTGAGTGGGATTTCCGCCGCGGGGTTTTGGTTGAGCATCGACCATCATCCCCCCTTTTCCGCAGCAATTTTCTGTTTGGAATTCGCCAACGTTTTCAACTTCACCGGCCTCCTCCTCCTGCGCGCCGGCCGGCGGAACGCTCCACCGCCGGGCTTCGATTTCCGGGATGCCGGGGAAATCATTTCCCCAGCAGATAGGCCATCAGATCCTTGAGTTCGTCGGCATTGAGCCGGTCGATAAGGCCGGGAGGCATGGGCGAGACCGGGGATTTCTTGGTTTCCTTGATTTCGTTCTGCTCGATTTCCGTGGTGGCGGAGAAATCGAAGGGATTGGTGGCGACGATCCATTTGGCATCCTTTTCCTCGAGGATTTTCCCGGTGACCTGGCTGCCGTCCTTGCGGACGATGAGGTCAAAGGCGAATTGGTCGGAAATGGTTTTGCTGGGATCGATGATGGATTCCGCCAGATCGTGCGGCGTGAAGCGGCCGCCGACGGAGGTAAGGTCGGGACCGGCGGATCCACCTTCGCCGCCGAAGCGATGGCAGGCGGAGCAGAGCGCGGCGCGGAACATGTCGTGCCCGCGTTCCTTGGCCCGGCCCTGCAGCCCCTCGTCTGCGAGCTTCGCGACTTCATCGACGGTCCAGTGATGGCCAGGACCCTTGATTTGCGGAAGATTCGCGAAAGGATTCGGCGGCTTGACGCGGTCGAGCTTTTCAATCCATTTCCGCTCGTCCGGGGTGGCCGTGAGGAGGGTTTCCTTGCGCAGATCCTCGATGAATCCTTCGTAGCTGTGGCCGCCCTCGTTGGCGGTGAGCTGGTCGATCCATGCGAAAAACCGTTTCCGCTCGTCCTCGTGCCACGGGCCTTTCACGACGCGCAGGCAATAGACGTAGTGGATTACTTGGGCGGGGGGAAGATTGGCGATCATGGACTTGACGGTCTTGCCATAGTTCGGATTCCGCCCGGCGAGATCGAGCCAATCGGGGGCTGCGCCGGGGCCGGCGGCGTCCATGAGGGTCAGCGTGCGGGCGACGATGCCGGGGGCTTGGAGATAGCTGAGCATGCGGCAGAGCTCGCGATTCAGCATCTCGTCGGCGGCGGGGAATTTGGCATCGATTTTATCGAGCACGAGCTTGCGGACGGCGGCATCCGGCTCGCCATCGCGGATGAAAACGAGGCCGGCAGCGCGCAGCCAGTTGAGCTGCTGCTGGCGGTCGAGCTTATCCCAATCGAGACGGGCGAGCGCGGCGAGGATGCCCTTGGCATCGCCTTTTTCGCCGACGCGGGCCAGACCGATGGCGGAGCCAATGACCTGCCACGGCTGGCTGCTGGCATCGCCAAGCATGCGTTTGAATGCACCAGGATCGTTCTGTTCCAACGAGGTCCGGGCTTCGTAGCGGGCGACGCGGTCGTCGCCACCGAGCGCGGCGGGTGCTTTGGCGGCATCCATGAGGGCGAACTGCTTGGTGCCGTATTCGACGGGATCGCAATTTTCCGAACCTGTGTATTTCACGCGCCAGAGGGCGGAAACGGTGCGCCGGCCGCCGGTCAGGAAATACATCGCGCCGTCGCCGCCGATGGTGGCGTCGGTGAGCGGAAGGCCCGCACCGGCAACGAATTCCTCACGCTCGGCATGGTATCCCGCGCCGTCCGGAGTGAGGTGGACGGCGTAGAGCGTGGCAAAAGTCCAATCGAGCGCATAGACGGCGCGCTGGTATTTGGCGGGGAATTTCGCACCCTTTCCGGAGACCATGCCGGTCGGCGAACCGGGGCCGATATTGAGCTGGGCGGGCATGGAATCCTCGTAGTATTCCGGCCATTTTCCGGTGCCGTTCCGCCAGCCGAACTCCGCGCCGGGGACGATGTGACAGATGCGGGTCGGCCGATACCACGGCATGCCAAGGTCCCATTCCATGTCGGAGTCGTAGCCGAAGAGATCGCCGAACTCGTTGAACGCCATGTCGAAATTGTTGCGGAAGCCGCTGGCGAAGAGCTGCCAGTTCTTGCCGTCCGGGGTGAAGCGCGCGATCCAGCCTCCCGGCGCCATGCGGTCGCGGGCGTGTCCATTCGCGTCCGGACGGCGCGGCAGGAGCTGGTCTTCCTGCCAGGTGCGGGTAACCAAGGATTTCTCCATTTCGGGGAAATCCGTGTGGTTTCCCGCCACAAAATAGATCGCCCGGCCGTCCGGCGACGCGACCAGCGAATGCGGCCCATGCTCGCCCCGGCCCTTGACCGCTTGGATGAGTTCCGGCTTGTCGGGCGTGCCGTCGGTATTCGAATCCGTGACGCGCCAGACGCCGCTCTGGTCGTCGCCTTCGTTCACACTGACCCAGAGAACTCCCTGATGCCAAAGGAGTCCATGAGCGCCACTGAGAGGAATCGGGAGCTGCTCGACGGTGGTGGCGCCGTTCTCGTCCGACGCCGGCGTGACGCGGTAAATCTTCCCGTATTGGTCCGAGCAATAAAGCCGGCCCTTGTCGTCCGGCGTGATGCTGACCCACGACCCTTGCTCGGCGGGAACTTGATAGATGCGCTCCAGCGAAAATCCCGGAGCCACTTGATAGTCCGCGGTTTTGTCCTCGGAAGTGCCGCCCTCGCCGCTTTCAGGCGGCATCACGTCGCCCCACGGGGCCTCGCCCATTTTCCCGACCACGGCCGCGTTGGCCCATTTCCCTTTGGAAAATCCGGCATTCTGCCATCCATTCGCCGACTCCCCGGAGCACTGCCAACTAGCATCCGTGACGACGTGGAGCTTCTTGCCGTCCTTCAAAGTGACCCGGAAGCGGAGCGCCATCGCGGCGCCGCCACCGGCATTGCGGCCTTCCACCGCGATGACGTTCGCGCCGCCCGGCTTCAGCGCGGAGAGCACGTCGAAGGTTCGCGGTTCCTCCCATTTTTCCGCCATTCCGAAATCCTTACCATTGACCCACAGGTGATTCCAGTTGTCGCAAGTAACCGTGACGGCCGCGCTGGCGACCTCCGGCGGAAGCTGGAACTCGCGCCGGAAGAACACGCGCTCCTCCGCGCCCGGTTTGTCGCTTTTCCATATCCACGCGATTTCCGGCTGTTTGGGGGCCGCTCGGAGGAGCTGGGTGCCGAGGCACAGAAGCAGGAAAATCGCTGGTCGGAACATAGGGTCGCCGGATACGGGTTCCCTTAGCTGGGGCTATCGGAAAAATCCGTTTTTGGCTGTGGATCAACCGTCGGCGAGCAACTTCCGGAAATAGCCGATCGTCCTCTCCAGCCCCTCTTCGAGCGCAACGGTCGGCTCCCAGCCGAGCTCGGCACGGGCCAGGGAAATGTCCGGCTGGCGCTGTTTCGGATCGTCGCCGGGCAGCGGAAAGTAGGCGATTTTCGATTTCCCTCCCACCTTGGCCAGCACCAGCTCCGCGAGCTGCAGCATGGTGAATTCGCCGGGGTTTCCGATGTTTACCGGACCGGTCATCGCCGGGTGATTCATCAGCCGGACGAAGCCCTCGATGAGGTCGTCCACATAGCAGAACGAGCGCGTCTGGCTGCCGTCGCCGTAAATCGTAAGATGCTCTCCCTTAAGCGCCTGGACGATAAAGTTCGAGACCACGCGGCCGTCGTCGGGTAGCATCCGCGGGCCATAGGTGTTGAAAATCCGGACCACGCGGATGTCCACGCCATTCTGCCGATGGTAGTCGAAGAAAGGCGTTTCCGCGCAGCGCTTGCCCTCGTCGTAGCACGCCCGGATACCGATCGGATTCACGTTTCCGTGATAGGATTCCGGCTGCGGGTGGATTGTCGGGTCGCCGTAAACCTCCGAGGTGGACGCTTGAAACACCCTCGCGCCGGTGCGCTTGGCCAGCCCCAGGCAATGGATCGCGCCCATCACGGACGTTTTCACCGTCTTGATCGGGTTGTGCTGGTAGTGAGGCGGCGAGGCCGGGCAGGCGAGATTGTAAATCCGGTCCACCTCGTATTTATACGGCTCGGTCACGTCGTGCCGGACGAGTTCGAAATACGGATTTCCCAGCAGATGGGCGATGTTGCGCTTCCGGCCGGTGAAGAAGTTGTCCAGGCAGATGATCTCGTTACCTTCGCCGAGAAGCCGCTCGCACAAGTGAGAGCCCAGAAATCCGGCCCCGCCGGTGATCAGAATGCGCATGGCCGGAAAACCACCAGCTATGACACTCCGAATCAAGACCCGAAGCAGGAAAATCCATTGGCAATCCACAACTCCCGACGCAGTTCATTTTCGTTTGAACAAACCGGCGAACTCCATAGGGTCCGCCGCATGGACGACCTCCTAAACGGATCCGCCACCGGCCTCGACGTGCTCGAGCGCCAGGTTGTGGACGTTTTCGTGGACGGAGTCCGAGTGCTCGGCCTGCCCCGCTCGATCGGGGAAATCTACGGTTTGCTGTTTATTTCACAGCACCCGCTCTCGCTCGACGATCTCGTCCGGCGCTTGGAAATCAGCAAGGGTTCCGCAAGCCAGGGCCTGCGCATGCTCAAAAGCCTCGGTGCCGTCCGCGAAGCCGTCGGCGGCGTGGATCGGCGCACCTATTACGAACCCGCCGTTGAGCTCAAGCGCCTGGCCGGCGGCTTTATCCGCGAGCAGATCCGCCCGCATCTGGAGAGTGGGAAATCCAAAATCAGTCGGATTTCTCAATCGTCGCGGGAACTCGAGGATCCCGTTCGGAGAGAGTTCCTCGGCGAGCGGCTCGACCGGCTGGACCAGTGGATGCGCAGCGGCGGCCGCGTCCTCCCCATTCTCCAGAAGCTTCTAGGCCAATGACATCCGAACCGCAGCCCCACCCCGAATGGTATTGCGTCCGCTGCCAAACCAAGCGCGAGCACATCGCCGCCGGACACCTGCGCGAGCTGGAGGGCATCGAGGTTTTCTGCCCCCGCCTGAAATACCGCAAGGCCACTCGCCGCGGGAAAATCTGGTGGCTCGAGCCGATGTTTCCCGGGTACGTCCTCGCGAAATTCAACATCGCCGAAATGGAGCGCGCCGTTACCTTTTGCCAAGGTGTCCGCGGCCTCGTCCGCTTCGGCTCGGAAATCCCCTCCGTCCCGGCAACCTTCGTCGAGTCGATCAAACGCGAAATCCTTCAACGCAAGGACGCCACCGATCCCGAGCTCATCACCCTCGCCCCCACCCTCATTCCCGGCGACGAGGTGGAAATCGCCAACGGCCCGTTCCAAGGCATGCAGGGCACCGTCATCACCGTGCCCTCCGCCACCGAGCGGGTGAAAATCCTGCTCGAATTCCTCGGCAAACCGCAAGCCGTGGACATGGACCTTTTCTCGATCCTCCTCCCACGCCGGCCTCTGCCATGAGCCGGATTTCCCACGCGATCGCGTGACTCACCCGCACGCGTCCGGGCCTCATCATCCACTCCGCCACCCCTTCAGGTTTCCTTCCGCTATTCGGAAAGATCGACCAAGGGCGGCAGCGCGGCGGAGTGATTGTTAGAAGAAATGAGCGGCGGTCCTTCCACCGATTTCCTTATTATAGGCGCCGGTTTTTCCGGGCTTGTGATGGCGGAGCGGCTTTCCGCAGCCGGCTGGAAATGCGTGGTCGTTGACCGCCGGAATCACGCGGGCGGAAATGCCCACGACCGTCACGACGACGCCGGCGTGCTCATCCATCCCTACGGCCCGCACTATTTCCGGACGAACTCGCAGCGGATCGTCGATTATCTATCGCAATTCAGCGCCTGGCACCCAGTCGATTATACCATCAAAAGTCATACCCGCGGCCGCGATTGGAGCTTCCCGATCAACCTGAACACCTTCGAGGAATTCCTCGGTCGTCCCTCCACCACGGAGGAATTCGAAAAATGGCTGCAAGATCACCGGCTCGACATTCCCGACCCGAAGAACTCCGAGGAAGTCATCCTTTCCCAAGTTGGTCGCGAGCTTTACGAATTGTTTTTCGAAGGCTACACCATCAAACAGTGGAAGCGCCATCCGCGCGACTTGGACGCCTCCGTCTGCGGCCGCATCCCCATCCGCACCAACCGCGACGACCGCTATCTAACAGAGTCGTTCCAAGCCCTCCCGGAAAAAGGCTACAGCAAACTCTTCGAAGCCATGCTCGCCGCCTCGCCGCGAGCGGAAATCCACCTTGGCGTCGATTTCGAGGAAGCCCGCGCCCGATGGAAATACAAACATCTCGTCTTCACCGGAGCCATCGACGATTTCTATAACCGCCGCTTCGGTTCCCTGCCCTATCGCTCGTTGCAATTCGAACGGGAATCCTTTACCGGCGCGCAATTGCATGCATCGGGAAAAACCGATTTCTGGCAAGGCGCGCTTCAAGTGAACTACCCCGACGCCAACGTGCCATTCACCCGCATTGTGGAAATGAAACACGCCACCGGCCAGCGGATCGACGCCACCACCATCGTCCGGGAGTTCCCCAAAGACTGGACGCCGGACGACGAGCCATTTTACCCGATTCCTGCTCCCGAAGCCCGCGCCGCCTATCGGCAATATGCGGATCTCGCCAATGCCGAATCCCAAGTCAGCTTCATTGGCCGCCTTGCAACCTACCGTTACTACAATATGGACCAGGTCACCGGCATGGCCCTCGCGGAGGCGGACAAACTCATCACCCGATACGGATCGAACTTATGACAAAGCTATTCCTCTCCGGCCACCGCGGCATGGTCGGCTCCGCCCTCGCCCGCGAGGCGGAAACCCGCGGCGGCTACGAAATCCTCACCGCCGGTCGCGACCGGCTCAACCTGCTGGACCAACCCGCCGCCTTCGATTTCCTAGCGAAAGAGAAGCCGGACATCGTTGTCATTGCAGCGGCAAAAGTCGGCGGCATCCACGCGAATTCCACATATCCCGCGGACTTCATTTACGAGAACCTGACAATCGCCGCCAACCTCATCGAAGGCAGCCGCCGCGCCGGAGTTCCCCGCGTCCTGTTCCTCGGCTCCTCCTGCATCTATCCGAAAATGGCGCCCCAGCCGATGCCCGAGGAATGCCTGCTTACCAGCCCGTTGGAAATTACCAACGAAGCTTACGCGATTGCGAAAATCGCCGGATTGAAACTCTGCCAGCATTACCGCGCCCAGCATGGCCTGACCTATCACAGCGCCATGCCGACCAATTTGTACGGCCCGGGAGACAACTATCATCCGGAGAACTCTCATGTCATCCCGGCCCTCATCCGCCGCTTCCACGAAGCGAAAGAACGCGGTGATAAATCCGTCACCATCTGGGGCACCGGCACTCCGCGGCGGGAATTTCTGCATGTGGACGACCTCGCCTCCGCGTGTTTCCACCTTCTATCCCTGGATTCCCCTCCCGACTGGGTGAATGTCGGCGTCGGCAATGATGTGACCATCTTGGAACTCGCCCGGCTCGTCGCCAAAACCACGGGCTTCGCAGGAGATATCAAAACCGATCCCACCAAACCCGACGGCACCCCTCGCAAGCTTCTCGATATCTCGAAAATCCGCGAAACTGGCTGGTCGCCGCAGGTTTCCTTCGAAGATGGTCTGGCCGCCGCCTACCAGGATTTCCTCGCCTCGCTAACAACCGGGGATGCCCGGCTCTAATATCTGAAAATCACCCCAAGCTCCTCCTCCATCCAACAACTCTTCCACAATGAAAAAAGCGCTCATCACCGGCATCACCGGCCAAGACGGTTCCTATCTCGCCGAACTCCTTTTGGAAAAAGGCTACGAGGTTCACGGCATCAAGCGCCGGGCCTCCCTATTCAACACTCAACGGGTCGATCATATTTATGAAGACCCGCACGTGGAGCACAACCGGTTCTTGCTGCATTATGGCGACCTGACGGATGCCTCCAATCTCACCCGCATCGTCAGCGAGGTGCAACCGGACGAAGTGTATAACCTGGGCGCGCAATCGCACGTCGCGGTTTCCTTCGAATCGCCCGAATATACTGCCGACGTCGATGCCATCGGCACGCTCCGCCTGCTCGAGGCGATCCGCTTCTTGGGATTGGAAAAAAAGACACGGTTCTATCAAGCTTCCACATCGGAGCTCTACGGTCTCGTCCAAGAAATCCCGCAGAAGGAAACCACGCCATTCCACCCGCGATCGCCTTACGCCGTCGCGAAAATGTATGCTTACTGGATCACCGTGAACTACCGGGAAGCCTATGGCATGTATGCCTGCAACGGGATTCTCTTCAATCATGAGTCCCCGCGCCGGGGCGAGACGTTTGTCACCCGCAAGATCACCCGCGCCATCGCCAACATCGCGCAGGGCCTGGAGACCTGCCTCTATCTCGGAAACATGGATTCCCTCCGCGACTGGGGCCATGCCAAAGACTACGTGCGGATGCAGTGGATGATGCTCCAGCAGGAAACCGCGGAAGATTTCGTCATCGCTACCGGCAAGCAAATCTCCGTTCGCGAGTTCGTGAAACTTTCCGCCCGCGAGGCCGGCATTGAGCTGGATTTCTCCGGCGAGGGCGAAAGCGAGATTGCAACCATCGTTACGGTCGATCCCGCGAAAGCGCCATCAGCCTCCGCCGGGGATGTCATCGTCCGCGTGGATCCACGCTACTTCCGTCCCGCCGAGGTCGAGACTTTGTTAGGCGACCCTTCCAAGGCGAAGGAGAAACTCGGCTGGGTGCCGGAAATCACTGTTGAGGAAATGTGCGCCGAAATGGTCGCCCACGATCTCGACGTGGCCCGCCGCCATTCGCTGCTGAAGTCGCACGGACATCATGTTTCCGTGTCGAAGGAATAATCTTTATCGGCCTCGCCATCCTTTCCCAACCATCATTCGACCTCCAACAGTTTCGCCAGGTCCTCACCACTGCGGCAGTGCCTGATATTCCGGAAATCATCGAAGCTTATCTTGCGAATCAAGCGTGGCTCATCCCTCACCTGAACCGGCGAATTAGCCAATGATTCGTCATTCCATTATCGGTCTCCAGGTCGCTGTGACGACTTATGCAAAAGCGGTGGATTGGATTTTAGAACGCGCGCGCTCCGGCCAAGGATGCCACGCAGTGGAGGCGGCGAACACCCACGTCGCCGCGCTGGCCCGGACGGACGCGGCCTTTGGCGAGGCAATGAGTCGGTTTGATTTGATCTGCCCGGACGGGATGCCGCTTGTTTGGGCGCTGAACTCGCGACTGCCCGAGGCGGAAAAGCTGACCGACCGGGTATATGGCCCAACGCTCATGTTGGAAACCATCAAGGCGACCGACGGCAAAGCGGACTTCCGCCATTTCCTGCTAGGTGGGAAACAGGAAACCCTGGACAAGCTGAACGGCCGGTTTGCGGACTTGTTTCCGAATGCGGAAATTGCAGGAAGCCACTCTCCCCCTTTTGGCGAGTGGGCGGATGACGAATTTGAAACCATTGCTTCGAAAATCCGGAACTCCAGATCCAATTTGATATGGGTCGGCCTCGGCTGTCCAAAGCAGGAGCTATGGATTGCGGCGAACAAGCACCGGCTGCCGCCGGGTGTTTACTTCGGCATCGGCGCCGCTTTCGCGTTCCATGCCGGCGAGGTCCGGCAGGCACCGGCGATCGTTCAGCGGCTTGGCATGGAATGGGCCTATCGGGTCGCCATGGAGCCGCGCCGCCTGTTCAAACGCTATTTCACCTACAACTCGCTTTTTCTCTACCACCTCGTCCGGGAGCGCTTTGCGGCCGGACCGCACGCTCCACAACCTCCCCAATCCACATCATTGAAATGACCATCAAATCCATCTGCTGCCTCGGTGCCGGCTATGTCGGCGGGCCAACCATGGCCATGATCGCCGCCAAGTGTCCTGACATCCAGGTCACTGTGGCGGACATGAACGAACCGCGCATCGCTGCTTGGAATTCCGACACCTTGCCGATTTACGAACCGGGGCTTGATGAAATCGTGGCCTCGGCGATTAACAAAAACCTTCATTTCACGACCGACATCCGCAAGGCGATCGCCGCGGCGGATTTGATCTTCGTCTCGGTTGGAACACCGACGAAGTCCTATGGCATCGGCGCCGGCCGGGCTGCGGACTTGAGATATATTGAGTCGGCCGCGCGGCTGATCGCCGAGGTTTCGGAAGGCAACAAAATCATTGTGGAGAAAAGCACGATTCCGGTGAAGACGGCCAGCGCCATCAAATCGATTCTCGCGGCCAACTCTCCGAATGGCGCGACATTTCAGGTTCTTTCGAATCCCGAATTCCTCGCGGAAGGAACCGCCATGGAGGACCTGCAATCTCCGGACCGCATTCTCATCGGTGGCGAGCCCACACCGGAAGGAACCGCCGCCGTGGAGGCGCTGGCATCGGTGTATGCCCGCTGGATTCCCCGCGAACGCATTCTCACCACCAATCTCTGGTCGTCGGAGCTTTCCAAACTCGTTGCAAACGCTTTCCTGGCCCAGCGGATTTCTTCCATCAATTCGATTTCCGCGTTGTGCGAGGCGACGGGTGCGGATGTGGACGAAGTGGCGAGAGCGATCGGCATGGACTCGCGGATCGGGCCGAAATTCCTCAAAAGCTCGGTCGGCTTTGGCGGCTCCTGCTTCCAGAAGGACATCCTGAATTTGGTATATCTTTGCGAATCTTTCAACCTGCCGCACGTCTCGGAATATTGGCGCCAGGTCGTCCATCTGAACGATTGGCAGAAGACGAGATTTGTGGAAAAAATCGTCCGCACCTTGTTCAACACCGTAAATGGAAAGCGCATCGGAATTCTCGGATTCGCATTCAAAAAGGATACCAACGACACGCGCGAATCTCCGGCCATCCATGTCTGCCGGGATCTTCTGAGCGAGCGCGCGCATCTGGCGATCTACGATCCGCAGGTCGACGAGCAAACCATTCACGAAGACCTGCTTCGCGCCGGCGTCTCTCCCGAGCTGCTAGCTACGAATGTCGAAATTTGCGCCGATCCCTACGCTGCGGCCGCGGGATCTCACGCCCTTGCCACGCTAACCGAGTGGGACGAATTCCGTACCCTCGATCTCCCTCGGATTTACGATCTTATGCTGAAGCCTTCGTTTGTCTTCGACGGGCGCGGTGTCCTGCCGGTTGACGCGCTGAAGGCTCATGGCTTCCAAGCCTTCATCATCGGCAAAGGGCATTGAAATCCCGCTCCGAAATCTCTGGCTACGAACTAACTTTCCGGTGCAACCTTATCGCTCCATGTCCAATATCCATCCCGAATTTCACCGATTTCTCAACCGCAGGGACAAAGAGAACCTGCTCGGCCAGCGGGGTCTCGTGATCTGGCTTTGCGGCCTGTCCGGGTCCGGCAAATCCACAATCGCCAACGCCGCCGAGCGCGTGCTTCACCAGCAAGGCCGGATGACCGTCATCCTTGATGGCGACAACCTCCGCACCGGCTTGAATTCCAATCTAGGCTTCACCGATGTGGACCGGCTTGAGAATATCAGACGCATTGCCGAGACAGCGAAGACATTTGTAACGCAAGGTATGGTGACATTCGTTTCCGCCATCACACCGCGCGGCGAGTTGCGCGACTTAGCTCGCGGAATTCTCGGTGAGGACCTGCTCGAAATCTACGTGAAAGCCAGCTACGAAGCCTGCGAAAAGCGGGATGTGAAGGGACTCTATGCAAAGGCGGCACGCGGCGAAATCGCCCATTTTACCGGGAAAGACGGTTCCTTCGAGCCACCGCAGGATCCCGACCTGATTCTCGATACCGAGACCACAACCATTGAAGATGCTGCGTTCGAGTTGCTGGAGGCGATCCGCCCGCGCATTTCGACGACCCCGCCCATTTGAATCCGCGCAAATCCTTAGCATCCTACCCAACTTGATAATTTCTCCTTGACCGGTCGCGGTGAGGTTCCAGTCTCCGCCCAGCCGGGCCGATTTGGCCTGACGCATTCCCAGCGATTTTCTTCCATGCCCAATTACCATCTCAGCCACCTTGACCAGTTGGAAGCGGAGGCGATTTTCATCCTCCGCGAGACCGCCGCCCAATTCGAGAACCCGGCGCTGCTGTTTTCCGGTGGCAAGGATTCCATCGTCATGGCTTGGCTGGCGCGCAAGGCATTCTGGCCCGCGCGCATGCCGTTTCCGCTCGTCCATATCGACACCGGACATAACTTCGACGAAACGATGGCCTATCGCGACGAATTCGTGCGGCTCATCCGCGCCAATCTCATCGTCGGCTCCGTGCAGGAATCCATCGACACCGGCCGCGTGACCGAGGAAAAGGGACCGAACGCATCACGCAACAAACTGCAAACGGTTACCTTGCTGGATACCATCGAGAAGGGCCAATACGATGCATGTCTCGGCGGCGGGCGGCGGGATGAAGAAAAGGCTCGTGCCAAGGAGCGCTTCTTTTCCCACCGGGATGATTTCGGCCAATGGGATCCGAAGAACCAACGGCCGGAGTTATGGAATCTGTTCAACGGGCGAAAGAATCCTGGAGAACATTTCCGGGTGTTTCCCTTGTCCAACTTCACCGAGATGGACATCTGGATGTATATCCAGCGCGAGGAAATCCCCCTGCCATCCATTTACTTTTCCCACCGGCGCGAGGTGTTCATGCGCAACGGTTCGCTGCTCGCAGTGACCAAGTTTCTCAAGCCGCAAGACAGCGAAACCGTGGAGACGAAAACCGTCCGTTTCCGCACCATTGGAGACGCCACCTGCACCGGAGCCGTTGAATCCGCCGCGTCCAACCTTGACGAGGTCATCGCCGAAGTTGCCGCCGCGCGGCAAACCGAGCGGGGCACCCGTTCCGATGACAAGCGTTCGGAAACGGCAATGGAAGACCGGAAGAAGGAAGGATATTTTTGAGCTACGTGCTGAAAATCTGGAAATCACATCTCCGAAATTTTCATGTCTCTCCCCCATCCCCGCCAGACCGAAATTTGGAAAGGCATGTCTCTTTGCGAGAAATACGAGCTTCTC
>JBBSUD010000045.1:0-38003 GCA_038235225.1 Verrucomicrobiales bacterium
CTGTGGTTAAAACTCTTCCTTTCCCGGCCAGCTTCAACCACCCCAAAAACCCGATCTCGCCCCCCACCGCCTTTCTGCCCCAAGAGCGTATCCCCCGCCCGGCGTTGCCAGAAACCTACAACAGCCCCCAACCTAGAGCACTGGTAATCCGGAATCAAAAACCGTCGATCCGCATGGAGCCACTCCATTCCGTAATGGCACAATCCAGCTCTTCAAAATCCATGAAATCTGTGGTTAGAACTCTTCCCTTTCGGAGCGGCGCATCCGGCACCTCGCGAATGTGGAACGTCTGGAATTCCGCCCGCAAATTGCTTTTCGCCGCAAGGGGCGTCGGCGCTCGCTTCAGAGAAATGTGAATCTTCTCCAGAGCCTTGAATGCGAGTCAGTACCCGGAATAGTCGATCACAGCTTCCCGCCCACGCACCAGCTCAATCACCACTCGATCGGTCGGCGCCCAAACCTGCGCCATCCCACCAGCGGTCACAGTCATCTTCGATACCCTCCCCTTTTCAAATAAGTACGAGCGGGTCCGAAGCCTCCATGGGGGTGATAGCATTCTGAACAAGCGCCTGCCACTGGGAAGCTCGATTTTCACCATCGGGTCATCCACGCGACGTCGCCACCTTCGGCCCCGGCGACGAGCACTGCGACTCGTGGTTGAATCGGAATGTCTGGAGAACCCAAAAAAGCGCGTGTCTTCATTTTGAGAACTTCGGGGTGCCGAAGCGCTTTTCGGTTGGAGTGCTGCTAGAACAACTCTTGCTCCAAAATCCGGCAATTTTGCTTTCCTCATCGAGGTCAACCGCCCTCTTGGTCTTGGGACAAGCCCTCTTCCTTGTAATTTCATAAGAAATCGACTTGAAGGGTTCGTGCCGGGAACAGCGCCAACGCAGGGAAACAAATCAGACAGAGCGTCACTACGAATCGCAGGAAGAAACGCGTCATGAGGTGAAGGTCCATAGGAAAAAGCGCTGGGTGGGTGAAAAGGCGGAGCGCATCCGGTTCCGCTGGCGGAACGTGCCGAGCCCTCTTATCTCCGAAGTCAATCCACTCTTGATTGAAGGCGCACTCCGGGTTGCGGGTTGAAGGGTAATGGCGGATAAAACTCGCTGCGGGTCAGTCCTTCGGTTTGTCATCGTGTTACAATCTTCATTTCTTTCGATCGATTTCCGTCGCCTTCCAAGCCCCCAGCATTTGCGCTGCTTGCTCACTACCTAGGCCCTTGGCCTTTTCAAGCAAAGAAAATGCGCCCTCGGGGTCGCGGTCGCAGCCCAGTCCATTGATACGCATAACCGCGAGGTTTATGGTAGCCCCAATATCGTTCTCCTCAGCAGCCTCTTTAAACAGTTTCATCGCCTTCGGATAATCCCGGGGCACTCCCTCCCCCATGAGATACAGATACCCAAGATTCGATTTTCCGCCGGCCGAACCCAGATCGATGCTCTCTTGATACAATTCGACCGCCTTTTGAATATCCTTCTTGAGGCCGATTCCGTGCTGGTAGGCAAACCCCAGGTCCGAAAGGCAGCCACGGTATTTGCGCTTCGCTCCAAAACGCAGCCACTCCAAGATCTTCGCGTTATCTGGAGTCCCAAGCTCGTTTCCCATATACATCTTGGCCAAGGTGTTGACCGCATACTCATTACCCAGCCCGGCGGCCTTCTCCAAAAGTTCCACTGCCTTCGGCAAATCCTTCTGCAACCCTCCAAGACCAAACCTGTAGAGGTGGGCCAGATTGTTGAATCCCTGGTGTGCTCCGGCCGCTGCGGACTGCTCATAAAGCTTGCGCGCCGCGGCAATATCTTTGTCACAGCCAAAGCCGTTGAAATACATGAACCCAAGAGCTGCCTCCGACGGACCATGCTTCGCTTCCGTTCCCTTGGAAAGCCACTTGAACGCTTTGGGATAGTCGTGTTCAAGCAGTGCGATTGAGCCGACCTCAAAAATGGCATCGGCCTTCCCGGCCCGGGCCGCAGACTCACGCGCATCGGGCGTGTCTGCCAGCAGATTGAAATTGAATGCAAAGCCCAGCGATAGGGATGCCAAAGCTGCGGTGGTTTTCAACATGCTCCTGTTCCTTTGGCAGTCGATTCAGCGGTAGTAAGCTGGCGGATGCGGGACGACACCGAGTTTCCCGTAGTCGAAGCCGGTGCCGAGCGGTTTGTATTCCGAGGTGTATTCCACACTGCTGTCGGCGGAAATTTTTTCCTCCATCTCCAAGCCCCAGTAAACGGCGTTGACCAGGAGGCGGCGCAGGCCGGGGTTTTCGAGATCCTGGCCGCCGCCCAAGGTCGATTGGAGGACGCGGGCGGTTTTTCCGGAACTGGTTTTCCAGGTCTTGAACCAGACGACGGGAAGCGCTTCCTTCTCCGGGTTGTCCTTGCCGCCGGATTCCCTGCCGATGAGCGGCTGGCCCATGACGATGGCGGTGCAGCCCTCGGGTAGACCGGTGCCTTCCTTGAAGGTGCGGTAAACATCGGACGGCCCCCAGATGTCTTTCACTCCGATAAGGATGGGGTGGTCTTTCATTTCCGGGACGATGTCGCCGCGGGTGGAATCCTGGTGCCAATTCCCGTGATGGTTCATGAAAGTTCCGCCGAGTATCTCGCCAATGCTCGCGTTCCTGCCATCGATCTTGTATGGCAGCGGCCCTCTGAAACCATGGTTCGCGGTGCGCAGCCCGATGAGGGGTTTCCCGGAATCGAGGTAATCCACGATGAGTTTTTGCTGGTCTTCGGGGAGGCTGAGGTGGCGGGTGAAAAGGATCATCAAATCCGCATCCTTTAGGTATTCGAGACCGGGGATGTTGTGTTTCTTGAAATCCTCCGGCTTTTCCTTCGGCGGATCGGTCGGCATGGTGGGATCGACCATGCCGTCCTCATTCAATGCGAACAGGACGGTGCAATCGAAGCCGTGATGTTTGGCGAGGATGCCGGCTATCATCGGCATGGACTGCTCGCTGCGATATTCCTGGTCGCCGACGATGAAGACAATATGCTTGCCTTTTCCCGGGCCATCGCCGCCGGAATAGGTAAGCCACTGCGGGCTTTCCGGGACGGGGTGCGCGGCCAACGCGGTGCAGTGAAAGAGGGCGAGGAGAAGGAGGGTGGCGGTTCGCATGGGGTTCATTTGGTGGGGACTTCGTTCAGCGTATAGTAGGCGTCGTGGTGGAGGAGCGGCTCGCCATCCCGGGAGCGGAGGGCGGCGAGATCGAATTCATGGACGTGGCCTTTGGTCATCGCGTCGAGGGCGATGGTCGCGCTCATTCCATCGGCGGCCAGCTTTACGGATTTCACTGCCGGAGCGGTTTGATCGATCTCCGGGCCACCGTAGCCTTGATGGTATTCGTGGGTGAAAGTCGTGACCTTGTAGGAGTCGGTTTTCATGCCCTCGGCCTCGGCAACAGGCTTGGTGAATTTCACCAGGAAGCCATCCGGCGTGACCGTGATGCGCTCGATCTCAAAAGGCATTTTCCCACTCCATTCCAAGCGTTCAAGCGCGTATGGCTTCAGCCCGCGCACTGGCCAACCGCGATTGGTGCCCCCGCAGAGAAGTTTCCCATCCGGGGTGAAATGGGTGTTGAGAATACCTGTCGAGAGCCCTTCACGGAAAGGGTAGCACGCTCCCTGCCAGACGCCGTTGACCTGCTCGGTGGTTGCCCGGACGAGAATGGACAGGGTGAAGTCGCCGAGGAAAATCTGATCCTCGAAAGGGCCGAACTTTCCTTTGGTCCGGTCGATCACGAAGCCGCTGAGCGAGCGGCCCATGCGGATGTAGGGAAAAATAACGGCGTATGGCTCAAGCTGCGGGATCTTTTCCTTCTCGATGATGATGCGTGAACCTGATTCCGGCACCTGCGGAGCCTTGCCCATGGTCGGCGCGAAGTCATACCAGTTGAAGCTGATAGGGTGGCCCACGAAGCCGCCTTCCGAGATATGCTTGAGGCTGCATGCGGAGTTCCACGGCCCTTGGCTTTCTATGTAGAAAAGCGCGCCGTGCTCGTTCAAGCCGATCCCGGCCGGACTGCGCATACCGCTTGCGATGGGGATGCTTTTCCCCTCCGGCGTGATTTTAAAAGCCCAGCCTCGGAAAAGCTGCTGCGAGTGATAGGAGCTGGATAGCCCGAGCGCGACGTAGAGGTTGCCCTCAGGATCGAACTTGGAGCCGAACGCATATTCGTGATAGGTGCCGTAGCCCCATGCATCGGAGACGACTTCGTAGCGATCCGCAATCCCGTCGCCGTTGCTATCCGAAACCTTGGTCAGCTCCGCGCTCTGAGTGACGTAGAGGGCGCCGTCTTTCCATGCGAGGCCGAAGATCTCATCCATTCCGGTCGCGAAGAGTTGATACTTCGGCTGCGGTTTTGCCTCGTCGATGCCGGAGACAAAATAGATATCACCATGCCGCGTGCCGACCGCGATCCGCCCGTCTGGAAGCGTCTCGAAGGCGCCCGCTTCGAGCACCAGTTCTGCGGGGATGGGGACTTCCGTAATTGGATAGAAGGCGCGCTCCGCGTCCTCCGTGCCCCAGCGGTCACCGACTTCTTCGGCATGCGCGGAAAGAACCGCTGCGAGGGAAAAGATTAGGATTTTAGCGGAGGAGTTCATATTCGATGAGGGTCGTGGATTTTCCCTTAGGCAGGGCAAGTTCGATCAGCAGTTCCTGGCCGGATTCTGAGGCAGGGCGGAGGATGGTTTTTCCGGGAGGGATTGTTAGCTTGAGATCGGCGGTTTTGAAAACGGTTTCCGACTCGGCAACGACGGATCCCGTAAGTGCGCGGAGCCAGACAGTCTGCGCATCCGGGGCGGTGAACGAAAAACTGCGCTTGAGCGTTTTCCCGTCGGAGAGGGTTTTATCCGTGATCAGCACATCGCCGCAACGGTATGCGAAGGTAGGGACGAATGTCTCGATATCCAAGGAGTAGCCGATGAACGCGTAGCCGTGGTTCTTCGGATAGAGCGGGTCGGGATTGACTGGTTGCTCCTTGCTTGTCACCGGACTAGGCGGCCAGATAGCTGGCGGCACGGCGGCTTGGATAAACGCGACATCCTGCGAGAGCTGAACGTGTTTGCCCGGAGGATCGAAATTTCCGGAGCCCTGCCCCTGCCATCCGACGCGGACGAACCCGCCCTGCCAGATGGCGGTGAGCGCTCCATTCTGAGCGTTGAAAGCGTAGTTCATCCCGCCGGGGAAGCCGACCGCAATGCCCCGATAGCCGGCGACGTTGCTGCGGCCGCGGTAAGTCCTGGCGGTGTCTGTCACCTTGAGCTCCGATGGCTCGGCGCGGAGTCCGGAAGGATCGCGGGCGGAGCGGCCTAGGGAGAAATTGTCCCACAGTGCGCGGAGCTGGCGGTCGGTATCACCGCCGAGAATTTCCGTCTGGGTGGCTTTTCCGGCCGGCCAGTAGCTGGGCATGATGATGCCTGGGCGGAAGGCGGCGGGATTGATCATATAGCTGTGGAACCATGCGGGCTGGAGGCGCTGGTAGGAGGTCATCAGGTCCAGGCCCTTCATGCCCGGTGATTGCTTGCCATTGTAGTTGTGGCAGGCAATGCAGTTCAGCCCCTTGTCGCCGAGCAGTTCGAGCGCGCCGTCGCGCATTTCCGGTCCGTCCTCCTTGCCCGGAGGGGCGATTTCGAAAGGGGGCAGGTGATCCACTTCGGCGAAGAGGTCGGCGAGACTGCCCAGTGCGGTTTCGCCAAACTGCGGCATGCGGGTCTTCATGTACGGGCGGATGCTTTCGCCGTCGTATAGGACTTTTTTCATCCACTCCGGGCGTAGCTTCGCGCCGGTAAGCGTGAGCTGCGGGGGGATGCGGGATTCGTTTCCGAGAGCCTCTTCGGTAGAGTGGAAATAACCATCGAGCTTCGGCGAGACCCCGCCGTAGTCATCGCGCTCATGGCAGGCGATGCAGTTGAGCTGGGTTAGGTGGAGCTTGATCTGCTCGGCCGGTGGCTCCTTTTTCAAGGGCTGGGCGAGTGCCTTGCGTATCGCGGCTTTCTGCGCGGCGCTGAGCTTGAAATCGGGGGCGGAGCCAGGATTTTCGGAAAGGCATCCGGCGGAGAGATCAAGTTTTCCGAGGGGCGGAGCGCCCGCCGGTATTGGCAGTTTTTCCTCCTCAGGCTGGTGGCACGCGGTGCAAGCATGTGTTTGGAAAGCCTTCCGGCCGGCGGCGATACTGTCAGTAGCGGGTATGGTCTCCGGTGCGGCATCGGTCAACTTAGCGAGGTAGGCGGCGAGGGCGGAGGCCTCCGTTTTTGTGAGTTTCATGTCCGGCATGCGTCCGGAAGGGCGGACCTTGAGTGGCATGTGGAGGAACTCCGCCAGAGCGCCCGGTTGGTACTTGCCCGGAAGGTGGGCGAGTGAAATCACCCCGTCCTTGATCACCTCGCGCCCCGCTTCATCGCGGGGCGAATGGCAGGCAACGCAACCGATATTAGCGAAAATTTCTTTCCCGTCGTAGGGGTCGGCATCGGCCTCAACCATTGGTGGCGGAGTGCCTTTGAGCGAGGAAAGATAGGCGCTGATGTCCGCCGCGACCTCGTCGCGTATCTCCGCAGACAAGCCGCCAAGCATACCAGGCATCGTCGTGCCGTGATGGACGGAGGAAGGATCTGCGACGAAATTTTTAATGAAATCCGGAGTCAGCCGCGAGCCGGCTCCTGAAAGAACTGGAGCCTCCTTCATGCGGGAGGCGTCCAAGCCATCGTGGCAGGCGGCGCAGCGAAGCTCACTGATCAGGAGCTTGCCACTCTGTTCCTCGCTGAGCGGATGCTTGCCATGCGGACCCGGAACCACCGGCCCCTCGCCCCGGCTGATGCCGCCGGTGATGAAAAATGCAAAGACAGCGGAAAGCCAGGTGGCGTGAAATGGGCGGGTGGAAACTGTTGATTTCATCGTGCGGTACGGAATCATTGCGCGCGAAGAATGCTCTTTCTCAGCCGATTAGGGATGAAAATCGGTCTGGCGATCAGAAATTTCGAGACTCCGTCAGAAGGATCAGCGCGATATTTTCCATTTGTCATGTCATGCATGTCCGTTCGAACTGGTTTTCAGGGGGCGGGGAAAAGGCCTGCGTGGGCAGTTCCATAACTCGCCGAGGGATTGTCAACTGATGTGGAGAACTAGTTTTGGATGGCGGAAGGGAGGTGAGCGGAACGATAGTAAAGGAATCCCATGTCCTTGTTTGTCATGAAATCCGGGGCGGTGGTTTGCGCTGAATTTTTCCCAATGGCTTACAGTTCCGTTGACCACCTCAAAACAACCAGGCACCACAGATCTGTGTCTTTCGAAACGGAAAAGCAAACAAGCGATTTCACTTGTCACGAAAACTACCAGCGAGCCGCAGCTCGCCAAGCTGGTGACTACACGGGCAAGCCGAACATCGTTCTGTGATTCTTCCAGTTGCTCTTCACCAGCGCATGCAAAATGGATATGCGGAAGGAAGGCATCAGCGTAACGTTGAGCAGCGGCTGCGAGCAAGCTGTCTCAAAGGCTGACTACCGGTTTCGAGAGTGGTTGCGGGTATCACGCCAGGCTTTCCTGTTAATTGGAAACCGGGCTGCCGATTCCTAACGCCTTGCCGGGGGTATGGTTTTCATCTCCGGCTCGGTGTCGGATGCCATGATCTGCCGTATGGCTTCCTCAACGGCGCCGACCCTGCGTTGGTTGAGTTCGCCCTTTGGAAATTCACGGTCTTTTACCTGGTCGTTGAACATTGCGATGATTTTCGTAAGCTCCGGGATGGCGGGCTTTGCTGCTTTGCCATAAGCGGTGATTTCCTTCATGATCTCACCTGTCCGGTTTTCGCTGCCATGGCGTCCCTGGGTCTTGGCGAAAATCACGCCGGCTTTGATGCCTTCGCGGAAACGGAATTTCGTGAGCGCCTTGAAAGCTCCCATGCGAATCTCGTTTCCGAACATCGTGTCGGCCGGGCAGGGCGTCGTGAGCGCCGCCAGGATGTCCGGGGCGAGCGCGATCACATCCTCCTCAGTGACCCGGCGGTCGAAATAATCCTTGAGCGTGGCGCGCGCCATGCCGTCGGGATTTTTTGCCACCGCCCTCACCGCTGGATAAAGAAGTTTTGGATCCGCATCTTTGAGCGATTCCTTGAGAGGTCCGGAAAACACCGCGGCGGCAAGTTGGCCTTGGGCGATCTGGACCGGATCCGCCCAGTTGACCGGCCACGGCGGCTCTGCCGTTTTGACCAGTGTTTTCAGGAGATCGTCGAGAACAGGTTTTGCGGTGCCGCCCATTTTCCGGATTGCCGCCGCCGCCTTGTAACGCACCCAGCGATCCGGATGGGAAAGCCGTTTCACGAGCACGGGCAACGCGTCAGCATCATTCAGGAGGCCGAGCGTTTCGCAAGCGCCTTGGATGGAATGAATGTCATCCCCGCCTGCGAGGGCGATGAGCCCGGGCACCATCGCCTTGCTTTCGGGGCGACCCGCAAGCTCATCCGCAGCCCAGCTCCGGACGATGGGAGACCATGCGGCAAACGCTTCGACCAGCTCCTGGGCAGATAGTTTTTTCCGGTCCAGATCGAAGCGTCCGCATGCGATGGAAGCGGCAACCTGATCCGCGTCCAGCCAGTTGCGCTTGTCGGATTCGCGGCCCGTTATAATCAGCTTTTTCAAGGGCATCGCATAAGTGAGCACGTAGGTGGCGTTGGGGCTCAGGCCGTAGTATCCACTGTTTCCGTAGTAGGTATCGTCGTCGGTTGTCCCGGGGCCGAACTGCTCCTGCCCGTCGTAGGTGAACGAGCCGTCCGAGCGGCGGACGAGATCGAGATGCCAGGATGCCTGTTTGAAAAACGCGGCCGCAGCCGCTGGTCCGCCGGCATTGGCTCCCAGTGCGCTCCATAGATAGCTGAAGCCTTGGCCGGTGTGGCCGCATTCGCGACTCGCATAGCCGGCGGTGGCCATCTGGGCGAAGTATTTCGTTTCCACAGGTCTGTTCCCGATCGCGGAAAACATCACCGCGCAGAGCGAGTTCTTGCCGTTGTTTTCGTGGTAGGGCCATGGCTCGTGCTCGCCGTATGGGATCGCCCCTTTGTCGGTGAAATATCCAAAGAATCCTGCCGCGCGGGTAATGGCTTGATCCACCTCGGGATCTTTAAGCCCGCATTTTTTCGCAAGCACGATGGAGAGGTTGGCGGGCAAACCCGCCATGTTGACCGGGCCGTAGGGCGGTATCGATCCATTTTGGCTGCCGTCGGGTTTCAGTCCGGCGAAGCCATGTCCGAAGGTGCCATACATGCTTTGGCCGCGTGCCAGTGAAAGCGTGATTTCCCGGATGCCGCGCAAGACCTCCCGGTCCCCTGTTAGCAGGAAGTATTCGGTTAGGAAAATGTTTCGGTATCCCAGTTCCCAGGTGGAGCCGTTGGTCTCGTTGCTGAGATCCAGGGTGGAGGGAGCAAGCTTCCGGGCGAAATCACGGACCTTCGGCAAATACTCGGCATTTCCCGTCGAAAGCAGCGCCAGCGCGCTCACCGCTCCGGACCAGTTTTCCTTCAGATCCTCCTTCTCAAGAACCTTGCACGCTTCCTCCAGGATGAGCTTCGATTTCGGACAATCGTAGGGCGCGGTTTCCGCATACGTGCCCATGACTCTCAGGGTGATGCGGACTTCCTCTACCTTGCCCGCCCGCCAGATGCTGAGCGGCAGAATGCCCTTATTGGCTTCCTTTTCCGCCTCCTGGATCGCGTGGGCGATGCTCTTGCGGGCATCTTCGGAAAATGGTTTCCCGCCCGTCCCGAGGATCACGTCATCCACCTGCAGCACACCGTCCGCCGGGGATTTCGCACCGACGTGAGTGACGAGGATCTGCCTGCTGGCATCGGTGGTCCTGCCCTGCAAACCGTCGAAATGCGTCGCAGGTTTCGAATAGATCCAGCCGCGCAATCCGGTGGCGCCCAGATTGTAGGTTCCCTTCCGGTCCACCTCCACTCCCTGTGTGAGATCGGGCGGCGAATCGGCGGCGTGCAGCAGCCCGGCAGCCATCGCAATGGTAATAAGAATCGTCGGCAGCTTGTTCATTTTCGGATCGTCGGGTTTATTGTGAAAGAAGTTCCAGCATGCCTTTGCCCAAGGCGTCGCCCACTAGGAAATAGGTTTCCGCATTGCCAAACTCATGGTGGCCGTGGCCCGGGTTCGGCGAGTCATCCGGCTTGCGGACGAAGTCGCGGGTTTTCGCGAAAATGACGTTGCCCTTAAATTCCGGCCGCGCCGGCACCTCTTCCTGAGCCTCGCGAATGGCGAGTGCCGCCGCCGGAAGATCGCCCGCGCCGGGCAGCCACGGGCCGGTGAGCTCGCCGACCACGACAGGCAGCTTCGGCACGCCGAGATCCTTGCGCACATCGCGGATCAGGTTCGCGAGGTTTTCGGCGTATTCCGGAACAAGCTTGGGATCGCAGAAATCATTCCAGCCCTGCCACCATGCGAATCCCGTCAGCTCGTAATCCGCCCCGCCTTTTTTCAGATCCGCCAACGCCTCGCGCACCTGCATGATCATCAGCGTGTAGTTTGGCCCCACGGTGCCACCCGAGGATGGCGGGCGGAAGTCGATACCAAGGCTTTTCCCGCCCCATGCGGTCTTGATAAGTTGCACCTTCTCCTGCAGCGCATCACCCACCACGTGCCCGAACTGCAGCTCCGGGCCGAAATGGTGCGCATCACCGTAAACCGAGAAGCCCACCGACAGCGGGCCGGAAAGCAGCGGCTCGTTTTCCCGCTGGTAGCTCACCCGCACATCGTCCCGGACCGCCCATTTGCCGTCCGCATCCCTGAGATGGGCGAACATGGCCTTCTTGGCCGGGTCCTCCATCAGCACCGCGAGCGTCCCCCGGCCTTCGTTGTAATCCTTTCCCGCGAGATCCACCACCGCCTGGCCCTGCATGTTCGACTGCCCCGCAAGGATGAAGACTTTCACCGGCGCGGCGGAAGCGAGGGGTGAAAATGAGGCGAACGCAAGGAAGGTGGCGATGTGGAGTAGTCTTTTCCCCATGGTGGTTGGCGGGCCGATACCGATAGACCGAGCGGAACCTTTCCAATTCCTCCGGGCGGCTCCAGAAGCAGGGGTGCCGGATTACCTTTTCCCCAAGGTATCTCCCCGGTGGGATCGCGTTGGCTCCACGCGGTCGTGCAGCGGAGGATCGTCACCAGTTAGAAATACGAGGATCCCGCCGCTGTCTGACGCAATTATGGAAACCTTGTCTGGAAGGAGGAACGCTTCCGCACCTTGAAACGAGACCTGGGCCTGCGCCCCATTCATCACCACCTCGGACTGCCGCTTCGAAGCACATATCAAGATCAGCTTCCTCGCCTACTGCCTGCATGTCACCCTGGAAAATCATCATAAATCGGCAGCTACCGGTTGTAGCGCCCGGTGCATTCTCTTCCGCGTCGACGAGATTCCAAACCTTGATGTCGACATCCCGACAACCGGCGTTCGCGCCCTCCCTATGAACCCAGGAAACGCAGAGTGAGGTGCAATTCATTATGCCCTTGGTCCGCGGCCGGGATGTCAGCGCATCCCCGCCTTCGCCCTGATCCATCCGGCGATTCTGGTCGATGATATCTTCTCCGCGGCAGCGGGTAGTTTACCACAGCGCGCAAGCCGCACATCCTGCTTTCTCATCTATTCTTGTTCAGACCCTTGATGATTCGCTTCGCTCTTCGACATCTCCAGTAGAGCCTTCTCAAGCCGCGCGGGATACCAGACCGGAAGCTCTGAGTCCATTGCAGCCGTCATGAAAAAAGTTTTCTCTTCACGCTGAATGGTCATGCCCGACTCTGTGGGGATCAGTCCCACAATCCAGCCTAGCTGTCCAAGAATCCCACGGACTCGGAATTGATTTTCTCCAATTGGATCGAACCAAAGCTTCATCGCCTGAACTCCAGCGCCATTTGAATCGGTGAATACAAAGTGAACGATCCTCCCGTCGCTGCCCACGTACATGAATTCATCCCTGTCGGTCACGATCGTCGAAGGAATGCGCCAAGCACCTGCAATTGCGTTAGCGGGATTCATTTCTTGCAGCGGCAAGTTCTCCTATGATCCTGTAGCGACCGATTGGAATGCCCTAGGGTTGGATTATGTGTTCCGTGATGGTTCGGAACGCGAGTTTGTAATCATCGCCCGTTGTATCGTTGGAAAGCACCGTGAATACCGCGCCTTGCTTTCGGATTACGAAGACGCCGGAGGCAACTTTCGCGTATTCACCTTTCTCCGGCGTTTTCGCGGCTGCGACCGCAGCATCCGTATAGGCCGCGTAACAACCCCGGACGATCTTGGATTCCAGTTGGATCAGGTTTGTCTTTTTCTCGACCGATCCCTCGACGTAACGCTGATTGGCATTCGTAACCGCCCGGTCCACGCTTTCCTTCGTGGTGAAGAAGCCGCGTGGATCCGGAAGAAACGTGATCTGGATGGAGACAGTTTTCGTGGGAGAGAGGATTGTGACGGTTGGCGGAAGGGTTGGTTCGGGCTGAATCACTGAGTGCGTCCATTGGTTCGGAACCCGTATCGAAATCTTGTCGCCCTCCGGGATCGTAACTTCGAACTTTTGCTGATCCCCGGCATGTGACGTTTGCGCGGCAGCGATCAGTCCACCGGTAAGGAAAAGGATCGTTCTTAATGTTTGTATTTTCATCGGTCGGGGGTTTGAGTCGGCAGGGGAGAAGATTTACCACTGATTTCCAAGAATTGGGGCTGGCTGGCCGGGGAAAATGGGGGAATTTTTGGATCGGCAGATTGCTTTACCTGGAGATTTAGAGAGATCGGGTTTCGGGAGGGAGATGAATGAAAGTTTCGCGGCGAGACGCCGCGAACACGGCCTGCCGCGAGACGCGGCAGCTACTTGGCGGGCGGCGGGGATAGAGTTTCGGAGATTTGTTTTTGGGATTTCTCCTACTTGGAATTCTCAATTCTTGGGTCGCGCCGTAGCGATTCGATTCCCCAATCGCCCGGCGGTGATTACTTACCGGGGCTGGAACGCGGGAGCCGGGGAATTCCCGGCGCCCGCGATGTTGGTCATTCGTCCTTCTCGTCGAGCTCCTGGATTTCGATTTTCCGGAACTCGACGGGGTGGCTTTCCGACTGGAGGCAGAAGTAGCCGCTGGTGAGCATCTTGGTGCCGGCGACCTTGGCGAGCGCTTCGGCATGGGCGTCGCCGCCGAGTTCGGGCTTGGAGTAGTGGATGACTTCCTTGCCGTTCACGAGGTGCTTGATGAGCTTCCCACCGTGGACCTCGGCCTCGATGGTGACCCATTGGTCGCCGTGGAAGGTGGGCGAGTTGGAGGTGATGCAGTGCTCCTTGTGGAGCTCGCCGTCGATGGTGACGTGGGTGCCGGGCGTGCAGAGATTTCCCGTAGGCCGGTCATCCTTGCCGTTGCCGCCGAGGAGCTGGACTTCCAGGGAGGTGGGGAAATCCTGCTCCAACTCCATCGTTTTGGGAGATTCGCTGTGGATCATGATGCCGCTGTTGCGCAGGGCCCAGCCGGCGCCGCCTTTCATCTGCTCGCCGGTGAAGCGGTATTCCAAGCGCAGGCGGTAGTGGGAGAAGCTCTTGTCGTAGAAGAGGTGGCCGAAGTGGTCGCCCCAAGCGTCGTAGTCTGAGTAATCGACTTTGAGGACGCCGTCCTGGACGCGGAAGGTGTTCTTCCAGTTCACGCCGGCCTCGGAGCCGCGGATTTTCGGCGTCCAGCCGGTGAGGTCCTTGCCGTTGAAGAGGGAAACCCATTTGCCCTCATCCGCGAGGGCGGGCAGGGCGGCGGTGAACAGGGCGAGCAGAGCGAGGTATTTCATGGTGGGGAATCGGGTTATTCGAGCCGCGGCCGGAAGGAAATCCCGGGCCGCGGGACGCACGGAACGCCGCCCGCCGGGACGAAATTTCATCAGCGCTTCTCGATAACGACCAAGGTGATGTCGTCCATTTGCGGGCCCTCACCGGTGTAGCGGCGGAGCGCTTCCTGCATTTTCTCCAGCACCGCGTGGGAGCCGAGCGGAGCAGTCGCGCGGAAGACCTCGGCCATGCGCTCCATGCCGAATTCCTCGCCATCCACGCCATCGGCCGCCTCCTTCACGCCGTCCGTGTAGAGCAGCAGGCAATCGCCGGATTGCAGTTCCAGCGAGACGTCCTTGGTGACGCGCTCGAAGACCTTGCCGTCGTCGATTCCCAGCGCCAGGCCGGGCGAGCGGACCACCTCCGTGCCGCCGGTCGCCCGCCGGTAGAGCAGCGCCGGGTCGTGTCCGGCGCGGGACATGATCAGGCCACCGTCGCCGCCCTCGAGGATGAGGTAGGTCATGCTGATGAACATGTCCTCGCGGATGTCGGGAAATAGCTGGCGATTCACCAAGGCCAGCGTGACCGACGGGGAAATCCCGTCCGGCGCGACGGATCGGAGCGAGCTGCGGCACATCGCCATGAGCAGGCCGGCCGGCACTCCTTTGCCGGAAACGTCGGCGATGGCCACGCCGAAACGCCCGCCGCCGAGATCGATGTAATCGTAATAATCCCCGCTGATGATCCGCGCCGGCAGGTTGGTGCCGCTGATGCGGTAGCCCGGCACCACCGGTTCCTCCTGCGGCAGGAGCACGCGCTGGACTTCCCGGGCGTTCCGCAGCTCGCCCTCGATGGCGCGCTTTTCGTGCGCCTCGCGGTGGATCCGCGCGTTGCCGATGGCGAAGGACGATTGCTCCGAAACCGAGCGGAACACTGCGAAATCGTTACCGGAGAATTTCCCCCCGGCGACGCGCCTTGCGACCGCGAGCACGCCGAGGTTCCGGTTCGCATGGCGCAGCGGAGCGAGCAGTACGGAGACGAATTCGCCGTAGGCATCGGCATCGTCCGCGGCCGCCGGATGGCTGCGGATATCGCGCACGAGCATCGGCTCGCCGGCGGTGAGGCAATGCCCGAGAATCCCCTCGCCGGCCGGCACGCGCGCGAGCCGCAGGTGGCTTTCCAGCACGCGCGCGTCCTGCGCCGATTTCTCCCGGACTTCCGCAGGCACCGCCACGAGCGGCGGGCAATCGTCTGAAATATAGGAAGGGCTGAGGAAATCCCCCTCCGCGGTGAGGAAGTAAATCGCCCCGCCGCAGGCCGTGACCACCTTGTCCACGCCGTCCACGATGATGCGGGAAAGCACCGCCGGGGATGGCTCGTGCTCGATGGCCGCACCGAGGTCGTGGAGGAATGCGAACATGCGCTCTTCCTCACCTTGCAGCGCGTCGAAATTCCGCCGGATCGAGCGGATGCGCCGGCGCTGGTTCCGCAGAAAGATGAGCAGCACCACCACGACGACAGTTCCGACCGTTAGGGAAATCGTGGTGGAAAAATGCATACGGCGGTGGGGGAGATGGAAGCCGCGGGAGCGTGCGTGGAGGGCACGCCTAGCTTCGTTTTCGGTCGTCCGCACCCTTCTCTTTGCCCGAGAGCTCGGTTTCGAGCATGGAGACCACCCCGGAGAAGGTTTTGGCGTTCTTGTCGTTGGCGCCGGAAAGAGTTTGGTGGGCTTCGAGGACGTGCTTGGTGCGCTCGATCTGGTCGGATTTCCCGGCGGCGTCCGCAGGTCCCAGATTTTCCCGCGCCTCCTCGATCCTGTCGCGCCACGGCGCTTCCGGCGGATCGATTTCCATCATGTAATCCAGCCCGAGATCCTCCAGCGACCGGCGGTTGCGCGAATCCGCGTCCGCAATTTGCAGGCCGCCGCCCTGCGCCGTGAGCCGCGCCGCCATGCCGGCCAGGGTACCCATGAAGGTGGAATCCATCCCGGTGCAAGCGCCTAAATCGACCGCGAGACAGCGCTCGCCGGCTTCGATCCGCGCCTCGCCGAACCGTTTCATCGCGGGGCTGTTCAGGAACGAGCCCTTGCCATTGCAGCGGATCCAACTGAATCCATGGAAGACTCCGGTTAAAATGGGACTATCGGCACTCACGGAAAAAAAATGTGCCGTGTCTTGCACGGCGTAAGGACAAGAACCCTAGGTTCCGCCCCGCCTCAGGTCAATCACCCATTCACGCGATCACTCCCAGAGATAGGACCGTTTTTGCGCCAGGACGCGGTTTCCGCGGCGCAGCGTGGCCCGCCATGCGAGCACCCGGCCGTTGTCGAAATAGTCGTCCCCGATAACTGCGAATTCCGCTTTTCCCTCCGCCTCGGTGTCCGGGAAATCCTTTTGGATGTGCTTCACCCGGCTGGCGGTGGCGCCTTGCTGGAATTCGAAAAGCACCTCGACCGGGCCGCTGCCCGCGCCGGCCGGATCGCTCCAGAACAGCGTGTAATACTGCCCGAGCCGCTGGCGCCGCTCCGCAAAGCTGACCGCGCCGAGCAGACGACGATTTTTCTCCATCCGCACCATCGGCTCGTCCGCGTTGTTCGGGACTTGGTCGCGTAGCTGGAATTGCTTCACCACCAACGGCTCGCGGGGACCCGCGCACGATGCCAGAAGCGAGATGGCGAGGAGGCAGCAGCGGAGGTTCACGCGGCTGAGTCAAGCCGCCCGCTGCCGCGGCTTCAAGCCGCAAGCCGCGCCGCCGCACCTTCGGTTTTGACGGCGGCATCCGTGGCGTTTTAGCTGCGCATTGAAATGACCGACCCAGAGTCCGCAGAAATCAAACTTGAGTTCGACACCCCGCAATTCCTCCACGGCCTCTTCGCGAACGACCCGAAAAACCTCGCCTATCTCGAAGCCCAGCTCGGCGTCCGCGTCATCGCCCGCGATGGCTGGGTCATCATCAGTGGCGAGCCGGCCGCCCTCGAGCGCGCCCGTTCGGTCTTCGCCGACTTGGAATCCGCCCAGCGCAAGGGCGGGCAAATCGAAAAGCGCGATTTCCAGCTTGCCGTGGAAGTCGCGGCCAATGGCGGCTCCGTCGGCCTGTCCGCGCTTTCCGGCGTCCGCCTCGTCGGCTCGCGCGGCCGCCGCCCGGTCGTCCCGCGCACACCGAGCCAGCTCGACTACGTCCGCGCCATCGAGACGCATGATGTGACCTTTGGCCTCGGCCCCGCCGGCACCGGCAAGACCTACCTGGCCATGGCGATGGGCCTCACCTTCCTGAAGCGGAAAATCATGCACCGCATCATCCTCACCCGCCCCGCCGTCGAGGCCGGCGAGGCGCTCGGCTTCCTCCCCGGGGATCTCCAGGAAAAGGTCGCCCCATACCTCCGCCCGCTTTACGACGCCATCCACGACATGCTCGATCCCGAGGAAGCCCAGCGCTACTTGGACGATGGCACCATTGAAATCGCCCCGCTCGCCTTCATGCGCGGGCGGACGCTTTCCCGCTCCTTCGTCATCCTCGACGAGGCGCAGAACACGACCCGCGAGCAAATGTTCATGGCCCTCACCCGCCTCGGTGAGGAAAGCCGCATGGTCGTCACAGGGGACAGCACGCAGGTCGATCTCAAACCCGGCGTCCGCTCCGGCCTCGCCGAAGCCGAGCATGCCCTCCAAGGCATTGAGGGCATCGCATTCCAGCAATTTTCCAAGACCGACATCGTCCGCCACCCCGTCGTTGGCCGCATCGTGGACGCTTACGAACGCTATCGGCAGTGACCGCCCCGGCGGGCCGGCTTCCTGCGGAACCGAATTTTTCCGTGCGGGTGCGGGAAATCCATGGTTCGTATCCGCCCCGTGATTCCCAAGACCTTTCGAGACCGCATCGTCGCCCCATCGCTGCTGGCGGCGGATTTTTCCCGCGTTGGCGACGAGGTGACGCGCGCGATCCGCGCGGGCGCGGACTGGATGCACATGGACGTGATGGACGGCCATTTCGTGGACAACATTTCCTTCGGCCCCGCGGTCATCCGGGCGGTCCACGAGGCGAACGACATCTTCCTCGATTGCCACCTCATGATTTCCCGGCCGGATCACTATTTGGAACGGTTCGTGGCGGCCGGCGCGGATGGCATCACGGTGCATGTGGAGGCGGAGCACGACGTGGCGGAGACGCTGCGGCGCATCCGCCAGGCAGGCTGCAAGGCAGGCCTTGCGCTGAACCCGGCCACGCCGCTTTCCGCCGTGGAGCCATTTCTCGGGGACATCGACCTGCTGCTGTGCATGACGGTGGTCCCCGGCTTCGGCGGGCAGGCATTCATGGGGGAAATGCTGGACAAGGTTTCCACCGCGGTGGAAATCCGGCAGACAAAAGGCCTCGCTTTCCACGTTGAAGTGGACGGCGGGATCGACGCGGCGACGGCCGCGCGCAGTTTCGCCGCCGGGGCCAATGCCATGGTCGCCGGCTCCTCAACCTTCGGCGCGCCCGACATGGCCGCCGCCATCGCATCCATTCGCAACGCATGAAACGCTACATTCTACCCGCCGCCACCGCCCTCGCCGGCTTCGCCATCGCCTGGGCCGTCAAGCCCGCGGAGCAATCCGCCGCCGCCGCGCCCGCCTCCGGCACCCCGCAGGCGCGGGCCGCTACCCAGCGCGGCGCTTCCGTCCTCCCTGCCGGCAAGCGGCCGAAGGAGGTGAATGCCGGCGATTTCCCTCTCGCGGACGCGCTGGCGGATGCGCCGAAATCCCGCGAGGAGGCGAAAATGCTGCGCCTGTCCGAAGCGCTCGGCCTGACGGTGGACCAGCAGGGCAGCATCATCCGCGTGGTTGAGGACGCCCAAGCCACTCTGAATGGGAATGTTCCCGTCTTCGAGGATTTGGCCAGCCGCGGCCAGCTTGTCCAGCAAGGCCTTGAGACCACGCTGAGCCCGGAGCAGCTCGCGAAATTCCAGGAAATCCAAGAGCGCGAGCGCGACAACCTCATCGAAGCCCGCGCCCAGCGCCTGCTTACCGGCGCCATTTCCGACATCGATCTCTCGCCGGACCAGCGCGAGGCCGTGCTTGCCCGCCTGCGCCAGAAAGCCCGCATGGATATCCAAGGAATTCCGGCCGTGGCCGCGCTGCTTTTCGATAAATCCCTGCTGCCCGTCGGGGACAAGGAGCTCTCCGTCGAGGGCCTGCTCCAGCTTTCCAAAATGGGCGAGGAAGTCGTGTTTGAAGACCCGATGGTCGCCCACCAGAAGGTTGTGGATACGCAGAAACGCGAGCTGGAGGACATTCTCCGCTGCTTCGACGGCATTCTGACTCCCGGCCAGATGGGGCAGTTCCAAGCGACGGTGAACGAGGAGCGCGCCGCCCTCCTGCGCCTTCCCGCCCAAGTGGTGCAGGACATCCCACCGGTACCGGACGACGCGCCGGATGACGAATAGTCCGCGCTTGCCGCCGCCGCGGCGCGCCGGTTCACTCCGCCGCCATGACCCGACCAGACGGCCGCCAGAACGACCAGCTCCGCCCGATTTCCTTCATTCCCAACGTGGCACCGCACGCCACCGGGTCGGTTCTCGTCTCCTTTGGCGATACCCGCGTCATTTGCTCCGCCACCATTGAGGACGATGTCCCGCGCTGGATGCGCGCCCAGCGCGTGGAGGGCGGCTGGCTCACCGCCGAATATTCCATGCTGCCGTATTCCACGCTGGAGCGAAAGCCGCGCGACATTTCCCGCGGCCGGCTCGATGGCCGATCGTCGGAAATCCAGCGCCTGATCGGCCGCTCCCTGCGGGCCTGCGTCGATTTGAAAAAAGTCGGCCAGCGCACCATTTGGATCGATTGCGACGTGCTCCAGGCCGACGGCGGCACGCGCACCGCCTCCGTCAGCGGCGGCTGCGTGGCCATGGCCATCGCCCTGAACAAGCTCATGGCCGCGGGCCGGCTGCGGGATTTCCCGGTGAAGAAACTCGTCGCCGCCGTCTCCGCAGGCGTCTTCCAAGGCGAAGCGGTGCTCGATCTGAACTACCCGGAGGACAAGGGCGCCACCGTCGATTTCAACGTCGTGATGACCGAGGCCCTCGAATACGTGGAGGTCCAGGGCAGCGGCGAGGAAGCCGTCTTCAGCGGCGCGGAAATGACCGCCATGCTCGACCTCGCCCGGAAAGGCATTTCCGAAATCGTTTCCCTCCAGAAGCACGCCATCCTCACCGCCGATCAAGCCGCCCCGGCCGATCTCGCTTCACTGGTGGCCAGCTTCCGGCGCTGACTTCCGCCGCCTTGGTCAGCGGATTTCCACCGTGGTGCCGGGGCGAATGAGCGTGGGCAGGCGGATGGCATCCCAGTTGGCGAGACGGATGCAGCCGTGGCTGCGGGCGCGGCCAATCGTCTCGGGATTCGAGGTGCCGTGCAGGCCGATGCCGGGCTTGCTCAGGCCGCACCAGAAGATGCCGACGGGGCTGTTCGGGCCGGGCGGGATGTTCAGCGCCTCGGAATCCGAGCTGCGCTTGCCGGTATCGAGCAGTTGCTGATCGTAGCGCCAGTAAGGCAATTCGACGGAATTGCGCACTTCCCAAGTGCCGAACTTGATGAATTTCGGCTGGCCGGGCGTGATCGGGAACGAGGCGATGAGTCCGCGGTTCGGACTGCGGCCGCCGGCGGATTGGCCGACGACGAGCGCGGCGGGCGCGGCCTCGAAAATGCGAACCTGATTGATTTTCGTATCCACCACGGCGTGGCGCTGGCTCATGGCGGGGTCCTCCTTGTAGCCGGCGCCGGTGATCTTCTCGATTTGGAACGGGACGACGTTCGGGACGATGAGCGTGTCGCGCGGCTTGAGGCTGTCCATTTTCTTGGCGCCGTTGAGTTCCAACAGGTAATCCATGCTGGTGTGGTAGCGCTCGGACATGAGTTCGCCATTGCTGCGGTAGCTCATCCGTTTCCGCTTGGCCTGCTGGGAAACCTTATATGGCAACGAATCGTCCACCCAGTCCTTCACGAAATCCGGCACGACGGCGACGGCAAGCGGGTTCGGCACCGCCTTGCGGGCGGCGGCGTCCGCGGCCGTCCAATCGCCGGCGGGGTGCCCGTGGACCTCGTTCCAGGATTGCACGGCCAACTCGGTGAATTGCCCGGGTTTCCCATCGATGACGCCGGGGCCGAAATCGGAATCATCCAGGAAAATCTGGAGGCGGATGGCATCGTCTCCCGTCGGTTTCAGTTCGAGCGGCGAGGGCGGCGCGACCGCCGATGGTCTGATCGGCGTGGCCGCGGCGAAAGTCGGCGCGGCCGACGCGGCCGGCGCGCTCGAGCGGGCGGCGGGGATGAGCGGCTCGCCCTCCTCGACGGGGCGGGAATTCGGGTCTTCATCGCCGCCCAGCGGCAGTGCACGGAGAACGGGCGCAGGCGCGGAATCGACGGGCAGGGCGGTGAGCACAACCGGCGCGCCGGACGCCAGCGCGCTGAGGATGAGAAGGATTGGAAGACTGCGGAACATGGTGGGAAACAATGGGAGACGGTTGGGAAATCAGGCGGGCACGGCGGAGAATTCCTCCAGACGCCCGGCGATCGCGGCGGGGACCACGGCGGTGACAATGATGTCGTCGCCCTCGTAACTGGTCGAGAGCACCTTGGCGTCGCGGTGAAGGAGGCTGACGAGATCGGCGCGCTTTTGCGGAATCCGGTACTCGTGGCGGCAAACGCGGTCGGCGAGAACGCGGCTGCACAGTTTGAGCAAATCCTCCATCCCGTGGCCGGTGACGGCGGAAATGTGCAGGGCATCCGGGAATTTCCGCTGCAAATCCGCCAACTCGTCGGGGTCGGTGACGCGGTCGATCTTGTTCAGCACGGTGATGACGCGCTTGTCGTCCGCTCCCAGCTCCTCAAGCACTTCGAGCGTGGTTTTGTGGAAAATCTCGATTTCCGGGGCGGTCGCATCGAGCACGTGGATCAGGAAATCCGCGAGGGTGGCCTCCTCCAGCGTCGCCTTGAAGGCCTCGACGAGCCGGTGCGGCAGATTTCTCACAAATCCGACCGTGTCGGTGACCAGCAATGGCTGGCCATCCGGCAGCTCAATCCGGCGGGTCGTCGTGTCGAGCGTGGCGAAAAGCATGTCCTTCGCCATGACCTCGGAGCCGCTGAGCTGGTTGAGCAGCGTGGATTTCCCGGAATTCGTGTAGCCGACGATGGCGGCATGCGGCGTTTCGAGCTTTTCGCGCTCTTTCCGCTGGGTTTTCCGCTGCTTGCGAACGACTTCCAGCTCGCGCTTGGCCCGGTCGATCGTCATGTGCGCGAGCCGGCGGTCCACTTCGATTTGTTTCTCGCCCATGCCGCGGGACGCGCCACCGCCCGCCCCGCCACCGGACCCGGCGGACTCGCGGTCAAGGTGCCCCCACATCCGCGCGAGGCGGGGAAGCGCATACTGCATCCGCGCCAGATCGACCTGCAGCCGGGCCTCGCGGGTCTGCGCGCGCTTCGCGAAAATATCCAGAATCACCTCCTCGCGGTCGATCACGCACAAATCCGCCAGCCGCTCCCATTCGCGCTGCTGTGATGGCGCGAGGCCGTTGTCGATGACGATGACGTCGCACTCGTGGGCGCGCGCCAGCTCGACGACTTCCGCCGCTTTTCCTTTCCCGCAAAGGAATTTCTTGTGCATTTCCCGGCTCTTCGAGAGCACCAGCTCGGCGACTTCGATGCCGAGTGTGGAGACCAGTTCGCCGAGTTCCTCGAGCAGCGATTCCGATTCACCCACTTCACGCGCATCGAAATAAAAGCGCACCACGAGGGCGCGCTCGACCATATCGGGCTTTTGTCTGACTTCGAACATCCGCGGCATCCGTAGCACCCGCCGACCGGCCCGGCCACGGGAAATTTACCGCCGCTGGCCGCGCTCGTGCCCCCACAGCCCCCAGGCCACGCCCGCCATCCCGAAGCTGACCAGCAACGGCGGCACCCCGATCATCAGGGCGAGGACGACCGGACCGGCGGCGTCCAGAAATCCCCGGTCCATCAAGTGCGGCGCGAGCATGAAATACATCCTGCCCAACAGCAGCGCCGCCGCGCCCGCCGCCATCGCCGCACCGGCCGCCGAGTGGTCCCGCCGGGCCAGCCGCAGCGCGGCGAGGAAGGTCAGGCCGAGGCCGAGAATGCCCAGCGCATCAAGTGCGGGGCCGGATTTTGAGACGATTAGAAACAAGGGTTCCATGGATTCGGGGGGAAATGGAAATGCGGATCAGGCCCGCGTGCAGCGCCATGCCGAGGCCGAAAAGCAGCCAGCCGCCATTCAGGGCGAAGCCGCGCGCCGCCTGCCAGCCGGCCGCGCTGGCGTGGTCGGTGAGGAAATGCCCGGCCGCCGCCGCTTCTCGCAACGGCAGCGCGATGATGTAGCCGAATCCGAGCAATACCGCCCCGCCGACCAACGTCCGCGCCGTCCACAAATCCGCGATTTGCGATAGGCGCCAGACCGAAACCAGCAGCGCGATGCCGGTCACAATCGTGAAAACAGGCCGCACTGCGTCAATCGACGCCAGGAGGTAGAGGGGGGAGCCAACCATCCGGCCGCCAGACTCGCCGTCCGGACCGATCCGGCAAGCAGAAACGCATGAGCGCGCGGATTTCACCGCCGCCTGCCGCACTCAATCGCCCGAGGGCTTCGCTGGCGCGGCGGCCGGCTTGGCCTCCGCTTTTTTCTCCGCCGCCGGGGCCGGATTTTCCGCCTTCGCCCCCTCTTTGTAATTCGAAGAGCGGTAATCGGTCTGATAGAACCCCGACCCCTTGAAGATGATGCCCCCGCCGGTGCCCAGCAGACGGCGGACCTTGCCATCGCAGTCCGGCTGCGGGCAATCCGTCAGCTTCGCGTCGTTCATGCTCTGGAAAATCTCGAAGCGCTTCGCGCATTTCAGGCACTCGTAGTCGTAGTTCGGCATGGCTTGGGGGGCGACTTGTAGCAGGCGGCGGTGGCCGCGCAACACCCGGTTTGGCCGCCCCGGGCGGTAGGATTTCGCGTGCCGGGTGCCACCGGTTCTGGTTGCCTTCCCGTCATGCCACCCCGCGTCAAGACCGTCGCCTCCATTTCCGTAGAACGCTTCTTCGACACTCACGCGAAATCGCTCGGGCTGGAGCTCCACGGCGAGCGCGTCGGCTTCGACCGTCCGATCAGCGAGCCGGCCATGAATCGCCCGGGGCTCGCGCTGGCCGGATTTTTCTCCTACTTCGCCCGCAAGCGCGTCCAGGTCCTCGGGAATTCCGAGCTCTCCTATCTGAAGAAACTCCCCGATTCCATGCGCGTCGATCGCTTCCGCCGCATGTGCGACCGGGACATTCCCTGCCTCGTCGTCGCCCGCGGCTCCCGGCTCGGCGACAACCTCGCCGCCGTCACCCACGAGCACAAAATCCCCGTCTTCGGCACCACCCAGGTGACCATGAATTTCCTCAACGCCGCCACCATCAAGCTCGAGCACGAATTCGCCCCCAGCGTCACGCTCCACGGCTGCATGGTGGACATGCGCGGCGTCGGCGTCCTCATCGTCGGCCGCAGCGGATCGGGGAAATCCGAAACCGCCATCGGCCTGCTGGAGCGCGGCGGCTCGCTCGTCGCGGACGACATGGTGCGCATCAAATACGTCGGCGGCGAGCTCGTCGCCACCGCGCCGGATTTGTCCCGCGGCTACATGGAAATCCGCGGCATCGGCATCATCAACGTCGCCAATCTTTACGGCCTCGCCTCGATCCGCCCGGACAAGCGGCTCGACCTCGTCGTCACCCTCAAGCCCCAGGCGGATTTGAACGAAGTGGACCGCATCGGCCTCCTGCAGAAGACCTACGAAATCCTCGGCCAGCAGGTCGTCCACGTGGAAATCCCCGTCGGCCCCGGCCGCGACACCGCGCGCATGGTTACCATTGCCGCGCTCGACCAGCAGCTCCGGCGCCTCGGGTATAACATGGCGGACGAGTTCAACCAAAAGCTGCTCAACCACATGAGCGGCCGCTGAGGGGGAAACATTCTCCTCCCATTTTCCAATCCGGTATCCTGCGCCCCTAGCTTACAAATTCCCGCGAATGAACAATCGTTCCCACCTACTACGCAGCCTGCTCGCCGCCGTTCCGTTCGCCATGCTCGCGTTCGCCGCGCCACCGGCCTCCGCTGCGGATAGCGCGCGCCAGATCGACCCGACGACGGTGGAAATCCCGCTCCCGGACAACCGCCGGCTTACGCTGGATTTCTACGGCGAGAACATTTTCCGGCTGTTCCGGGATGACTCAGGCGGCCCCGTCCGCGACCCGCAACCCGACCCGCCGGCGCGGATGCTGGTCGAGCAACCACGCCACGACGCGGGTCCGGTGAAGCTATCCGAAAATGATGGGAAGATCACCATCAGCACCCGTTCCATTTCCGTGGAAATCGAGCAGAAATCCGGTTTGATGAAGGTCACCGATCTGCGCTCCGGCGCGATCGTGCTGGAGGAAATCCGGCCGGCTGCTTTGGAGAAAGGTCGCGTCACCCTCGCATTCAAGGAGCGGCCGGATGAATGGTTCTACGGCGGCGGCGTGCAGAACGGCCGTTTCTCCCACAAGGGCGAAGCCATAAATATCGTGAATGAGAACAGTTGGACCGATGGCGGCGTCGCCTCGCCCAATCCATTTTATTGGTCCACCAAGGGATATGGCATGCTTTGGCATACCTTCGATCCCGGCAACTATGACTTTGGCGCCGCAAAATCCGGAGAGGTGCAAGTCACCCACCAGTCCGCCTATCTCGATCTCTTCATCATGGTGGACGCCAAACCGGCGGCGCTCCTCGCCGATTTCCACCAGCTCGCCGGCGGCGCGGCGCTGCTGCCGAAGTTCGCGTTCTATCAGGGCCACCTCAATGCCTACAACCGCGACTATTGGAAAGAGGATTACACTGGATTGCCCTTCGAGGACGGGAAGAAATACAAGGAAAGCCAAAAGAACGAAGGCGGCATCAAGGAATCGCTCAATGGCGAAAAGGATAACTACCAATTCTCCGCGCGCGCCGTGGTCGATCGCTATGCCAAGCACGACATGCCGCTCGGCTGGGTGCTGCCGAATGACGGCTATGGTGCGGGCTATGGCCAAACCGAAACTCTCGATGGCAACATCGCCAACCTCCGCAGCTTCGGCGAATACGCCCGCGGCAAGGGCGTGGAAATCGGCCTGTGGACGCAGTCCGACCTGCATCCGAAAGATGGCGTAAGCGCCCTGCTCCAGCGGGATATTGTAAAGGAAGTCCGCGACGCCGGCGTGCGTGTCCTGAAGACCGACGTGGCATGGGTCGGTGCCGGATATTCCTTCGGCCTCCACGGCGTGGCCGATGCCGCGGGAATCATGGCGAAGTATGGCAACGACGCCCGCCCGTTCATCATCTCTCTCGATGGCTGGGCCGGCACCCAGCGCTACGCCGGCATCTGGACCGGCGATCAGACCGGCGGCGAATGGGAATACATCCGTTTCCACATTCCCACCTACATCGGCTCGGGGCTTTCCGGATTTCCCAACATCGGCTCGGATATGGATGGCATTTTCGGCGGCCAAAATCAGGCCGTGAACGTCCGCGACTACCAATGGAAAACCTTCACTCCGTTGGAACTGAATATGGATGGCTGGGGCGCGCGGGAAAAGTATCCGCAAGCTCTCGGCGAACCCGGTACCTCGATCAACCGCTGGTATCTCAAGCTGAAATCCGAGCTGCTGCCCTACACCTACAGCATCGCCCGAGAGGCTGTGGACGGCCTGCCGATGGTCCGCGCGATGATGCTGGACGATGCGAACGAATACACCTTGGGAAAGGCGACCCGATACCAGTTCATGTATGGTCCGAACTTCCTTGTCGCCCCGATTTACCGGGAGACCCGCAAGGACATCCGCAATGGCATCTATCTCCCGGAGGGAAATTGGATCGATTGGTTCACCGGAGAGATTTATACCGGCGGCCGCATCGTAAACGATTTCCCCGCGCCGCTATGGAAGCTGCCGGTATTCGTGAAACAGGGAGCCATCATTCCGCTGGCGGCGCCGAACAACCACGTCTCGCAAATCTCCAAGAATGAACGGATCTACGAATTCTATCCGCACGGCAATACCACCTTTACCGAATACGATGACGACGGCGTCTCGGAAGCTTACAAGACCGGCGCGGAAGTACTCACCAAAATCGATTCCGAAGCCGGCAACGATGGCCGGGTCACCTTGACCATCCACGAAGCCAAGGGCGATTTCGCCGGGTTCGTAAAAGTGAAATCCACCGAACTGCGGATCAACACCACCGCCAGACCGTCCGAAATCATGGCCATGTCCGGCGGCGCGCGGGTGAAGCTGACCGAAGCAAAATCGCCCGGCGAATTCAACAAAGGCGACAACCTCTATTATTACGAAGAAGCGCCGAACCTGAACCGCTTCGCCACTCCGGGCAGTGAACTTGCAAAGCTGACAATTACCAAAAACCCCGTCCTCCACATCAAGCTCGCCCCCGCCGACATCACCTCCAGCGAGATGATTATGAAGCTGGAGGGCTATCGCTATGAACCCCCGGACAAACTGCTCGTCTCCACCGGCGGTCTTGATAAACCGGAAGCATCCTTCCCGGCGGAAAATCTCGGCACCTATACCTTGACGCCGGTTTGGGCCAAGGTCGCAAACGCCGACTATTACGAGATCGAGTTCGGCGGCATGCTTTACTCCACCATCCGCGGCACGGATTTCACCATCGAGGACCTGAAACCGGAGATGCGGTATGAAATGAAACTCCGCGCCGTGAACCGCTCCGGGAAATCCGATTGGAGCGCGCTGGCCGCCACCACCAAGGCAGATCCCTTCGAATTCGCAATCAAAGGCATTGCCGCCCGCTCTACAGCGCCGGATCAGGGCGGCACCGGCATCCGCCATCTCTTCGACATGGACGAAAGCAAGGAATGGCATACCCGCTGGAAAGAAACCGCAGTGCCGTTCTCCTTCACCATGAATTTGAAATCGGTGAACCAGCTCGACAAACTGGTCTATCTCCCCCGCAAGGATGGCGGCAACGGCACGTTGCTAAAAGGCGCGATTCAGTATTCCATGGATGGCAAGCAATGGACCAAAGCCGGGGATTTCGAATGGCAGGCGGACGGCGCGGCGAAGACCATCGATTTCCCAAACCATCCGCTGGCCGCGTATCTGAAGATCGATGTCTCGGCCGGCGCGGGGGGCTTCGGCTCGGGCCGGGAAATGTATGTTTTCAAGGTCGCCGGTTCGGAAAGCTACATCCCGGGCGATATCAATCATGACGGCCGGATCGATTCCAATGACATGACCTCCTACCGGAACTACACCGGCTTGCGCAAGGGCGACGCGGATTTCGAAGGATACATCAGCAAGGGAGACATCGATGGCAACGGCCGGATCGATGCATATGATATATCCGTCGTCGCCACGCAGTTGGAAGGCGGTCTCTACGAAGCGGCCGGTGGTCAGCTCGACGGCACGCTGTCGATTTCCACTCCTAAAACTGATTACGCCGTTGGCGACACGGTGGACATTACCGTAACCGGCGCGGACCTCCGCGATGTGAACGCATTCGGTTTTGCGCTGCCTTACAACCCGGAGGATCTGGAATTCGTGCGAATCCGCCCGCTGCACATCAAGGCTATGGAAGATCTCACGGTGGACCGCCTTCACACCGGCGGTGAAAAGGTGCTCTATCCGACCTTCGTGAACGTGGGCGAGCGGGAATCCCTTGTTGGCGGCGGTCCGTTGTTCGTCATTGAAATGAAGGCGAGACGGGCGTTTCATTTCAGCCTGATGCCGGCTTCAGTCATCTTGGTGGACAACCAACTGAACCAGCTCGGCCCGCGGAAGTAATCAATTGCAAATGAATACTACCCGGTTCGTCGCACCTCACACGATCTGCCGGAAGCCGCCGTACGCCATCCGTTTGTAATTGAGGCCCAGCTTGTCTTCCTCGCACATTTCCTTGATGCGCGGATCTTCCATAACTTTGGCGTTCACCTCATCCCGGTGCTCGCGGGAGTCGAAGATGATGTAGGCGAATACCACCGTCTCCCCTTGCTTGGCTCCCACCATTTTCGTGAACGGCTTTTGGTGCTCCACCTCCAGATCGTCCCCGGCCGCTTCAATGTATTCCAGCGCCCCATGTTCCTTCCACACCGCCCCCGCCATTTCCGCGATTTTCCGATAGTCCTCGATCTGGTCCGCGGGAACCGGCAGGACGAATCCGTCGATGTATTTGCTCATAACGAAAAACTTGGTAAGTGAATCACGATCCTACGGGGGTGACGCGAGGGGCGGTAAGGCAGGGAGTGGAACACCACGGTTCAGGCTGCCATTTCGCCCGTCACATTCATCATCCATCCGACTCCGAACCGATCAGTACACATGCCATAACAGGGCGACCAGAAGGTTTTGCCAAGCGGCATTTCAATGCTCCCGCCCTCGGCCAGCAAGTCGAAAATCCGCTTGGCCTCCCCCTCGTTGTCCGGGCAGATCGAGAGGCGGAATCCGGCGAACTTGTCATCCCCGGTCCCGCAACCGTCGGAGACCATGATCATGCAATCGCCGATGCGGAAGCTGGCGTGCATGACTTTGTTTTCCCAGCCCGGCGCCAGCATGCCCTCGGGCGGACGCTCGGGGGATTCGCCAAAGCGCATGAGCATCACGCGTTTCGATCCGAAGATTCTCTCGTAATGCTCCAGCGCCTCCTCGCAGCGCCCGCCGAAGAAAAGATAGGGTTCGATGATGGTTTTCATAAATTGTGATGATCCGTGAGTTTGAACGGTTTCATGGGGTCCCGGACTTGCGGTTCAGAAGGTTGATAAATTTCGCGCGACCGTCCCAAAGCAGATATGCGGCGATCATGCAGATGCCGATGAGCGTCGGATCGAGCAACATCGCCCCCCGGCCGATGAAGATATGGAACGCGAGAATGTTTGCGATGACCGGTCCAAGCAGCAGCAGCCCGAGATTCCGGGTGAGCGGGATGGCGACTAAAATTCCGCCCAGCAGCTCGCACGCTTTCACGAAATGCATGTAGCCGGTCGGCATCACCGCGCCCATGAATAAGGCCGGCGGCGAACCTTCCGGCGGCGGCGGCGCGTCGGGCATCATGCCCAGAAAGAACATTAGGCCGACTGCGATGAAGACAAACCCGAGCAGGCCGCCGAGAACGTTGGGGACGTATTTCATGATTCGGAAGATTCCGGCCCGCGCCGCGGTAGGTGGCAAGCCAAATTGTGAACCGGATTTTTACCGCATCGAATGCAGGCCGATCATGTTTCCTTCGGAATCGAACACCAGGGACATGAACCCAAAGTCCCCGAGCGAAGTTTTGGATTGATGAATCCGGCCGCCAGCATCGGCGGCGCGCGATTCGGACTCACCGCAGTCCTCGCAGGAAAAGTAAATGATGGTACCTCCGCCGCCCGGTTCCTTGCCTTCCATCTTGCATAACGCGCCAGTGGCTCTGCCGCCGTCGCAGATGCCGGGAAACGCCCACATCTCCAGTTGCGGGCTGGGAAGCCGCTCCAGACTTTTTCCGAATGTGGATTCATAGAACGTTTTGGCCCGCTCCATATCTTGAACATAAATTTCAAACCAGCCGACAGGATTTCTTGGTGTGCTCATAAGGATTGTTGGTGAAAATATCGATTCAAACGGAAGCCGCCATTTCCGGATTTTTCGCCATCCGGCTGGCCCCGCATTCTTCCATCAGTTTCCTGACCTCGACCGTGGCCCCGTATGGCAGTCCGGGACAAAGCCGGGCCAGCTCCAGTGCCTCCTCCATGCTTTGAACTGTCAGAATGATATATCCCGCCACCGATTCCTTGGTCTCCGCGTACGGCCCATCCGTTATCCGGCGGTCGGAGCCGCGGATGACATGCCCGTCGCGCTCCAGCGATTGCCCGCCCAGGCAGCGCCCGTCGGCCACCATTCCGTCGCACCAGCTCATCCACTCGCTCATCACCTTCTGGATTTCGGCGGGGGAGAGTTCCCGATACCATTCGTTGTTTCGGAAAAGGACGAGATACTGCGATTGTGGTTCGTTCATGATTTCGGATTCGTGTTCTGCCATGACAACGATCGGCCCGGCCGCTTCAGGACACCCTCCCCTGGATTTTTTGAAATGATTTTCACGCACATCAGTCATGCCCCGGCTTGCGCTTGTGAATAAATAGCTTGTTCCCCGCCGGATCGAGCAGCAGCGCCATGTGGCAGACCAGAGTTTCGAACGGCTCCATCACAAACGCCACCCCGGCCGCCTTTAGTTTGGCAATGGTTTGCTCGAAATCCTCGCATTCCAAAGCGCAGCTCGGCCCATCCTTGCTCGGGTTCATCCCCGGCGCCTGGCCGACCGCCAGCACGTGCGCGCCAATTTCGTATTTCACCCAGCTCATGCCCTCCCCATGCTCGGAAACCATCGACGGCATCAGCCCGAGCACCCCCTCGTAAAAAGCCCGTGAAGCTGCCAGATCAATGGCGGGATAAGCGTTGAACGCGATTTCAGTGAATTTCATCGCACTTTTTCTAGCGAATCCTCCTCGGCAGCCCAGCAGAAATCCGGCCGGCACGCCGCGTCTTTCTCGCGGACACGCCTCGGCGGATCGCTTGGCGGATCGATCGGCGGCCCAAGCGTTCCCCGAAATTCTATTTCAAGAGGTTCGTTATTTTTCCTGTTTCGACACTGCTCATCGTTAAGGTGTCCCCGTCGGCAAGCCGCCTTCATCCATGACCCGCCCGCTTTTCAGATCGATTCGGGTTTTTGCCGTCCTGCTCATTACCGCCTGTTCGGGACCATCCGACCACTGCCAACCGGGACGATGGCACGTCCGTCCACGCGATGCGTGGCATCGTCCGCGAGATCCGGCCCGCCGAGGACAGCGTTGTGGTCGAGCACGAGGACGTGCCCGGCTACATGCCCTCGATGACAATGCCCTTCAACATCCGCGACGCAGCCGTTTTCAGCCAAATCCATCCGGGTGAGGCGATTTCCTTCGAGCTGGTCACCACCGCGGACCATTCATGGATCCGCGGCATCGGGGAAATCGACGGTTCGAAGCGGAATCTTCCCAAGCCGAAATCCGCCGCCGCGCCCACCGCGGGGGTGCGCTTGCACGAGGGCGACGCCGTGCTGGCCCTCCAACTCATCAATCACGAAAACCGGCAAATCGATAACTCCAACTTCGCGGGCGGGGATCTGGTTCTCACCTTCATTTTCACCCGCTGCCCGGTGCCGGATTTCTGCCCGCGCATATCTTCGCTGTTTTCAGAACTGGAGAAAACCATAACTTCCGATCCCACGCTGAAGTCCCGCATGCGTCTGCTTAGCATTTTCATCGATCCCGAACATGACACTCCCGCGGTTCTCCGCGACTATGCGGAAAATTGCTGTCCGGCGGACCCGGGCTGGAGCTGCTCCAGCTCGCCCGCCGCTACGGCATCCTGCCGGACGCGGACGCGATCGAGGACCCGGCACCGCTCACCACCGGGTTCCTGAAACCATGAAGCGAAGCAAAAAAATCGTAATTGGTGATTTTGTTAATTGGATTCTGAAGAAAGACCATATCCCGGGGCTGAAGCCCCGGGCTGTGTTCCATGGCCCTTTCAAGGCCGGATTTCCACGTTGTGAGTCTGATAGACCAAAGCCCGGCCCGTCTTGGCTGGATTTCCAGGCTGTAAGCCTGAGGGAACCCTACCCGGCCCTTCAGGGCCGGGTAGGGTTCCGTATCCATATTCGCGGCCTGAAAGGTCGCCGGAACTCCGGCCTCGGGCTTCGCGATTTATCTATTGATTTGCGTCCCGTTGGTTCCAAAAACTCTCCGAAGATTCATCAGCACATCCAGCCTGTTTCTGTGAAATCAGGGAAAATCAGTTCAATTTGTGGTAAAACTTTTTTCGCCGCCAGAGCATGATTTCCGCCAAAGATCTGACCAAAAGTTACGGCCGGCGCCGCATCCTCGACGGACTCACGCTTACCGCGAAATCCGGCGAGATCACCCTGCTCGTGGGCTCGAACGGCGCGGGCAAAACGACCACGCTGCGCATCCTCGCCGGGGCCGCGCGACCTGACGGCGGCACGGTGGAAATCGGCGGCGCGGACATGTTGAAAAACCGCCGCGACGCCCAGCGCCGGCTCGCGTTTCTGCCTCAGGCGGTGGCTTTCGACCCGCGGCTGACCTGCCGCGAGCTGCTGCGGTTTTACGCCCGGCTGCGCGGCGTCGCCCCGGGCCGGGTGCCGGATTTCCTGGAAATCGTCGGCCTGGAGAACGAGGCCGCGAAGCGCGCCGGCGAGCTCTCCGGCGGCCTGCGCCAGCGGCTCGGCCTGGCCATACTGCTGCTGCCCGACGCGCCGGTCCTCCTGCTCGACGAACCCGGCCTCAGCCTCGATCCGGCGTGGCGCGCGCGGATGCGGGACATGCTCCGCGAGCAGGCCGCCGCCGGGAAAACCGTCCTCGTCGCCACCCACCTGCTCGGCGAGTGGGAGGGCGCGGCCGACCGCTGCCTGCGCTGCGATGGCGGAAAAATCACCGGCGAAATCCACCCGGACCGCTTGCGCGAGGAGGGGCCGCGATGAGCTGGCGCGTGTTTTCCGCGTTTTATCTGCGGGAAATCCGGGCCGCGGCGCTCGGCCGGTTCATCCACGTTTTCTGGATTCTCGCGCTGGCCGCCGGATTGCTGCCGATGGGCGAGGACGACGATGGCGGCGGCGCGCTCGCCCTGCTGCCGTTCTGCCTGTATTTCCTGCCGATTTTCGCGCTGCTGGCTGGCGTCGGCTCGGCGCAGAACGAGACCGAGGAACGCGAAATCCTGCTCGCCCAGCCGCTCGGCGCGATGGCGCGGGCGCTCGGGAAATTCCTCGCATTGTGGCTCGCCGCCGGGTCCGCCGCACTGCCACTGGTGCTGCCGCTCGCCCTCCGCGGCGGGGATTTGCGCGAGCTGGCATTTCTCGGCGCGCACGCCGCGGCGGCCGCCGGGATCTTCGCGGCGCTCGGGCTGGCTGTCGGATTTTCCACCGCCGACCGGACTCGCGCCTACCTCGGCGGGCTTTGCCTGTGGCTGGTTTTGCTAGCCGGATTCGACCTGATCGCGCTGGCCGCCGCGCGCAACGGCTTCGCGGAGCAATCGCCGCGGCTGTGGATTTCCCTGTTGATGGCCAGTCCGTTGGACGCCCTGCGGATCGGCGCGCTACTGCGGCTGGGGCAAATCCCTTTCGATTCCGCGTCGGTGCCGCCGGTCGGCAAATGGTGGCTGGGCCATCCCGCCGCGTGGTTCGCCGCGCTGTCGTTTTTCTGGATCGCGATTTCCTTGGGCTGGGCGGCGTGGCGCTTGGAAAGGAGGCGGAAATGAGCTCCGGAATTCTCATCTCACGGCCCGCGCGCATTTGCGACCGTCGCACTTCGCCACCGACATGATCACCATTTCCGAACGCATCGAAAGGTGGCGGGAGGAACCGTTCCGCGTGTTTTTCCCGCTGGGAATCCTGGCTTCGGTAGCCGGGGTGAGCCTGTGCCGCTGTTTCTGGTGAACTGGTTGGGCGACTACCCTGCCGAGGCGCACGCACGATTCATGGTCCCCGGCTTCGGCGGGTGCTTCATCACCGGCTTCCTCGGCACCGCCGGGCCGCGGCTGCTCGGCGCGCCGCCGTGGCGGAAATGGGAGCTGGCGGTCCACGCCGCGCTGCCGCTGGCGATGATGGCCAGCCTCGCCGCCAACCGGATTTCCCAAGCCGACCTTTTCGCCGGCATCTGGCTGCTGGGAGTCTTCGCCAGCATGATGTTCCGCCTGGTCCGCGAGCGCACCGATCTTCCACCGCCCGGCATGCCGGCTGCCGGGCTTGGCGTGGCTGCGGCAGGCTTGGCCGCCATCGCGCTCGGCCTGTCCACCGCGGGAAATTACCCGCCGGAGTGCTACCATTTCTTGCGCCTGCTCTATTTTCAAGGGCTGCTATGGCTGCCCGTCATCGCGGTGGCGCCGTTTCTCCTGCCGCGGTTCTTCGGCAGGAAATCCGGACATGAGTTCGAGGACAGCTCGGAAATCCCGCCGGGCTGGCTGGCTCCCTTCGCCGAATCCGCCGGAGCCGCGCTGGCCATCGTGGCCAGCTTCGCGTGGGAAGCGTGGGGCGGGCCGCGGGCCGGGCCGGCGCTGCGGGCGATCGTCATTTTCGCCTACTTCTCCCGGGCGGTGCCGGGCCTCGTCTCGTGGAGCCGGACGAACGGCCTCGGCTGGGCGCTGCGCTGGGTGCCGGTCTGCGCGGCGGCGGGCTGGGTGCTGGATTCCGCATTTCCCGTCTATCGGGTCGGCATGCTGCACCTCATGTTCATAGGCGGCGCGGGGCTGCTCATCCTGGTGGTGGCGGCGCGGGTTTTCCTCGGCCACGGCGGTCGGAACGATCGACTGGGCTCGCCGCTGCGCTGGTTCCACGCGGTCTGGGCGCTGGCGATTTTCACCGCAGCCACGCGCGTCGTCGCGGAATTCCTGCCCCGCCTCCGCTTCAGCCATTTCATCTACGCCGCCGTCCTGTGGATCGCCATGGTCGCGTTCTGGGCGTGGAAACTCCGGCGGGAAAGCAAGCTGCCGGTCTTCGCGGAAAGCGCGATCCAGCGGACCCGCCCCGGCGGGAAATGAGCCGGGCACCCGCCCGGTATCGCGGGATTCTCCGCTCCCGGCACCGCACGCCAATCAAGCCATCAAGCGCTTCAGCACCTCGCCGTCGGCGGCGGCGAGGAGGGCGGTTTCGCGATCGATGACGCGGTCGCGGACCAGATTGGCCAGCGAGCGTTCGAGGGTGATCATCCCGTCCTCGCCTCCGGTCAGCATGGCATTGCGCATGAAGTGGTCCTGGCCTTCCCGGATCCCGTTGGCGACGGCGGGTGTCACCAGCAATTTCTCAATGGCAGGGACCATGCCTCCGGCGCGGGTCTGGATCAGGCGCTGCGACAGCACGGCGCGCAGCGACAGCGCAAGCTGCGTGCGGACGTGGCTTTGTTGGTGCCCCGGGAAGACATCGACGATGCGATTGACCGCCGTCGAGGCGCTGCCGGAATGCAGCGTCGCGAGGACGAGGTGGCCGGTCTCGGCGGCGGTCAGTGCGGCGGAAATGGTGTCCAAATCGCGCAGCTCGCCTAGCAGAATGACGTCCGGGCTTTCCCGCAAGGCGGCGCGCAGGCCGCTGGCGAAGGATTCCACATTGGCGCCCACCTCGCGCTGGTGGATCATGCATTGGACCTCGCGATGTTCGTATTCGATGGGATCCTCGATGGTGATGATGTGCTTCGGGCGGGTCCGGTTGAGGTGATCGACAAAGGCCGCCAGGGTAGTGGATTTCCCGGATCCCGCGACGCCGGTGACGAGGACCAGGCCGTTGGGAAAGGTGCCGAGCTGGTGCAGGTCGTCCGGCAGCGAAAGCTCGGAGAGCTGTGGCACACGGCGGCGGATTGGGCGGAGCGCGGCGGCCACCCCGTCCAGATGGCGGAAGACATTCACGCGGATGCGGCGCGGGCCGTCCGGCATTTCCCAACGCAGCGCGAAATCGGCGCTGCCGGCGCGGTCGAGGTCGTCGCGGGCCGCCTCGTCCGGCAGCAATCCGAGAATTTGTGCCCGGCCCGGCGCCGGCGCGTCGAGCGGACAAATCCGACCGTTTTTACGGATGCGGGGTGCCTTGCCGGAGGACAAGAAAAGATCCGAAGCGTCCTACCGCAACGCTTGCTCCAACAGGTCCATCAGCTCCGGATCCGGGCTGTTGGGAAATGAAACCTCCGCCGGAATCCCCACGGCCTCCGGCGCAACCGCACCGTGGGTGAACCCGGCCACCGCCCGCGTCAGCTCGTCTTCCGCGACGGGTGCATCGCGCGGCGCGCTCCCCAGCACGTGAACCTCGATGCTCGACTCCGGCGCACCGGGCCGGACGCGATAGCCGAAATCCGTGCCATCCGCGGCGTTGTGCGTGCCTTCCGGATTTCCCTGCGGCCCCATCATTTCCTGCGAAATCCGCTGGATCATCTCCTCTCCCAGCGCGGGCATCGATAGCTCCAATGTCTCACCACCCCTCACCAGAAATGGCGGACGATCCGAATAAAGCACCAGCCTCTCGGCGTCCCGCTCCACCATCAGTTTCAGGAATGTGTCGATGATTGCCATAATTTCGCTAGCAGAGTCCTCCCCCTGGCTCCCCCGATAATGCCGCAACCGGCTGGTTTCGTTTGCAGGGATGAGGAAACGAATCCGAAAACCGGATCGATGCGTGGAGCGGCGACGGTTTCACGAATGGCCAAGTCGAAATTCGATGGCGCAATTCCCTAAAAAAATTGAATGGCCCACCCGCTCAATTCGCAAGGGAATCGCAATCCGAATCTTCAGCCATGGCAGTACCACAATGTCCCGGAATCTAACTCTGGAGGGCTTCAAATTGGGGGGGCGCATTCGAAAAAACAAAGCGGTGTCGCGGTCCGTGGCCTTGCCACCGTAGTCCAAGATGGGACGCTTCGCGGCTTGTGGAGTATTGTCTCACGAGACTTGCGGGGGGAGGGGAAATCCCTATGCTGGCGGGGTGAATGCGATCCGCAAAAGCCTGCCCACCGCCTCGGACTATCTCGTTGTCGAACGGGAGGCCGTATCCAAAAGCGAATTTGTCCGCGGAGAAATTTTCGCGATGTCAGGAGCGTCGGTGAATCACAATCGGATCTCGATGAATCTTTCCCGGATAATCAGCGGGCTACTTCTTGGCAAGCCGTGCGAGGTTTTCGGCGCTGATATGAAAGTCCGGGTAGAATCCGCGGATTGCTTTTTCTACCCGGATCTGTCGGGGCTTTGCGGAGACATCGGGTTTTACGATGACCGGAACGATATTTACATGAATCCGCTGTTTGTGATCGAGATTCTTTCGGATAGCACGGAGTCCTACGATCGCGGCGGGAAGTTCTGGGATTACCAGCAGATTCCCTCGTTGCGGGAATATGTGCTGGTATCGCAGAGTAGCCAGGTTGTGGAGATTTTCCGGAAGTTGGAGGGTGGATGGTTGTATGAAAGCCAGCGCGGGGCGGAGGCAGTTTTAAAATTGGAATCGGTGGGGTGTGAGATTCCCTTTGGAGAGATCTACCGGAATGTGGATTTGCCGGAAGTGATTGTTCCTGGAACTGTGGAAAAAGCCGGTTGAGGCCGGCGCTCCGTTTTCATGCGAATAGTTCTTTGACAACCTTGGCGGGATCCACGCCGGTGAGCCGCTGGTCGAGGCC
>JBBSUD010000046.1:0-37938 GCA_038235225.1 Verrucomicrobiales bacterium
CGGTGGTCGGATCGCCGTCGAAGGCGTATTCATAGAGGTTGATATGGCCGTCGTTGTCAGGGTCGTCTCCCTTGCCATTGGCGGCTCCCACGGCGGGGAAAAAGGAAATCCAGTCGGCGAATCCGTCGATCCCCTTGAAGCTGGCGGAGATGGTGTGGTCGCCGCTCACATTGTTGAATGTGTAGCTGGTGACCGCTCCGACCGACAGACCGTCCACCAGCACGTCATCGACCCCGTAGTTGAGGTTGGGAGTGATGGTGAATTGGGGGTTGCTTCCGCCGACCACCTTGACGCTTCCCGCCGGATTGATCGTGCCGTTAGGTCCGGCGCTGGCGGTGATGTTCGAAAGGACGATTCCATACTTGTCCATCAGAACTCCTTCCAACTGCTCCCGCTCCGTGGTGTTCAGCGCGGTCTTGTAGAAGAACGTGTCGCCGATGAGTCCGTTGAACGATGTCCATCCGTCGGGCTGGTTGCGGCCCACGTTGATATTGCTCCAGAACCCGGTGGAGCCGGCATTCCACAACGGATCGAGCGTGTTCATCGCGCTGGTCTCCGCGATGTTCATGACCATGTTGCCATTGGCGAATACCTGCAGCGTTCCGGATGGCTGGATGACGAGTGTCAGCACGGTTTTCTGGCCGCTTTGAATCACCGGGCCTTCGAAGAGGACTCCGTTGCGCCAGACGCGCAGGGTGTTGTCCGCCCCTTTGACTCCCAACATCACCCGATTGTACATCACATCGATGATCGAGTTCCAGGGGTCCGGGATCGAAGCGTCCACTTGCGCCGTGACAACGGCGGTCGCGGTGATGCCATTGACCGGGATCGCCGAAGTATAGCTTCCGACCAGGAATCCATCGAAATCCGAATGGATGTTATTTTCCCATTTCCGGCCATCGACCACCAACACGGTGGGGGAGGCGATTGGCGCGGCGTTCGTGGTGGCGGGCACATAGCCGGGCCAGCTCGCGATGGCTTGTCCGTCCGCGGGCAGGCTGCTGTTGACGAAGGAAAACAGCAGATCGGCCGAGCGGGGGATGTTCATGCTCAGTTGCGCGAACGTCACCGAAATGGTGTGCGGCGCGACCACGAAGGGGAAGGTATAGGACGAGGGCGTTCCCACCGATCCGCCATCCACCACCACATCCGCGATCTTGTAGCCGGAATCCGCGCTGATGATGAATGTCTTGTCCGCCCCCGCCGTCACCGTCTGGGCGCCGGAGGGAGTGATGGTGCCATTCGCGCCGGCCGACGCGGTGATCGTCTGCGCGGGGAGGCTCTTGAACGTCGCAGCGATGGTATGGTTCGCGGATACATCGCTGAAGGTATAGGTCGAAACCGCGCCGATCGCGCTTCCGTCCACAGTGACGGTGTCCACCACATAGCCGCTATTTCCGGAAATCGCGTAGGTCTTGTCATTGCCCTGCACGATGGCCGCGGCTCCGCTGGGAGTGATCGTTCCATTCGCTCCGGAAGTGGAGGTGATGTTATACTGCAGCGTCGCTTCGGTAACGAATTTGGTCGTCAGGTTGGATTCCAAAGACGCCAGCTCGGTCGCGCCAAGCGCCTTCTTATAGACGAATACGTCGCCGATGTAGCCATTGAAGGTCGGCCATGGGTCGGGGTTGTTCTTGCCCACGTTGATATAGCTCGCAAAGCTCGCGCTGCCGTTGAGCCACAAGGGATCGAGGCTCGTCATCGCATAGGCGGCGTTGGTCGTGCTATTGGTGGTCACGTTCATGATTTCCACCCCGTTCGCCCGGACGACATATTCGCCGGTGGGCTGCACCACGAGGCTCAGCACCGTGACCTCGCCAACCGGAAGCGACGTGCCGCTGAACTGCAAATCGCCATTTCTCCATACCGAAACCAGCCCGGTGTCGTTGCGGACCCCGAGGACCAGGCGATTGTAGAAAATATCGACCACCGAGTCCCAGTTATCGCTGCCGATGCGGGGCAGCGGACGGACCGGCACTACGACGGTCGCACCGTTCACAGGAATGGCCGCGGTGTATTGCCCGTCGGGATGAGCTGCATTCTGCAAGCGGAATCCGGTGGATGCCGGTGCTGAATTTCTCACCCATTTAACGCCGCCGAATTTCTTGATGGTGGGTGTGTTGATGGGAGCGAGAGTCTCGCCAGCGGGCAGATAGGTGGGCCATGCGCCGGCCGGCCCGCTCTCGGGAAGCGACTCGGTAATGGAGGAAAACAGCAGATCGCCGGTGCTGGGGAACGTCCGTGTCTTGAAGCTTCTGCTAGGCGTGGCGTAGCTGGAACCCAGCGAATTGCTGGCGAAAAACGTATAATAGTAAGTGGCTCCGGAAGCGGCGAGACCGGTGAGCTGGGCGCTGACCGTGCCATCGGGCTTCACGCCGAGATCGATCACGTTTGCCCAATTCGCCGGAACGCTGCCGCCGTCGCTGCCGCCCCAGTAGAGCTTCACGCTGGCTGGCGAGCCGTTCGAATTGAGCGTCGCGCTGACCGTCGCGGTGCCGGACGCGCCAAGCTGCGGTGACTGATTGGTGATGATTGGCGCGCCGGGCGTGTGGAAGGTGATCGGTGCCGACCAGCTTGTGCCATTCGCATTCGTGCCGCGGATGCGGACGAAGTAGTTCGTATCCAGCGCCAGGCTTGTTATGGATTTCGAAAACGGACCTGGGCTGTTAGGCGCGCCGAGCGTGGAACTGCCGGTCCAGCCGGTGGTCACATTTCCCTGATCGGTCGTGCCATAGTAAAAGGTGAGTGTCGTGGACGCGCTGTCCGAAGTGGAATCCAGCCTGCCGTTCAGCGTTGCCGAATTCGCGGTAATCGCGGTGGCTGCCAGATTCGCGATCGACAACTCGATCACCGGCAGTGCCGCAAGTCCCGCGGCGCTGTTCCCGGCCACATCGGCTGCGACGAGCGCGTCCGTATGCACCCGCACGCCGGCAATCGCGCCATTCAGGCTTGTGCTGGTATTGGTGGGGGCGGCGCTGGCGATTCCGCTGAACAGCATCGGATAATAAGTATCGCTGGAGAAATTGAGACTCCGCGCGCCGCTGTTGGTCATGACGCCGTCCACATAGACTTTCTCCGTGGCACCGTCATAAGTGAGTGCCAGGTGATGCCATGCGCCCGGCGCGGGGATCGTGCCCCAGTCCAGGTTTTTCCCATTGTTATGGAATCCGGCGGGATTTCCCGCGCAGAATTTCCCCGCGTCGCCGGCGGGAGTGGCATTCGCCGTCCAGGCAAAAATCCCGCGGCCGTCATCCGCCACCACGTTTTTATAAACCCACGCCTCCACCGTGAACGGCTTGTTGCCCTTCAGCGCGGCGGGGGTGGCGAAGGTGGCGACGAGCGAGCGTCCGCCCGCGGCGTCCGGCACGTTGATCCCCGCACCGCCCTTGTCCGAAGTGAGGTAGGGCGGGACGATATTCGAGCCGCCGGCAGTTATCCAATCCGGGCCATAGGGCGAATCCGCGGCCTGCACGAACGAGCCGCCGGCCAAGCCGAAATTCGTCCAGGAGGTGACTCGCAGTTCGGGTCCGACCACTTGGGTGGCAATCCCGCGGGTGTAGTTGAGATCGATCAGCAACTGACCGGCCACCTTCACCGCGGCCTGCGATGGCGTGGTTCCCCCCAGCCACAGCAGGGGGGCGGCGAGAGCGATCGCTCGGGCCAGGTTATGTCTAATGGTGTTTTTCATAGGTCTTTTTTTCGCTAGATGTGTAACGTCCGGGAAATCCGCGGGAGTCCGGGAAATGCCTCCGTTCCCACGCGATCACGCTATTGACGCATGCCCCGGGCACCGCGGGCAACGGCTAAAACACGAAGGTTGCTGTCCATTTCGCGAACCCCGCTCACGGGTCCTCCGCTCGCGAAACGAAATCTTCTTGCAACTCTGGGACTCAGGGCGTCCGCACCCCCGCGCGGATGAACCCGCGGTCCGGCAGCCCGTCGAAAGCGGCGAACGTGTGGTATTCCCAAGCGCTGCCCGTCAGGTCCGGCAGCCCGCTTCCGGCGGGTGGCAAATCGGAAGCGCCCATGTCTTGGATCGCCGCATTCCACACTCCGGCCAGCGTCACGTCCGCCGCAATCGTGTAAATCATGCCGTCGATCTGCGGCGAAATCCGGGCCGGACCCGCGCCGGTCGGAAAGGTCGCCCCGCGCCGCACCGCGCAGGTGTAGAGCAGCTTGCCATTCGCCGTGCGGACATAACTCGGGCCGCGGCTCGCGCCGTCCCGCGGATCACCATTCATGGCGAATTCCGCGAGATTGCTCATGCCGTCACCATCCGGGTCCGCGTCGTTTGCGGCCAGGCCCGCGTCGATTTCCCCTGCGGAGAAATGCTGGTTCCTCCAGTCGCCCAGCGCGCCGCCCGGCACCGCCGCGAAATCCGCGTGGATCGTGTGGTTCGCCAGCACCTCGCGGAATGTATAACTCCCGGCCACGCCAACCGCGGTCCCGTCGATCGTTACATTGACCACCCGGTAGCCGGTTGCCGGATTGATTGCGAACCCTTGGTCAGCGCCGCCGGCCACGCTCACCCCGCCCGCCGGCGTGATGGCACCATGGGAATCCGCGGTCGCGGAAATGGTATAACTCCCGCCGGTGCCGCCGCCGCCGGAAATCCCGAATTTCGCCATGACGTCCGCCTCGAGCCGGATCCGCTGCGGATCGGTCAGCGCGGTTTTGTAGAGGAACACGTCGCCGATGTTGCCATTGAACGCTGTCCATCCGTCGGGTCCGTTGCGGCCGATCGCGATGGTATTGTCATACGCGGAGGGATTTCCCGTGGTATTGCCCGGTTTCCATTCCGTCATCGCTGCGCCGCTGCCATTCATGACGATTTCCCCGTTGGCATATAACACAAAGGTCCCCGCTGGCTGCACGATCAGCGTGAGCACGGTCGCCTGGCCGTCGGGGATGGCGGCGTTTGCATTGATCTGGGTTTTCTTCAATTTCACCAGCGGCTTGCCGGTGTTGTTGTCCACTCCCAGCACCAGCTCCCCATACATCACATCGACCACCGAGTTCCAAGGATCCACACTCGCGGAGCGCGTCGGCCGGATCGCGCATACGATCGTGCTGCCATTCACCGGGATCGGCGAGGTATATTGGCCGACCCTGAATCCATGCTGATCGGCGCGGGAGTTTTCCTCCCATTTTACCCCGGAAATCGTCGCCACGCGGGGCGTGCCGAGTTTGGTGAGGGTATTTCCGGCCGGCCACAACCACGGCCACGAGGTGACGTTTCCAATGCCGTTGATATCATCGCTGTCCGCGCTGAAGAACAACTTGTCCGCCGCGGGGATCGGCCTCGATCCGGCCACGAATCCGACCGACAAGGTATGATTTCCGACAACCGATTCAAAGGTATAACTCGAACGCGCGCCGACATCCGCTCCATCCACGACGACGCTGGAAACCGAATATCCCGCCGAAGGCTGGATCTGATAGGTAACATTCGATCCCGCCGCCGCCTGGGTGCTCCCGGCCGGGGTGACCGAACCGCCGGTTCCCGCATCCGCCGTGATGGTGAAAAGCAGCGGGACGAAAGTCGCGGCAAGCGTGTGGTTCGCCTGGATCCCGGTAATCGTGTAACTCGCAAGCGGCCCTTGCGAAACACCGTCCACGGCAAGATCCGCGACTTGGTAGCCCGCATCCGGAACGATCGCGAACGACCTGTCGGAACCGCCGTTCACAACCACGGTGTCCGCCGGACTGATCGAACCATGGGCGCCGGCGGCCGCTGAAATCTGAAAGGTCGGCACGCTATTGAAGGAAACCGCGATCGTGTGATTTGTGGAAACGTCGCTGAAAGTATAACTCCCGGGATTTCCAACGCCAACGCCGTCCACCGTCATTTGCGTCACGCCGAAACCAATCTCCGGCTTTGCCACAAACGTCGCGCCGCCGCCATTCGCTACTCCCAACGTGCCCGCCGGACTGATGGTGCCGCCGGCTCCCGCCGTGGCCACGATCGCAAGCTCCGGCGCGATTCCGAAGCGGGCCGACACATCGCCTTCGAGCGACACCCGTTCGGCATCGCTCAGAGCCACGTTGTAGAGAAAGAAATCGCCGATCGAGCCATTGAATCCCGTCCAGCCGTCCGGGTTGTTCCGGCCCACGTTGATATGGGTGGCGTACGGCCCCGGCACGCCCGGCACCAGCGTGTTCATCGTCGCGGTGGAGGTTGTGGCATAGACCTGCGCGCCATTTGCATAAATCTTGAATCTGCCGTCCGGCTGGCAGATTAGGCTCAGTACCGTGGCCTGGCCGTCGGGCACCGCGTAGGTCGTGTTGAATTTCGCGCCATTCCGCCAGACTGTCAGCTTGCCAGTGTTGTTATAGATCCCGAGCACGAAGCGGTTGTAGAACACGTCCACGATCGAGTTCCAGGAATCGGAGGTGTTATTGCGCAGCGGCTTGACCGCCACCACGATGCTCGCGCCATTGCAGGCGATCGGGTTGGAGCCATAGTCGCCGCAGTCGAAACCCTCGCTCTGCGCGCGGCGGACCTGGAACCATTTCAATCCGCCCGAAATGTCAACGGTCGGCGAACCCATGTCATTGTAGATCCTTCCCGCGGGCAGGTAGCTGGCCCAGTTGCCGGTTGTTCCCACCGATGGCAGGGTGCCGCTCAGTGCCGATTCAATCAGATTTCCCGGCAGCGGAACGTGGCTGGCATTCGTGCTGAAACTTGCGGCGATGCTGTGATTCTCTGTCACGTCGCTGAAAGTATAATTCGAAATCGAGCCATATCCGACGCCGTCGATGGTGACTCCCGCGATGCTCATCCCGCTATCCGGCGTGATGGTGAAGGAGCGTGAATCACCAGTGCCCGCCAGCACCGCGCCTGCCGGCGATATGGTTCCGCCGGATCCTGCGGTAGCCGTTAGCGTGAGCGCCCCGGCAAGTGTGAAATCGATTCCATTCACCGCGTAGCCGTTCACCGTGACCGTCCGCTCGGACGGGGGAAAGCGGTCGGGCGCGGCGGCCGAGACATACCATGTTCCGTTGGGAACCGGCATGGAATAGTTCCCGTTGTTGTCTGCGGTGGCCGTTAGGGCGGGATGCCCGCTCGCACCCGGTGCCGTGGAGAAATACACGGTGGCTCCGGCGATTCCACCGCCGCTTCCGCTTACATTTCCCGCCACCGCGAAAGCGGGCGGATCCATGATGGTGGTGAGCGAGGCGAAGGTCACCACGCGCGTCCCGCCATAGGTCCACAAATGTCCCTGAATCCTGCAAATCTTCAGTTCTTTCGAGGAATCCGTAGCTAGCGCGTATTGATCCGAGCGCACTTCGACGGTGCTGTCGGTTGCCACGTCCTTCACCAGGTAATGATCCGATTCCGCCCGCAGCACCAGCCCGGTGAATGTCACCAGACTATCGTCCGGCAGCGTGCCTGTCTGAGCGAAGGTGGCATCGTGATAGCCTGTCGTCGGCGTGATCGTCGCGGTAAAAGTCGTGGAAAAATCCGATAGATTGTTCCGCGCGGATTTGTCGCGCGCTTGGTAGCGGTAGATATAACTCCCATCCGCGAGCGGCGCGGGTGTCAGGAATTTTCGCGAGGATTGCCAACCGCTGTCAGGTCCGCCGCCCGCGATGCAGGTGAACCGATATTCCACTCCGGAAGGATCGCCGGAAGAAGTCGCGGTCATCGAGATTTGGTTCTCGAGAGTGGCATACGGCAGCATTTCCCAGTGGGCGACCGGGATCGGTAGCGCCGGTCCGGCATCGTCGCGGGCGAGCGCCGCGGCAGGCGCGGACGGGCTGCCGACATTGCCGCGGCCATCGCGGACCGTTAGGGTATAACTATAGGAATTCCCCGTCGCCAGGCCGCTCTGCGACCATGTCGGCGAGGATTGCCAACCGCTGCTGTACGGCGATGGCAGGGTACGGTCGAATTTGTATTCCACTTTCCCGCTGGGGCTGGTGGCGGTTGCCGCGATCATGGAAATCGTTCCATCGAAAGTTCCCGTCGGCACTTTCGCGAAGCTCGCCGCAGGTCCGGACGACGTGGCGAGCGGCACGATTGCAGCATTCGAACCAGCAGTGGTATTCCCCGCGTGATCCCGCATTTTCACGCTGTAGGATGGCGAGGAACCGGGGGCGATTCCGACATCGGTGTATTTGTTGAATGAGACCCAGCCGGAGTCATGTCCGCCGCCGGAGTTGCAGGAGAAGTAGTATTCCACCCAGCCGCTGGCATCCGTCCCGGGCGTGGCGCTCATGGTGGCGGAGCTGTCGCCAATCGCCATCGGCTCCACCAGCCAGGTGGCGGCGTTCGGCGATGGGGGAGTGGCATCCGCGGGAACGGTGACAGTCCCGGGCGCTTGCGTGGCGGCGAGCGTGGAAATCTCACCGGCCGAGAGCGGTTTCATATAACTCCGGAAATCGTCGATCGCACCTTGGAAGTGATTTCCGGCATTCCCGCGGCCCAGATAGTTCGCGTTCGCCATCAGCGGCGCGTTGAGGTCGTCCGGGTGAATGGTGACCGAGGAATTCGCGGCAACCTGCGAGCCATTCAGATAGAGCGTGCAAAGGTTGCCGGAGAAGGTAACCGCCACATGGCTCCACTGGTTCGCCGGCACGACCGGACCGGCCAGCGTGCGGGTTGTCGTCCCGTCAGGGATGGCGAACCGCAGCGCGCCATTGCCGGAAGCGTTCGCAGTTAGGGACATTTCCTTGGTGCTGCCATTGCCAAGCGACCACACCCGCTGGTCAAGCGCGGTGCCGGTCCGCTTGAACCAAACGGCGAAGGTTGCGTTCGCGAAATCGTTCGTGGAGTTGTGCAATTCCACATATTGATCCGTGCCGTTCAGTGCCAGCACGCGTCCGCCGCGCACCTGTCCGCCCGCATCAATCGAGGTCCGGCAGCCGTTCACCATATAACCATGGGTGATGCCAAATTCGTCGCGGGCGAAGACCGGGTCGTCGTTTTCAAAGGTAAGACCGCTATATTGATAACGATTGTCCGTCAGGCCTGGGAAGATCGAGGTGTTCTGCCCCCACTGCCAGCCGAAATGTACGCCGCGGTCGCCGGTGCCGCCATTCGCAGTATCGCCATCCGCGATCAGGCAGCCGCTGAAATTGGAAGGGCTGTAAATCGAGGCCACGCCTTTCAGCACGACATCGCCGGAGAATTCGTTATGGCTGCCCGCGTCGCCGCTAGCGGAACCCGCGTGCTCGATCGCGCGAGCGTTTCCATACAGTTCGGTATAGCCGGAAATCATCGCCCAATCGCGGACTTTCGCATTCCCATAGACCTGCGCGTTTTCGTAAATCATCGCATGGCCGGAGACGATCGCCTTGCCACTCACCTTGGCATTGTTTCGGACGACGGCATGCTCTTCGATTCGCGCGGCGTTGCGGACCTGCGCGGTGTCCAGCACCTGCGCATCCGGCCCCACATATGCGGTCGCGTCCACGGTAGCGGAGTTGGAAACCCAGCCAAGCCCGTTGGCATGCTGGTGCATGCCGCCGTGAGCGCGTTGGGGAAAGGTGACATTCAGCGGCGAGGAATTTACGAATGAAACGGTGTAGGGAAACTGCAACCCCGACTCGCGGGTATATTCCTTCCATGCCGGCTCCGCAATCTTCATCGGTTTCGGCACAGCGATCACCATCAAATAGAGTTCGTTCTGATCGGCGGAGAGCGTTATGGAATTCGTCCCCTTGTTCCAGAGCTGCGAATAACTTGCTTCACCGGTGCTGTTGACCGCTACCAGACACGCGCGCCAGTCGGACTGGCGGGTGTAGTTGCTGAGCGGCTCGAAATCGCAACTCACGATCGTTCCCGGCGTCGCCGAAAGCGGCACGAAGTGAAATCCGAATTGTTGGGGGACATACTCCCGCGCCGGGCGGAACCATCCCGGATTTCCAGGCATCGCAACGAGCGGCGCGCGGCACCGGTTATACCATTCCCACGTGTCCCCGTTCCACGGCGTGTTCGCCTGTTCGAGCCAGCGCTGCCGCTCGAAATCCCACGTGACCATCTTTTTAGCCATATCCCCCCACAAATCCTTAATCGCGCCTGCCTTGTCCGCGGAGCCGGAGGAATCGAGCCGGATCATGCGATCGATGATGTATTCGTTCACCTGCTGGGCCGGCGTCGCGTTCGACCATACCTCATTCACCCATTGCGCGCCGTAGCGCGGATCCTCGCGGGCCGCCTCCCAGATCATCCAGGAATCGTAGTAGTCGCGGCCGTGCGCCGGATAGAAGACGCTGTTATACAAATAGCCCCCCGCCTGGGGGTAGCTGTTGAGAAATTGCAGCAGCATCCAGTTTGCGGTGCATTCCCACCATGCTCCCGAACTGTTGCTGCCATTGAAACCCGCCGCCGTTCCTTCCCAGACATGTCCCATTTCGTGCGGAGTCGCGCCGGAGGGAGGATCGTAGCGGGTATTTCCCGTGTTCGACATGGCATAGAAAAAGCCGTTGAGGTCCGAGCTGGAATAGGCGCCGCCGCCACCGCCGTCGTCCCAGGTCATCAGGAAATTAAAGTTGGTTCTGTATTTGTTTCCGTCCGGATTGGTGGACGATTCGTTTAAATCGTGCAGACCGAGTTCCACCACCCAGCGGTGCCACATCTGCTCATACATCTGCAGGTTTCCCTGCGCTAGTCGCTCGGTCATCGGTGTGCCGGTATCGCGATTGTAATGGCCGAAATTCAGCCGGAAATGTTCCGAGCGCCGCGTTTCGGTGGCTGGATCCTGATTGGAATACAAGGTTTCGTTGTCCAGATACTGGGCATTTGCCGGGGATTCAGCGGCAAGCCACGCGAGGGTCGAGACCAGCAGAAAAGTCGAAAGGGTTTTCATGTCGGAGTTTTGGTCGGATTAGAAAGTCTTGGAACATTCGATGCGGGCGAAGACCCGGTCCGCCGCGCCTTGGAAGACTTTGACCGCTACCTCCACGAGATCGTTTTCGGGAGCGTTCAAGTCGTTCACCACCTCGCTTGAAATCCCCGCCTTCACGCCACTTGCATCGGTCTCGCCAGAGGCCTGCCAATGCACGAGGTCCGCAGACCATCGATACGCCGCGATCAGATCGGACGCGGGGCTGTTGCTTCGGCTGTGGCGGAATCTGAAAATCGAATTCGTTATGGAAACCGGCTTCAATCCTTCACTGAATTTTGCCGGGTCGGTTCCCAAAAAGTTTTCCACGCCATTGGGTATGCCGTCGCCGTCCGCATCGTCCAGAAGTCCGGTGGCAGCGCCAACTCCGGGGTATGCCGAAATCCATGAGGCGTATTCGTTCCGGGGCGTGGGCGGCGTGGTGTTGACGATTTGCAATCCAGAGAATCCGTTCTCGTTGAAGAATCCGGAGCCGGTTTCGGAAATCTTCAGATTGGCCGCGGTCAGGCCGGCAAAGCGCAGCCAATTTCCGCCATTTCCTGCCGTTGCCTGAGCTTGGGCATCCGCCAGCGAGGCATAGCTGCTTTCCTTCAGCCCGGGATTGGGAAATAGCTGAGGTCCTCCGAGCGTGCCGCGGACCGAGTGGAGTTCTCCCAATACCGCGTTGTCGGATGGGTTCTTGGCGCTCCAGCTCATGATGTAGCTGTTGTTGTTATTGAATCCCGCGTAATAGACATACACATCGTAGCGGGCGTAGGGAATCGCCGTGAGAGTCGCCGTCATGGGATCGCCGGTGAGGAAACCGGACACCAGGTTCTGGCTGGCCGCGCCGTTGCTGTTAAACGTGTTTCCATTTCCTTGAAATGCCACCGTCATTCCCGGGACGACCGTGCCGGAGCTGTCCTTGACCGAGGCCAGCGAGGGATTGTTTCCCCCGGTCAGGTCGTTCCAATCCGCCAGCGGAACGGCGCCCGCCTCCGCCGACGCAGAAATCTCGCCATTCAGTCCGACGTTGAATCCGATGCCGGCGCCGCCGCCCGCTTCCACCACAGTTACGGTGAATGCCGATGTTGTGGAAAGCTCGCCATCGCCGACCGTTAGAGTTACGGTCGCGCTTCCCGTGGCATTCGCGGATGGAGTAATTTTAACCGTCCGGTTGGCGCCGGTGCCGCCGAGAATAATTCCCGCGGCGGGGACAAGCGCCGGGTTGGAGGATTGCGCGGAAACCGTCAGATTACCCGCAGGTGTCGCCGCGTCGCCAATTGTAAAGGACAGGGCGGCGGTGGAGGAGTTGGGCGCCAGCGTTTGGTCCGGTACGATCAAGCAGGTGGGCGGCGTGTTGCCGGTCGGGACGAAAGTGGCGGATATGGTATGATTTCCCGACACCCCGCTGAAGGTATGGGTGGCGGGTGTGCCGATGCCCGCGCCATCGACGGTCACTGCGGAAATGGCATAACCCGGACCCGGGGAAATGGTGAAGGTTTGATTCCCGCCCTCCGCCACCAGCACCGCGCCGGACGGACCGATCGTGCCACCTGCGCCGGCGGTGGCATTGATGGTATAACTCGTGCCACTCGCGGTGAGGCGGTTCACAAGATAGGTTTCCAGTTGCTGGCGTTCCGCGTCCGGCAGCGCGGTGGTATAAATGAAGGTATCGCCAATCTGGCCGTTGTAGGTGGACCACGCATCAGGCGCGTTGCGGCCCAGATTGATGTGTTTTGCGAAAGCCCCCGCGACTCCCGGGACGATGCTGGACATGTCGCTGGTGCCGGTGACATTCATCACCTGCACGCCATTCGAATACACTTTGTATTTCCCGTCCTGCTGCACGACGAGGCTCAGAATGGTCGTTTGACCGTCGGGAATGGTGGCGGTGCTGGTATCGAGCGAGCCATTTCTCCTTACGATGACTTTTCCGCTGCCATTCATGATGCCGAGGACGAGGCGATCGTAAAAAAGATCCACGATCGAATCCCAGCCCGGATCCGCGCCGAAGCGCGCCGGTTTGGCCACGGTAATGATGGTGGCGCCAGTGGCGGGAATGGGGGAACTCACCTCGCCCATGTCCAGCCCGTCACCGTCCACATTGATGTTTTTGACAAATTTCCGGCCATCGATAGTCTCCACCGTGGGCGTTCCTTGCGCGGAAAGGGTTTTGCCTGTTGGCAAATAGGATGCCCAAGAGGTGACGGTGCCGGAGGCCGGCAGATTGTCCGTCAGAAACGATGCGTAAATCTTTCCTGTTTGCGGAATGCCGCCGCCACCGCCGGTGCCGCTGAATGTCGCGCTGATGGTGTGGGCGGCGGTCACATTGCTGAATGTATAATTGGCGACGATCTCGACGCTCACCCCGTCCACCAATACTTTGGAAGTGGCGAATCCGGCGTTCGGAGCGATTTGATAGGGTATTGAATCACCGTAGTTCGCCACGGTTGCGCCGGGCGGCGAGATCGATCCGCCATAGCCGGACTGTGCGTCGATCGGGAAGCTGAAGGTTGCGGAAATCGAGTGATCCTTTCGCACGTCTGCGAACACATAACGGTCACGCCGCCCGAGCGATTTCCCATCGACGGTGAGACGGACGATGGCATTTGGCGGTCCCGATACGTTGAATTCCCGATCCTGTCCGGCAGTCACGGCGATGTTTCCGGACGGCGCCAGCGATCCGCCGGTGGCCGCGGGTGCGGAAATTGTGAAATCCGGCGCGGTGGTTGAGAAGGTCGCGGAAATGGTGTGATTCGCAGCAATCGGATCGAAGGTATGACTCGTCGCCGCGCCAACCGAGACGCCGTCCACGTTCACGTCCTGAACCTGATATCCGGCATTCGGAGTGATTTGGTAGAGCGATGTCATCCGCTTCAAATAACTCTCCGCGCCCGGGTGGCTGATGGTTCCGCCCACCCCGGCGCTGGCGGTAACGGTGAATTTCGCATTTACGTTATCCATATAGAACGGCGAGGCGGGCAGGCCGTCGCGGTTGTATAGATTCGCGCCCACCGGGTTCTGCCAGCAGGCGTAGGCGGCTTTGATAGGACTCGGAACAGAGGGCGATGACAGCACCACGGTGTTGCCGACGATGCTGGCAGTGGCGTCATACCAGGTGCCGTTGGTGCCGGCGATCGAGAACTTGTCCAGAGCACCGCCAACAACCTCGGTGGTCGGCTGATAGGGTGTTTTCGATCCTACCATCAGGCCGGAACCGTAATGATCGAACGTGCAAACCAAAGTGCCGGCATTCACTGTGATGTCGCGCAGGATCGGGCCGCTGGTCTCACCGATCGGCTGGGCATATTCGTTCTTCAACGCCCAAAGCGCCAGTCGCTCGCCGACATCCTGTTTTGTTTTCGGATGCCAGCCATCCCAGATTTGATCCCCATCAAGCGAGCTGCCGACATCCATGGCGGAGGCCATTCCGGAATGGGGAATCGCCATGGCATTCGCTTGTTGGAGCCGCGTGTCGGCCGACCAGCCACCATTCGGATCGAGCACCGGTGCCGGGCTGGTTTGCTGCTGCCCCCAATATGCGATCTGCACGAAATAGAAGGGGAAATCCGCCGAGCCGGTCATGCGCTTGTAGCCCTGCGCCAGCGCTTTCATCTTTAGGTAGTAACTGTCCGGCGACTGCACCGTTCTTTCCGCATTCTCGCCTTGATACCATATCATGCCCTTGGCCGGCAGCGGCGAATAGGGATATACCATGCCGTTGAAGAAAGAAAACGGGCCGCTTGGTAAAACGCTTTGATTGTAGAGCGGAGCGAGCACCGGCTCGTCCGTTAGTCCTTCCGGAGCAAGCCAGAGATCGATGGTGGTGCCGCCCACGGAGGCGACGTAGAGGCCGACAGGCACGCTGGAATTCAGAGTGTCACAGATTTCACGGCCGAAATAGAATGCCACCGCCGAGAACTGGCCGGAGGTGGCCGGCGTGCAGACCTGCCATGTGCCGGTGACGGTTTTTTCCGGCTCGTCGGCCGAAACGAGCGGCGCGCGGAACGAGCGCATGACCGGATAGTTCGCGGTGTCCTGGTCCTGCGCCTTCCGGTTGCAGTTGGCCAGGGCCATATCCATATTCGACTGGCCGCTGCAAATCCATACATCGCCGACGACGACATTTCCCAGTGTGATGGTATTCGCCCCTCCTTGCGACACGGTGAAATTCCCGCCCGCGGTTTTCGCGCTCATGGGATCGAGGGTCGCGCGCCATTTCCCGCCGGAGTCCGCGGTGGCCGATTTTGTCTGGCCGTTGAATGTTACGGTAATGGCGGACGCCGGCGTCGCAGTGCCGCGAACGGGCAGGGGTTTCTCCCGCTGCAATACCATATTCGCGCCGAACGCCGAATCGAGCGCCACAACGGCACCAGCTTCATGGGCGGACAGAAGCGCGGCGGTCAGAAAAATGGGTATGAAAGATCGCATGATGATAGGGAATTGAAGTTCAACGGCTGGCGGTGGCCGTTTCGGGAGTGGATTTGTAGGATGAGAATGCATCTCCCGATTTTTGAATTCCAACTCCGGCCCGGCGCCAACGGAGATTTGCATTCGGCCTAAGGGGCTGCGGAGCGGAACTTTTGGATCGGTATGCGGAGTGCCTGCCGCGTTCCGGCTTTTCAACGTGGAACCAGATGTGCACCGCCATCTCGCGGGATGCCAGATGACGGGCGGGACGAATCACGGTCCCGGCGGAGTTGCGAGTTTCGCGCGCAGATAGTTGGAGCGCGCGCGCAGGAAATCGAGGATTTCCTTGCTCGGCCGGAGCGGTTCGGCGGGAGGTTTCTCGAACGCGTATTCCCGTAGAATCGCGCCGTCATTATACATGATCGGAAGCTGGGTCGCGGCGTCCAGCCATACCACGATCTCACTGACTTTCGGTTTGAAAAGGGTTTTGGGAGTGGCGGTGGGATCGGTCTGTCGGGCGAGCGACAGCAGGCGCGCTTCCGTGGCGTTCAGCGGCTTCTGGTCGAAGGGGACGGTGAAGACAAACACCTTCCGGCCGGCGTCCACTTTCAGTCCCCGGTAATAGGAGATATCCAGCCATTTGAGTTCCGGGAAATCCGTTTTACCGAGATCGCCGGCGGTGGCGTCCTCCGCTCCCACAATATAGAATCCGCGCCCGCCGGGGCGCTCGGCGACGTGGTTGCCAGCGACGATCCACTCGCTCTCGGATTTGCCGTCGCTCCAGCGGGTGCGCAGCCGGTACGTGCGCATTCTCGAATCCTTGGATGTATCCACCGAGACGCGGCGGCGGGCCTCCGGGACCGCATTTTCCATCACGATGCCGCCCGACATGGCGGACTTCGCCGCGGGGTCGGAATCCTCGCCCACATCCTTCATCCGCACGCTCCATTCGGCGCGTTCGGGCGCGCGGGCGAGCACCGGCTCCCGCGGTTTGGGCGGAGTTTCCGCGGCGCTCCCGAGGGCGGGCAGCAGCGCTGCCACGAACATCGTCAATCCTGATTTCATCGTAAGCATAACTTCCATTCAACTAGCGCACCGGCTCCCATTGCACGTCGAGGATTTGACCGGTAGGGCGGTCGATCGCGAAATGAATCCAATACCTCCGCTCCGCGCCGGGCGCGAATTGGCCGAGCTTGCCGGCGGATGGTGTTAGGCGGCCGCTCTGCACGACGAGGTCGAGCATGAAATCCCACGCGCGGACGGTGGTGCCGCCGGTTAGAGCGCGCACGACGAACTCGCGGCGGTCGTTGATCGAGCGGTCCTCGGCGCTGGTCAGCTTGCTGGAAACCTCGAAGGCGAGGCCCTTCGCCTTGTCATCGGGAACCATTTCCCCGACGAGTCCGGCCATGGAGGAAATCGGTCCCTGGCCCGCGCCGGTGCCGTGGAGCCAGTCATGGACCTGCCCGGCTAGATCGGTTGCGAGGGTGGGGGAGATATACTCTTCCTGGTCCACCGCGGTGCCGCGGATGAGGGCGGCGATGACATCGGCGCTGGCGCTGTTGAGATTCACGCGGCCCGCGACGATCGGGGCGGCGGTGGCGTTCGCTTTATTCTCATTCGGATTTTCATATACTGTGAAGACATCCAGCAGGCCGGAATCGGGCGACGAGGGATTGAGGAAATCGATATCCCGCCATGGCGTGCCGCGGAAGGAATAGGCGAGATCCGCGACGGTGGCGAATGGCCGGTTGAGGACGCGTGGGCGCCCGATCAGCGAGGACGCGCTGGCGCTGATGCTACCGGTGGCACCGACCATGCTCCGGCGCGACATGGGATTTCCCACTGCGGTGGAGTTATATTCATTAATCGCCGCCACGCCGGGGCGAAGGACGTTGTCCGGATCCAGATAGGCGAAACTGAGCGCCTCCGACCACGCGACCTTGTTGTTCTCGACGGCGGCGGCGGGGTTGTAGGGCGAAAACACATCGATGTTCCCATTGTAACTCCAGCCGGTGTTGGCGGCGGGGCCGGTCCAGCCGGGACGGATGCCCTCGCCACGATTCTGACCGAATGCGAGTGCGCATCCTTCCGGCCATGTCGCCTGCTTGGCGAGGGTGTTCCACTTGTTGGGATTCATGCCGCCAGCCATGACGGTGGCGAGGCCGCCGAAGCGGTCGGTGCGCGGGTCGATCAGATAGGACGACCAGTGAAATGCCTCGGTGTCGTAATCGGCACCGCCGAGAAGGTAGTGGTGGCCCCAGTTGCTTTTGTAGGTGAACTCGGCGGACTGATAGGGATGCCATTTCTTATCGGGGCCTTCGTATTCCATCATTACTTCGATGGGATCGCCGCGGAAATAACCGATTTGAAGGCGCGGCTGGCCGGATGCGCCATCCTCGATGCGGGCGGTCAGGGCATGTCCCACGAGAAATCCGCTGACGGAGGTATAGCCGTTGGGAAGGCCGGGCCAGCGCAGGTCGCCCGGGCGCACCGGGATGGGACTGACATTCCCGCCTACGGTGTAGCCGGCGATGCTGCCATGCTCCGGAGAGTTCACGGATTGTGGTTCGCGAAAGGCGCTGGAACCCTGCGCCAAGCCGATTTCCAAATACTCGCTGCCATTGAATGTTTTGGGGAAATTCTGCGGTTCGCTGTTGCGATAGTTGGGTCCGCCCCAGTAGCTATAATCTCCCGCGGTGGCGCGGTCCGCCGGTGGCGGGGCCTTGCCGCCGGGCATTTGCCAGCCGTTGGTTAGATAGAAAATCGAGCCTCCTGCCGGATCGATGTGGCGCGGGCGGATGCGGAATTTGGTAGGGCCGGCATTGCCTTCCGCAATCTGGTGCGGCCGCCAGAGCATCGGCTGAAGCACCATGGAAGCTTCCAGGGCATCGGTCTTCGCCGGGCTGCCATCGCCATTGTATACCCGCACCCGGAAAGGCTTGCTGCTGCGGTAGGGAATCGCGGAAAGGCGGCAGATATATGGCACGTCCTCCTTGCCAAAGACGGTATAGGGACGCGCGCCGCCGCTGATGACAATGGAGGTGGGATAGCTATCGGCATCGTATTGATCGATGATGCTCGCGCCCATTTCCATGATGTTGAGATTGATGGAGGAATCGATGCCACCGATGCCGCCGTTCGGGAGCTGATGCTGGGAGAGCATCTGGTCGATCGCATCCCAACCGCGGGCGGCGAACTGGCGGCCGAGGCTGCCGACGAGCACGCTGGAGCGGAGGATTTCAAAGAAGTCCGGCTCGCGGCCGGCGGGCACGTCCTGCAGCGTGTAGATCCGCCCGTCCGACTTGGCGTGAATGTAATCCCAACTGGTGCCATTCCATTTCAGACCGAAATAGCGCTCGGCTTTGGCGGGATCGAGCGGGCCGGATTGACCGGGTGTGGCCACATATTTCAAGCGCTCCAGCGGAAAGCGGCGCGAAAGCAACCGGCGTTTGCGGCCCTCGTCATAGGTCATCGGATCCGGGTTGAGAACATCTTCCATACCGCGGGCGTCGTTGCCACCGGCCCCGGCGTCGAGCGCGATTTTCGGCCGCTTCGGGTGCGGTTTCCACGACGGCGCATCGAGGTCTCGGGAGAAATGGGTGAACAGCGGGAGCGCTTCGTCCGGCAGCGCTTCGGGCCGGGATTTCGCGAAGCGGAGCATGTCCTGGCGGCTTAGAAACACATTGTCATTCGCAATTAGCGAGCGCCAGCCGGTGCCTTCGGACAGGCTGATGTAATCCTGTGGGTAATTCGAAACTTCCTTAATCGCGAGCGCGGTGGATGACCAATCATGCTTCCATTCGGCAAGGTCGGCCACGGCGGAGGAATTCATGCCGGGAAGGCCCGCGAGATCGGCGGTGGCGAGCGTGCCTTTCCGACCGATGCGCCCGGCGCCGGGGCTGTCGGCGGGATGGCCGGCGGCATTGATATCGAGGAGGCCGGAGGTGTCGTATAAGTTATAGGCATAACGGCCGACGACGAACTTCGGGTTGGGTTTCCCGGAGCTGAGGTCCTGTTTCAGCTCGGCCTTGTAGGCGGTGGCGTTGGTGCCGTCGCGGCTGATATAGATCCAGTCCGGCGAGGAGTTTTTGGTAAGTGTCATATCCGCGGGAAGCAGCCGCGGCTTGACCCAGATTTCCGGGGAAATCGCGTCCGCGCCATCGGCGGTGGATTCCGCGGAAGCGCGCTTGGATGGCTGGCCGCCGTGCGTGTGGAAGGAGACGCCGGACGCGGATTGCTTGACCAGCGCGGTGGTGTCGAAGCCACCGGATTTCGTCGCGCGGGTGACGCGGGCGCCCTCGGGCTTGTCGGTCAGATCATAGCGGCGGACGACAGTGCCGTCCTCCAATTTAACCTCCGTCACGGCGGTGGAACCCGCTTTCATTTCCGCAGTGAGGTCGCCCAAAACGCTGTTGAAAGCGCCGCGGGCGAGCATTTCGCTTTTGCGGGATTCCGCATCGAGCGCGCTCGTCTGCCGCCGCATGGTGACCTGGGAAAGCAGCGAGACGGCGAGCAGCGTGAGCAAGCCTACGAGCGCAATGACCACGACTAGTGAAAGCCCTGGCAGGTTGGCAGTGTGCGGTTTAGGTGCGGTCTTCATGGCAGGGCGCCGCTGCCGGCGGTGGGGAAGATGGCTTGGTGGACCCGGACTTGGGAGGCGGCGGACTTGGGCAGGGAGGGCTGCTTCGTGGTGAGCCGGGCGGCGATTTCCGACCATTTCTCCAGCGGGGTTTCATAATCCGCGGCATCAGGAAATTCGGCGGCGATGGAGTCCAGCTTGGCCTTGTCGAGCGGACGCCGGCGATCGGGATCGAGCGTGACGATGGTGGTGACGATCGCCTGGATTCCCGCGCGGTCGGCGGGTGGGCTGGCTTGGATCACGGATTTGCCATCTTTAAGGACAAGGAACGAAAGCTCCAGCCGCAGGATGCCGGCGGAGATGACTTGATAGGTATCAGTGGCCGGTTCTGCAGGACCATCGGCGGAAATGTCGAGAAGCGAGAGCGTGCCGGAGGCTGCGGACGGTCGCGCGCCGCCGCCGCCAAATCCATATCCGCTGGCGGAGCGCTCGAGCTTGCCATCGGAAATCCGATAGCTAACCAGCGATGCCCCGCGGTCCGCGGCATTCGATCCGACGGGATATCCCTGCCGCTGGGTGAGCAGGGAAATCCTATCGTCGCCCGCACGCTTTTCGATGCGTGGCAGCGCTTCCTGCCGCTCGACGCGCATTTCCAGATCCATGCGGAATTGTTGGGCAAACGCGGAGGCACCGCGCTCCGAGGCGATGCGGGATTTGGCATTGCCATTCATGTCGATGGCACCGCGGCTGATGACAGCAGTCATCACCAGAAAAACTCCAAGTATGCCCACGGTCACCACCAGTTCGATGAGGGTGAAGCCGGCGTTTCCATATCTGGGGGAAATTCGTTTCATGGCAGCAGGACGCTGGTGAAGAGTTCGGTTTCGCCCTCGGCGGGGCCCTTGGCGCGCTTGGCCGGCCACTCGATGCGGCCGGAGATGTTGCCGACGGGGGCGGCGGCGTCCTTGGTCGGAACGATTTCACACTTATAGAATGCCTGGTCCTTGTTCGGGACGCGGGTGCCGGCGGTGTCGAACCATAACTCGATCGGCGCCGGATTGGCATTCCAGGAAATAGCCTCCAATCCGAAGAGCGGGGATTTCTCCTTCGGGGCCTTCCCGGCGAGTGATAAATCCTGGAAGCACGAGTTAAGGATTTCCCCGGCAAGGGTGCGGCGGGCGTCGTTCGCGGCAGCCGAGGAGGAGGAACCCAGCGATGCGAGAATGATCGTGATGGCGAAGACGAAAACGCCGAGACTGATGATCACTTCGAGCAGCGTGAAGCCGCCGATACTGCGCTGGTCCGGGGATTTCATGGCTGCAATGCGATGGCGGTTCCCGAGGCGGGCTGGATGCGGACGATGGCCACGTCCCTCGATAGCGGTGAAATGATTTTCCCGCCGCTGGTGGACTGGATGCCGATATCGATCGAGCGCTCCAGCTTGTCGGACGGGGTGGGGAAGGCGGGAGCGCTTCCCGTGCCGATTAATGCCTGGCCGTCGGTGGTGAATAGCAACGATTCCTCTGGAGCGAGCTCGCGGGTGCCGGTTGGCGCGCTGCCTTTACCTAGGTCGATGCCGGTGACGATGGCAACGTCGGTGAATTTCTCCGGCCGGCGGAATTCTTCCAGCTTGGCCGCGGGAGGCGCGCCGGGGCGTTTCCAGAGGAAGCGCAACACGGTGTCTCGCTGGTTGGATTGCCGCGGTTCGAAGCGCAGCGCGACGGTGCGGTTCGAGGCGACGGCGGTGGACCGCGCCAGTTCCACGCAGCGGGCGAGCCGCGCGGATGGCTCGCCGGCTTTCGACACGGGCGAGCGGAACAAAACGTTGGCGGAGGCCATCATGATTGCCATGATTGCGATCACCACCAGCATCTCAACGAGGGAGAAACCTCGCCCGCCGGATGAGGCTGAAGGCGCGGAGATGTATTTACGATGCATCACTTCCACAGGGTAAACCCCGCCATTTCAATGCATCAATGGCCAAATCGCGAATCTCGTGGCCAATTTGCGAAAGTATGGCAAAGCTGCCGCAGGACCGGCCCCCGGGGGCCGTAAACAGGGCGATTTCCTTATCTAGCAGCCATTCATGAAAAGACGGAGAGTAGCGATTTTATCGAGTTTCATGCGCCTCGGCCAGTGGCGCGGCATCATGCGCTTCGGGCAGCAGGCCGGCTGGATTTGCCAGCGCATTGACCACGACACGCTGCCGCGCCTCAACTCTTGGGAGCCCGAGGGCCTGCTCTATCAGGTGGACGAGTTCGACACGCCGCTGCTCGATTATGTGAGCCGCAGCAAGCTGCCGAAAGTCGGCCTGCGCGCGCTGCCGGAGCCTAACGGGAACTCGCCGCTTGTGCTCCGCGATTTGTCCGCGATCGGCCGGACGGTGGCCACGCATTTCGTGGCGCGCAATTACCGGCGCCTCTGTTATCTGGGGCCGAAATCCAACGTCGTGGCAAACGCCGGCGCCACCCACGCCGCCGGCATGCAGGAAGTGGCGGACGCCAGCGGGATCCCGCTGGAATGCATCTACCCGGACGACGCGGCGACGTGGAAATCATTGGGAATCGCGCCCCGCCGGCGTTCGGCCAGCGATTGGGACAGCTTCTGGGAGCTGGGTCCGGCGCTCATCGATCATCTCATGCGCACGCCCGGGCCGGTCGCGGTGTTCTCCGCATTTGCCGAGCCGGCCATGGAATTCATGGAAATGGTGGACGAGCGCGGCGTGCAGATTCCCGCGCAAATCGGCCTCGCCGCGCAGACCGAGGACGCGCTCAACGGCCTCGTAACCAAGGTGCCGATGACCTGCGTGGTGCCGGATTACGAGCGCCAGGGATTCGAGGCCGGCCGCCTGCTGGACCGCATTTTATGCGGTGGGGACGTCCCCGACGACCACCGCACCTTTATCTCCGGATTCGAACTCGTGTTGCGGGAAAGCTCGAACCAGATCGTCACCTCCGACCCGCTGCTGGAGAAAATGTTGGATCACATCCGCCGCCACGCGCTCAAGACTTCCTATACTCCCGAGGAACTCGCCGGGGAGTTCGATTGCTCGCTGCGGACGGTGCAGATCCGCTTCCGCAAATCGCTGGGCCGCGGCGTGGCGGAGGTCATTCGCGAGCACCGGACGCACCATGCCATCGAATTGATTTCCAAGACCGATCTACCGATGCAGCAAATCTTCGGACAATGTGGATTCTCCGGCCACCATCAGCTCGAGCGGGCGGTGCGCGCCATCCATGGCATGGGTCCGTCCGCGCTGCGGAAATCCGTGGGCGGTGACTAAAATTGCAATTGTTCGTTTCGCGAATTGCGTTGTTCTTGTTGCGAAGTTTTTCCTTTGGAATTGCACCTGGTGCGGGTTGCCCTCCATGCATGGGGAAGTCAGGACCGCGGGATCGCGCGGTCGTGTGCGCCTACCCGCCGCCATGCAAATTTCGACCTATCACACCCGCCCCGGCTCGACCCGGGCACCCCACGGCTCGCCCGCGGTGGAACGCACGCTGCCTCCGCCGGATTTCCCGACCCGGCGCCGGCAGACTCTCGCGAGGATGCGGCGCTCGCATCCGATCGCAGACTCGCTCGCCATCTGCGATCCACTGGATATCCAGTATCTAACGGGCACTCGCCACGGCATCTCCTGGCTGATTCTCCACGCCGGCGGATGCTTCGCGATTTCCCGCCACATGTTGGTCGAGGAAGTCCGCGCGGAAGCAGTGGATTGCGAAATTCTGCTGCCATGCGCGCGCTCCACCGAACGGCCGGATCTGGAGAAATTTTTGCTAGCAGAAATGACCCGGCGCGGCTGTCGCTCGCTGCTGATCGATCCCGCGCGGCTGGCCGCCCAATCCTATCTCAATCTCATCCGCCATGCGGAAATCCGCGATATACCCGTCCTGACCGCAACGGACTTTCTTGCCTGCCAGCGCGCCATCAAGGACGCCACCGAGCTGGAACTCATCCGGCGCTGTGTTGGTATTTCCGAAACCGCCTTCGAAGGCTTGACCGCACGCGGTTGCGCCGGCCTGCTAGGCCGCACCGAGCGGGAAATCGCCGATGAACTGGAAACCCGCATGTGGTCGCTTGGTGCCGATCGCCAAGGCTTTCCCGAAACCGGAATCATCGTCGCCAGCGGGCCGAACAGCGCCAGCGCCCATCATTCACCTGGCGGCCGCCGCGTCGCCGCCGGCGAGCCGCTGCTCCTCGATTGGGGCGCGGAATTGTCCGGATATCGTAGTGATATGACTCGCACCTTGTTTCTTGGGAGCCTGCCGGATTTCGCCCGGGAAGCCTATCCCGTGGTCGAAAAAGCCATCGGAGATGCCGCCCGCCTCCTTCAAGCGGGCCAGGCCATGGGGGAAATCGACCGGGCAGCGCGCGATGTCGTGACCGGCGCCGGCTATACCGAGTTTCATTACGGCGTCGGCCACGGCGTCGGCCTCGCAATTCATGAAACGCCCTGGCTCCGCGCCCGTTCTGAGGAAATCTGTGAAGTAGGAATGGTAACCACTATCGAGCCCGGAGTCTATCTGACCGGCGTCGGCGGCATCCGCATCGAGAATCTCTATCGAATCGGAAAAGGCGGCTGCGAATGTCTGAACAGCCTGCCGATCGACCTCGAATCGATGGTGCTAACGCGCTAGTTCGCGATCGAACCCGCGCACCGAGGAGTTTCGGCGGCAGCGTTCCGGGCGCTGGCGGTTGACTCGGTATCTTCGTCGAGCCGCGTCCGATCCGTAGGAATTCGCTTTATGAACGTCGCTTGCGCGAAATGGACAAAACCTTTGCTTGCGGTCGATTGTCGAACTGTTTTGGAATCCCGGTTGCCCGCTTGGGCCATTGCCTGACAGATCGAAAACTTAGCAAACACCGTGATACCAACCAACAAGCCATGAAAAACAACCAATTAGCCATCGCCGGAGCTGCTCTTCTCGGGTTTGTCCCCGCATCGACATGGGGCGCCGCCATCAGTGTGAACTATGATATTGCCGGCGGCAACACGGCCTCGCTGGCGGCCACGGATACGGCGGGAGCGTTTCCTGCCACCAACTGGAACAACGTCCAGGCGGCGGGCGTCGCGCAGCCGTTCAACTACGCAATTGTATATAACGATGACGGGGGCTCCGCAACCGCGCTGCTCATCAGCGCCACCAGCGGCGCTGCGGATACATGGAACACCCAGGGCACCCCGGACGAGATCATCTTCGGCGACAAGAACAACATGGCGAATCCCACCACTCTCACCGTCTCGAACGTTCCGTATGCCGTTTACGATCTCTACATCTATTGCACCCAGTTCTCCAATGAGACGGTCAACTTCAACATCGGCGGAACGACCCGGACGCTCGTCAATACCTTCACGCCGCAGTTCAATGGAACGGATCCGGATTTCGTTCTCAACGACACCTATGTGAAATTCACCGGATTGTCGGGCACGTCCGCCGTGGTCATGGATGGCGAAATCGCGCTGGGTGGATTTCAAATCGTGCAGTCCGTTCCGGAACCCGCTTCCGCGCTGCTGTTCGGCTTGGCCGGCCTGGGCCTCCTGACCCGCCGCCGTGCCTGAAAGACGCAGCCGCATTTCCACAAAGGTCCCCGCGCCCGCTCCGGCTCGGGGGCCTTTTTCATGAAATCCCCCCGGACCTAACAACCCCAGCGGTGTCCGGTAATTTCGCGAAACGGATTGTTCAACTCGCGAATCGCTGAAATTGCGGCCTCCCGCGAATCGTTCCACTTGCAACCGATCGCGATGGCCCGCTCGTCGTCCACACAATTTCATGACAAATCAACTTTCCGCCACACTTCTGCTGCTGCCGCTGTTTGCCGCCCCATTGGCCGCCGCCCCTGTCCTCGACCACCGGAAACTCCTCGAAGCGCAGACATTTTGGGACAATCGCGATTTCGACTGGTTCGAGAAAAACATACCATTCCTCGACACGCCCGACGAGGGGCTGAACACGACTTACTACTATCGCTGGGAGCTGGTCACGAAGCAACTTACCTATGGTTCGCCGGATACCGGCTATCTGTGGACGGAGTTTGTCAACCGTCCGTTCTGGTCCGGCGCGTACGGCGGGATATCCTGCCCCTCCGGCCATCAGTTCAACGAGGTTCGATGGATCCGCAATCCGAGATTTACCCGGGATTTCGCGCGCTATTGGTTCCACACGCCGGGCGCCCAGCCGCGCCGTTATTCCGCATGGATGGCGGCTTCCGCGTGGGACACCTATCTGGTTCATCCGAATCGGGAATACATTAAAGAGCTGCTACCCGATCTGGTGGAGGATTTCAAAGGCTGGGAGCGCGATCACTGGGTGGAGGACACCGGCATGTTCTGGCAGGTCGGCCACGACGACGGCATGGAATTCAACATTGCCAGCCGCCAGACCAAGAACATCCTTTCCGGCGCGCCGTCCTATCGCCCGTCGTTCAATACCTACATGTGGGCCGATGAAATGGCGATTTCCCAAATCGCCGCGCTCAGCGGCGACGGCAAGATGGCGGAGGAATATCAAAAGAAGGCGGACACACTCAAAGAAACGATGCAGAAGAAGCTCTGGGATCCCAAACGCCAGTTTTTCTTTCCCATGTTCCGCGATACTGAAACGGATCTGGAAGGCAATACCGTCAATAAGAATACTCTTATCTATCAATCCGGAAAATACGCGGGAAATTCGCACGGCCGCGAGGAGGCCGGCTATGTGCCCTGGGCATTCAACCTGCCCGACCCCGGTTTCGGCGAGGCGTGGAAATTCCTGATGGATCCCGATTACTTCTACTCGCCCTTCGGTCCGACGACGGTTGAGAGGAACGACCCGATGTTCCTTCTCCAGCCCGGCTGCTGCTGGTGGAGCGGTCAATCCTGGCCGTTCGCCACCACCCAGACGCTCAAGGCGATGGCGAACGTCCTGCACAACTACAAGCAGGATTTCGTCACCCGCGCGGACTACTACAAACTGCTGGGCGTGTATTCGAATTCCCAGCGGAAGGATGGCAAACCCTATGTGGCGGAGGCGCTCAATCCCTTCACCGGATCGTGGGAAGGGCATGACATGTACTACCGCAGCGAGCACTACTTCCACTCCGGCTTCGTGGATCTTATCATCACCGGTCTCGCCGGGCTTCAAGTGATCGACAGCGATACCATGACCGTAGATCCGCTTGCTCCGGCGGAGTGGGAATGGTTCGCCATGGAGAACATTCCCTACCGCGGACACCTGATTTCCATCGTTTGGGACAAGACCGGAAATCGTTACCACCGAGGCGGAGGATTGCAGGTTCTGATTGATGGAAAAAAGGCGGGGTCCTCGCCGGAACTGGCCAAACTGCAGGTGAAAATGCCGCCTGTCGTGGAAGAGCCTTTATCGAAGGACAAGCGCGTGAATCACGCCGTTAACAACGATGGCAACTACTACCCGCGAATCAGCGCCTCGCACGTCGGGCCGAAATCCTCGCTGGCATTTCTTCAAGATGGAAATACCGCGTGGTATCACCTCGACCCGCCGCTCCGCTGGACCACCGAGGGTTCGGCTGAGGATCTTGACTGGCTCACCCTCGAATTCGGAACGCCGCGCGCCTTGAATGAAGTAAGGCTCTATCTGCTCGACGATGGCGAAGGACACACCATCGCCGCGCCCTCTGCCTACAAATTGGAATATGCCGGGGGTGACGGCGACTGGAAGGATCTACCGAATCAGGCACGCAAGCCGGAGAAGCCGGCGGGCCGCATGCCGAATGTCATTCGCTTCCCCGAAATGAAAATCGAAAAGCTGCGGGTGATGTTGAAAAACGCGCCCGGCAAGAAATCCGGAATGACCGAAATCGAGGCATGGGGTCCGTCGGAAATGCCGTATCCCATCGCACCGCCGCCGGCGGGGAACCTCGCGTTCAATCCCAAGCCGCTGGAGGGATTCCCCCACGCCAGCGCCTCTTTTTCCGATCAGTTCGGCGGCAAGCCCGAGTTCGCGATCGATGGGAAACTCAGCTTCCGTCCCACGCCGATGAACCGCTGGACCAGCTTCGGCTCACCCAATGAAACGGATTGGCTGGAAATCGATCTGAGTTCCAAAAAGAAGATTGGCAAAGTGATGGTCCATATCTTCTCCGACGGCGGCGGCGTGAAGCCACCCAAGAGCTATACGATCGAGGGATGGACCGGCGGAGTATGGAAAGCGATTCCCAAACAAGCCCACGATCCGGAACAGCCGACCGGCGGAATGGTCAATACCGTCACATTCCCACCGGTTTCCACCGATAAAATCCGTGCCGTCTTCACCCACATCGGCGAAGGAGATTCGCGGTCGGGAGTTACGGAAATGGAAATCTGGGAGAAATAATTTCACCTTCACATCCAATCATGTTGCGCACTCCGCTCCTCCTCGCCGCGCTGGCCACCGGCGCGCTCGCCCTGCCCACCAAGCCGTTCGCGCTTTCGCAGGTCCGGCTGACCGACGGAATTTTCAAAGACAGCATGCGGGTCAACCGCAAGGTGCTGGACGAGATCGGCGTCGAACGGGCTTTGTATAGTTACCGCCTGAACGCCGGCCTGCCGACCGGCGATGCCAAGCCGCTCGATAGCTGGGGGGCGCCGGAGCCGGGCGGGCCTTTCCCCGGATTCTACGAGGCGCACTATCTATCGGCCATTTCGTTGATGGCCGCGCAAACCGGCGACGCGGAACTAAAGAAACGGGTGGATTACATGGTGGCCGAGCTGGGGAAATGTCAACAGGCGCTGGGCGGCAAATTTCTATTCGCCTCGCCGGAAGCGGAGTTCGCACCGGACCGGCTGGATGGCGTGGTGTGGTATCGCATGCACAAACTGATGGAGGGATTGCTGGACGCGAACCAATCCGCCGGAAACGCGGAGTCATTGGAAATCCTCAACAAGCTCGCCGGTTGGATCGAAGAGCGCATGCATTCGTATGGCAAACAACTGGAGAAGGTGAAGACCGTGGAGTTTGGCGGCATGACCGAGGCGTTCGAGCGGCTTTATTCGGTTACCAGGAATCCGCGGGATCGGAAAATCGCGCTGGCTTGGGAGCAGCCGAAACTGATTCTCGACCGATTCCATAACAACGAGGATTACCTGGAGCATGCGAATACGCTGCTGGCCAAAATGGTAGGCGCCGCGCGCATCGCGGAGAACGAAGCGGACGAATATCACAAAACCGCCACCGCCAATTTCTGGAACTTCGTGGCGGGCAGCGGCCGCAAAACCTACGCCACCGGCGGCACCAGCGTTCACGAAGGGATGCCCGGCGTGATGGCGCTGGCTGGAACGCAATCGAAAATGCCCCAGGAAACCTGCGTCAGCTACAATCTGCTCAAGGTGACGGACAGCCTCTATCACCTCTCCGGCGATGCCGCTTACATGGATTACTACGAACGCTGTCTCTACAATGCCATCCTCGGCAGCCAGGATGCGGAAACCGGCTGGAAGACCTACTATCAGCCGCTGAATGCGAACGCCGTCAAAGATTTCCGCTCGAATCTCACCGGCTGTTATTGCTGCAACGGCACCGGTTTGGAAAACCCCTCGAAATATGGCACCGCCATCTACACCCACGACGATTCCGGCCTGCGCGTGAATCTGTTCATCGCCTCCATGCTCAACTGGCCGGAGAAAGGGTTCCGGTTGGAACAAGTCACGAAATTTCCGGCCGAGGCGTCCACATCGCTGGTGGTGACGGCGGAGAAACCCATCGCTTTGGGAATCGGAATCCGTATCCCGGCGTGGTGCGAAAGCGGATTCGAAATCTCGGTCAACGGCACGCCGGAGAAGCTCGATGCGAAGCCGGGAAGTTATGTCACTATCAGCCGGATGTGGAAAACTGGCGATCGCATCGAATGCAAGCTGCCGATGTCATTCCGGAAATACCCCATGCCGGACAAGCCGGACCAACTGGCTTTCTTCTATGGTCCGGTGGTGCTGGTGGGCGAAGGCGCGCGGCCCTGGCTGTCCGAACTTGTGGGAAATCCGGACCAACCGAAGAACTGGGTCAATCATCTCGATGCGTGGTTCAAGCCGGTGGCCGGCAAACCGCTGCATTTCACCGCTACGGACGATGCGGGACGCGAGTTAAGGTTTCGTCCCTACTATGAAATCGGCCGCGGTGAGTTCTTCACCGGCTACTGGGACATCAGGAAATCTCCCATGGAAAAATCCGCTGCCAATCTCGCGCTCGGCAAACCGGTTACCAGTTCCTCTCCCGATCCTATTGGCGTGAACGTGGAAGATTTCCTCCGCGCGGAAAAGGCGGTGGACGGCCACCATGGCGGGAAGGACGATTGGTATGTGAAATGGTTTCCCAACGGCATGCCGCCGCAGTGGATCGCGGTGGATCTGGGGGAGGAGAGGAAAATCGCCGGGACGGAGTGGTTCCTCGCGGATGAGGATATCGAAGCGGGTGTCGCTTATAGTTATAAGATCGAGATTTCCCAAAACGGCAAGTCGTGGAGAGACTATGCAATCCACGACGCCAACGAGGACGCCGCAAAATCGTATGCGGACAGCGAGCCAGCCACGGCGCGCTTTGTGAAGCTGACCATCCTTCCGCCGGCGGTGAAGAAGGATCCGGAAACCCGGCCGAAACTCGCCGAGTTCAAGATTTACGCGGCGGAGTGAGTTATCGCCTCGCCATGTTTCCCTGCCACAGCGACGAAGCCGGAACATCGTTCGGACGGGAGATGATCATGCCGATGTGACTGGAGGATGCGTTGAGATAGTCGGTGATCGGCCGGTCGATGATCACCATGCGGCCCTTGTCGCGATCCGACGTGGCGTGGGTGAAAATCGCGCGCTCGCCGATGCGCAGAATCATGCCGACATGCGAGGTGTAGCCGCTCGTATCCCGGCAGGTGATCGCGCAGATGTCGCCGTTCTGAAGGTATTTCTCCGCGTCGCGCACTTTCGATTTCGGCACATGATAGACCGGCAGCTTCGAGACCTGCGCCTCGATCCTGCCCATGGCCGGCAGCAGCGATGGCGTAGCGCGGAGATACCGGTAGGCCTTCCATTGCACGGTCATCTCGCGGATGTCGCGCCGCAGGCGTTCCGCACCGGGAATCCGCGGGGTGATGTTACTGGAATAACCGCGCCGCTGGTTGTCATAGAATACCTCTTCGAGATGATGCATCCGGCTCAAATAGCTGCCGGTGCAAACGCCATTCCGATATCTCTCCAGCTCGATCATCTGAAGCATGTCCTGCGGCTTGTACGGACCCGGCTTGAAGTGGATCATCCTGGAAATCGCGAGAGCATTCTCGTAGAAGGTCCAGCAATCCACCGAAGCGAGATTCGCGACCGGCGACTCCGTCTTGTCGTCCACTTCGAGCGTATAGTTCTTATAGGAAGTGCCGACCATTTCCCGCGCGATCCGCGCCGTGCGCTCGCCGATCGCCAGGTTCCGCCATTTCTCGCGCTCCGCCTTGGCAATGATCGCGTAAAACTTGGATTCCCCGTTGAACACGGTTCCCAGCGGAAGCCGCGGCGCGTGGGCTGGAGGCACCGCCTGCTGCGCGGAAATCGGGACGATCGAGAGGCCGGAAAGAGCGAGGACTGCAAGGGTGAATCGGGAAATCATGGCTGCCATGTAGCCCAAATCGACCGCGTGGCAAAGGGAGAATCCCCGACGCGTCCCGCGGCGGAGGCGGGCGCGGCGGTACGGAATCGGCATCCCTTGTCGCGCAAGCCCCGCCGCCACGGGGGCGCATTCGGTTCTGGCCAGCGGCGGACGGCGGGGCTTGCATCCGCGCGCGGATGGCCAGCTCGTTTTCCTTCGATTCCCTGAACCAGGCCCAGCGCGAGGCGGTGGGCGCGCTGGATGGTCCGGTCATGCTTTTGGCCGGCGCGGGCACGGGCAAAACCCGCACGGTGACCTGCCGGATCGCCCACATGCTGGAGAAAAAGGTGCCGGCGGAGGAAATCCTCGCGGTGACGTTCACGAACAAGGCGGCGAGCGAAATGCAGGAGCGGATCGGCGGGATGGTCTCGAAACGGGCGGCGAAGGAAATGACGGTCTGCACGTTCCACTCGCTGTGCGTGCGCATCCTGCGGGGCGGCATCGAGAAGCTGGGCTACAAGAAGAATTTCTCGATTTGCTCGCACTCGGACCAGGTGGGCCTGATGCGCCAACTGCTGGTGCGGAAAGGCGGGACGGACGAGAAAACCAAGCCGGACGAGGTGCTATCGGCGATTTCCAAGGCCAAGAACCAAGGCCTTCCGGCCGACGCGCTGGAGAACGATTTCCACGCCACGCTGGCGCATGCCTATCAGAACGAGCTGCGCGCGCAGAATGCCGTGGATTTCGACGATTTGCTGGTCTTGGGCGAGCGGATTCTGTCGGAGCACGCGGACGTCCGTGACGAGTTCCGGCGGCGCTACACGCGGGTGACGGTGGACGAATTCCAGGACACGAATTCGCTCCAGATGCGGCTGCTCCAGCAGCTTGTGGGGCCGCCCTACCACGTCTGCGTGGTGGGTGATGACGACCAATCGATCTACGGCTGGCGTGGCGCGGAGGTGGCCAACATCCTGCAATTCGAGAAATTTTTCCCCGACCCTAAGGTCATCCGGCTGGAGGAAAATTACCGGTCCACCCACGCGGTGCTGCACACCGCCAACAGCCTCATCCGCCACAACATCGGTCGCCGCGAGAAGGTGCTGCGCTCGACGCGAAAGGGCGGCGACCCGGTGCGGGTGGTGGCGATGCCCGGCGACGAGCAAGAGGCGGAATTCATCGCCGAGGAAATCATGTCCGAGAAGGGCGCGGTGGGCCGGGAATGGGAGGATTTCGCGATCCTCTTCCGCACAAATGTCCAGAGCCGCAAGCTGGAGCTGGCCTTCCGCGAGCGGAAAATCCCCTACCGGATGGTCGGCGCGCAGAGCTTCTACGACCGCCGGGAAGTGCGCGATGTGATGGCCTACGCGCAGCTTCTCGTCTCGCCGGACGCGGACGTGCCGCTGTTGCGGATTCTCAACGCGCCCAACCGCGGCATCGGCCAGACGACGGCGGTGGCAGCCACGGAATGGAGCCGACATCATCATGAATCGGTCTGGCAGGCGCTGTGCGACCCGGAATTCACCGACACGCTCGGCCCCAAAGCGACCAACGCGGTGCAGAATTTCGTCGCGACCATCGCGGGCGCGAAAGACCGCATCGATATCGCGAAGGAAAACCCGGCGGACGTGCTGGACGGCCTGATCCGGGAAATCGAATACCGGCCGTGGATCGAGCGGGCCTGCAAGACGGAGACGGAGAAAACCCAGCGCGGGGAGGGGATTTTCAGCGTCATCGACGGCCTGCGGAAGCACGTCGAAAAGGGCAAAAAGCTGCAAGCCTACCTCGATGCCAGCGCGCTCGCCTCGGAGCGCGAGGACGATTTGGAAAAGAAGCAGGGCGTCACGCTGATCACGCTGCACGCCTCCAAGGGCCTGGAATTTCCCATCGTGTTCCTGATCGGGCTGGAGGAGGGATTTCTCCCACACACCCGCAGCATCGCGGAGGGGACGAAGGACGAGGAGCGGCGCCTGCTTTACGTGGGCATCACCCGGGCGCAGGACCAACTGACACTGACGTATTGCGCGACGCGGATGAAATATGGCCAGGAAACCGGCTGCCAGCCCAGCAGCTTCCTCGGCGAGCTGGACGATGAGCACCTGATCCACACGACCTACGACGAAATCCTCGGCGCGGAGCCAAGCACGGACGAACTGGAGAGCTTCTTCGGCGGCCTGCGCGGGATGCTCGCGGGGAACTGATTTCACCTACGGATTTTATGAAACAATGGTTCTACATCGAGGCATCCCGGCAATGCGGGCCGCTGGGCGAAGGGGAGCTGGCCGGGCTTTTCCAAGCGGGCCGCCTGCCCCGTGCGACGCTGGTCTGGACGGACGGCATGGGCGATTGGGCGCCCGCTTCGCAGCTCGCGGTGTTCGCTTTGGCCGCCCCCTCGCCCGTGGATTCGCCTTACGCTCCGCCCGTTTCGGACGCGGGACCGGCGGCGGCGGCGTGGTCGGATTATGAACCGAGCGGCGACCAGATCCGCCCGTGGGTGCGCTACTTCGCGCGGACGCTGGATTTCCTGCTGTGGTGTTTCATCGCGGGATTCGCAATCGCGCTGGCGATCCCCGAGCTGCTTGAGATTTCCGCCTACGTGTTGGCCGCGCTGCTATTCGCCAGCGGGATATTCGCGGAGGCGGTGATGTTCGTGCTCTTCGGGACCACGCCGTTCAAGGCGCTGCTGCGGGTGCGGGTGAGAAATCGCGATGGCAGCCGGCTGTCGTTCGGCCGAGCGCTGTGGCGAGCGGGCGACGTCACGCTGCGCGGGCAGGGGCTGGGAATTCCGATCGTCTCGCTGATCACCCACATCATGGCTTTCCAGCACCTCTCGAACCGCGGCCAAACCGTCTGGGACGGCAGCGGGGATTTCGCAGTCTCCCACCGGACGATCGCATGGTGGCGCTGGCTGGTCCTGGTGGCGGGCATCGCCGGGTTTTGCGCGCTGGTCGCGCTCGGCGCGGAAGGCGGATGAGATGGGCTTCCCGCAAGGGACGCGGCGGCAAATCTTTGCACGATTGACGGCAGCGCGGGAGTTCCCTAGCTCTCGGCACCCCCTACGCAAATGGCGAACGACTCCATCACCTTCCACTGTCCCACCTGCGAAACCAAGCTGACCGTCCCCGCCAGCCTCGCCGGTGTCAAAGGCCCCTGCCCGAAATGCCGGGCGGAAATCCAAGCTCCCGGCGAATCCGCCGCGCCAGCTCCGATCCAGCCGGAGTCCCCGGACCCGCCCCAGCGGGCAAATCTCGCCGAGCCGGCTGCCCGGCCGTTGCCCCCCGATCCCGGCGCGGCGCCGGCGAGTTCGCGGGCCGCCCCGGGCACTACCCCGCGGGCCGGCAGTTGGGCGATCCGACTGGTGCTCCTCCTCATTTTCTTGCTGGCCGTGGCGGGAATCGTTTACTGCGTGCTGACCTATCTCGGAAATCCGCAGCCGCAGAAACTTGAAGCGATTTCCCCCAAAAAGGAGACGGTCGAGGAACCGGCTCCCGGCGGATTTCCCAGCGCCGCCGCGCCGGCTCTGCCGATTGAAATCCCGGACCGGAAGCCGGCGGCCCCGGCCACCGCCGCCAGCCGCGCGCCCGCCCTGGCGGCGATGGAAGTCGTGGAGAAATTTCTCGCCGCCAGAACGCTGGCCGAGCGCCTGCCCCTCATGGAAACCAGGACGCCGCTGGCCGAGCTCGCCGTTTCCTGCCTTTCCAAGCCACTGCCCGCGGTCGTGAAGCTCGAAACCTTCGCCCAGCAGAGCAATCCGGTCGAGCAGGTCACGGACATCTTCTACAATGTGAATTTCGATGCCGGCGGCGGCCACACCGACCCGCAAACCCTGCTCGTCCGCACCCGCGGCGCCGCCAGTCCGAAAATCGTGGCGGACCCGTTTCTCGATACCTTCGGCGGCCGCCTCGCCGCCATGGCTGCGAAGAAATCGGACAAGCGTGCGCTGTTTCAAGTGATCGTTTCCCCGCTCGCAACCTGCATCGACGAATCCGTGCCGAACCGGGACAAAAAGCTCACACTCAGGCTGCTGCCGCAGGATGGCGCGCCGGAAATCGCGCGCGCCGTCATCGGCCAGCAGTCGAAAATCGCCGGCTTGATCCAAGACGGCTCCCACAGTCTCAGCTATGGCAAGGCGACACCCTGCACCGTGATGCTCCAGTGGAATACCGCGGAAAATCCCGCCATGCCCTACCTCGAAGCCGTGGAAATCCCGCGCATGGATTGGAATCCCTGAGCGATCCGGATCTAACGAGCGCCTTGAAAGGCAACCGCAGCCGGACAACCGGTCCGCTGCAATGCCGGCAGTATTGTGGAGATGAGTTAGCGCACCCATTGATAGGCACCCCGCTGTTCAACACCCGCACCGCGGTCACGAATGGCAGGCAAGGGATCAAAGGTTGGTGAAAAGAAACGACACGAGCGAGTCTCCGCTCCTTGATGTGTGCTCCGGTAAACAAGCCATGATTATACTCCTGAAACAAATTAGCTGTAGGCCGGGTATTGATATTCCGGTTTCGAGCGGGCTTGCTGACATTCCGAACGGTAATTTCCGCCCAACAGTTATCGGCACTGATTTATGAAAACCAAGCAGATCAAAACTCTTCTCGCTTCCCTGTGCGTGGCACAAATCGGAATTTCCGCCGCTTTCGCGGCCACCAAGCCCAACATCATTTATTTGATTGCCGACGAGTGGCGTGCCTCGGCGACCGGTTATGCGGGGGATCCCAACGTGAAGACACCGAATCTCGACAAGCTCGCGAAGCAGTCGCTGAACTTTCACAATGCGGTTTCCGTTCTCCCCGTTTGCACACCGCATCGTGCGGCGCTCATGACCGGGCGCTATCCCACCTCCACCGGGATGTTCCTCAACGATGCGCACCTGCCTGATGACGAGCTTTGCATGGCGGAGATCCTGGGCGCGGCGGGCTACTCGACAGGCTACATCGGCAAATGGCACCTCGATGGAAACGGCCGCACCGCCTACATCCCGCCGGAGCGGCGGCAGGGTTGGGAATACTGGAAAGGGGCCGAGTGCGATCACACCTACAACCACTCTCATTACTACGAGGGCACCTCGGACGTGAAACGCTTTTGGGATGGCTACGCACCCTATGCTGAAACCAAGGACGCCCAGCAATTCATCCGCGACCATGCGGCGGGCGAGCGCCCGTTTATCCTGATGGTTGCCTATGGCACGCCCCATTTCCCACACGAGAGCGCGCCAGCCGAATTGAAGGCGCTATACCCGCCGGACAAAATCCAGCTTCCGCCCAATGTCCCGGCTAAAATGCAGGCCAACGCGCGGAAGGAGGCCCGGGGATACTATGCCCACTGCACCGCGCTCGACCGGTGCGTCGGTGATCTCATGAAAACCATCGACGATACCGGCCTCGCAAATAACACCATCGTCGTTTTCTCCTCGGACCATGGCGAGTCGTTAGGTTCGCATGGCGTGCCACCGAAGACCAAGCAAGTGGCTTGGAGCGTGTCGTCACGGGTGCCGTTCCTGATGCGCGTCCCGGCCATGTCCGGACACAAGGTCGAAACCCCCATCACCACGCCGGACGTGCTCCCGACCTTGTTAGGCTTGGCCGATGTGAAAATCCCGAACTCGGTCGAGGGCGAGGATCTGTCGCTCTTCATCCGCTCCGGGAAAGACAAGGATCGCGCGGCGCTCTATATGAACATAGCTCCCTTCAACACCCGCCTTTCTCTGGAAATCGACCGTGAATACCGCGCCATCCAGACCAGCCGATACACCTATGTCCGAGACCTCGATGGTCCGTGGCTTCTTTTCGACGATGGGAAAGATCCGGATCAAACCAACAATCTCGTCGGCAAGCCGGAAAACGCGGCGCTCGTCCAGGATCTCGAAGCACGGCTGCAAACGCGGTTGAAGAAAATCGGGGACGATTTCCGCCCGGCCGCCTCCTATCTCAAGGAATGGGGCTACAAGATCGAACCCCACGGCAGTGTTCCCTACGACAACGATGGCACCACCACCGAACAACAGACACCCCGGCGCGATCCAACCGCAAAGCAGGCGGAATGACCCTCATTGTCGTTCGTGGCATCATCGGCGGGGTGAAACCATCGGCGGGGGCGCGCAGCAGGAACATAAGCTCGTCCAAGAGTGGCAACCCGGCGCTGGAAGGTCCGCTGGCGGCTGGGCCGAAATGAGATTGTGCGATTCGCGCTAAACCACCGTTGGCTGGCGGAACAAAGGTTTCACGACATGAACGCCAGGGTCGCGATAACGGATTTGAAAATTCTTGCGAAGCCTGATCGCTGGGACGGATGCGCGTGGTCAAAGCCATCTGAATCGTTCTTCACTTCGGGCCCAAAGCCCGAGTCTGATGGGGACCGCCCTGCACAATGACATGGTCGCTGCAGCGGCTCTGAAAAACCGGGGAAGCCTTCCCACATGGACGGAGGCACGTGGTCAAAGCTGTACGCAGGGTGGTATGGGACCCGGGAGCCGACCACTCCAGGGGACCCGATTCGGCCTCTTCGATTATGTCCCTAGCAATTCAGCCATCGAACGGCTTCATCATCTTCCGAATGA